>JAIXOR010000065.1 GCA_027486655.1 Verrucomicrobiaceae bacterium | reverse complement strand
TTGGCGGAGGCCGTGCGAGGGCAGGGACCGATCCTCCGGGCGGTCCGTGAGAATGAGGGGAGAATGCCGGTTCCTGGTGGGATGGTTCATCGTTTCATGATCCCTTTCATTCGCAAACCATTCGCAGGACCGCCCGGAGGATCGGTCCCTGCCAAATCGAATCCCCCTTTGACACCCTGCTCTCAACGAAATGACCGCATGAACTCGCCCGCGCCAGGCTTCGTCGATTTCTTCGTCGGCAGCGGGCTGGTCACCGAGAGAGCGAAACACGCCTGCGTTCCGGTGTGATTCGAACTTGGGCCATCTCATGAAGGATTCACCGCCAACCCTCTAACTCTTCGCCGGTTCCAATGGTGCGGGCAACACCACCTTCGCCCGCTCCTACCTCCGCCAGCTCGATCCTATACCGCGCTTCCTCACGCTGACGAAATCGCCCGCGGCCTCTCGCCGCTCAACCCACAAAAACTCGCGATCAAGGCAGGCAAGCTACTGCTTCGTGAAATTCATGACCGCATCGAATCCGGCATCTTCTTCGGACTCGAAAGCACACTGAGCGGAACCATCCACGCCAAGCTGCTGGAGAGGGCCAAATGCCTCGGTTACCAAATCGAGCTTCACTACCTCTGGATTCCCTCGCCCGCACTCGCCATCGCCCCCACCGCCACGATCTCCAACATCATGGGCACCACGCCCTGCATCGAGCCGAACTACAAAAACCTCTACCTGAAATCCAACCTCTCCGGCGATTTCATCGTGCTCAATGCCGAGCTCGTCAAGGACCTGAAAAAGCCGGCCACTGGAACCAGGACATGCTCGACCAGTTGAAATACTTCGACGGCGAGCTCGACGCCATCGAGGACATCCCGGAAGCCCTCTAGCACAAGCACAAGACCGTCTTCGGCATCGGCTACGAATACATCGTGGACGCCGCCGCCCGCCGCCAGAAGTGGATCGACCAATCCCAATCGGTCAACCTCTTCCTCGCCACCCCGGACATGAAGACCCTGAGCCACATGTACCGCCGCGCCTGGGACATGAGATTGAAGCTTTGAGGGATTGGCGGAATGGTTCCTCTGTTCGGGAAAATCGAGCTGGCTCAACATCCCGATTACCTCGCGCGCTTTTTGGCCGCCCAGCTTGCAAAGGCCATGCGGATTTACGGAGCCAATGATGCTTCACCACCAATCGCATGACAGAGGTATGTGGGCAAGGAATAGCCGCCGGCGGCGGGTGGCGGTGCTTTGAAGGGCATTGACACTGCAATGGGTGGCGTCAATCTGATGGCGCTGCCCATCCCATGCCAACCACGCGAACCGTTCCGGCCTTTCGAATTTCCGCTCTGGTGTTGTGCTTGATAGCGGCATTCGCGAGCACCGCAGCTTCAGTGGCGGACGAAGACCCGCCGATCTATCGTCTCGATTTGTCGTCGTTAAACCAGGCTGATCTCAGTTGTCCAGACCAAGCCCGGCGGGCTTGGGATACCGTGCAGGTGGCTGCTACCATCCAGGGCAACGCCAACCGCAACAGCGCACGACTGTTTCTGAGATGCATGCCGGAAACCGATGATTTCTGGTGGCAGGAGCTGCGCCGAGAGGGAGGTTGGCTCGCAGGCCGCAAGGTGATTGAAATCACCGGGGTCGAGGATTTGCTAACAACTTTCGCCGATGAGCTACAGGGCGTGACGCTCTATCGGGAGAGGGAGCCCTACGCCTCTAACATTGCAGCCACGGTCGCCGCCGCCACCGGGCGCTTCGTGCTCCGCCGTGACGATGCGCCCGGCAGCGTTTATCGGCAGCTTGCCAGCCATCGTGCATTTCCCAAGGACGTTTTCGAAGTTCCCGAAGCGGCAGCGGGCGGATTTGTGATCCAACAAGCCAAGCCGACCGGCAGCGCCAAGAACGATGCTTACCGGTGGGCGCTGGCCAACTTTCTGGATAACGGCAAATCCGGAGCCACTGACCTCGCCTATTTTCTCGATGCCTGGTGGCTGAAGCACCCGCACCCGGCCCCGGGAAGCCTGTGGAACTCGACACTGGCCAACCACGATTTCTACATTGCCAAACGCGCCTTCTTCTTCGACCTCAACCCGGTTCCGGACGAAACCCCGGTGGACGACCCTGGCCAACGACCGGGCCTTGATCGGGAAACCCTCCAACTCATCCTTGCTTCGATGTCACGCCGCGCGGCTGGCAAGATTTTCGCTGTCGGCGGCTTCATTCCGTGGGCCTGGAAATATGTCGGCCCGGACGGCAAATGGCCTGGCAGCGGCGGCAAGCGGCACCCGGTCCAGTGCGAATGGGAATGCACGAAGCTGTTCTCCGCTTACAACGGCTGCAAGGATGCGGATGCGCTCGGCTACTCGGGTATGGCGAACGCCTCGTTCTATCAACATTTCCCGATGCGCGCCAGGTATCCGCAGCCGCGGCCCGATCTAACAGACGGAAAGCTGCGGAACGACGGTTTGTTAGACGAAGCTGGAGTTGTCTTGCCGCGCCAGTATTTCACTTGGTATTGCGGCGACTACGACAGCTCCGCGTGGCTGAACCGGTTCGTCCCGAAACTGTGGGCGGATACCGCCCGGGGCACCATTCCTCTGAACTGGGCGTTCAACCCGAGCCTTGCCCGCCGTGCTCCCCATGCCATGGATTATGCCCGCACCCATGCGACCGCGGCGGACAGCTTCATCGCTGGAGACAACGGTGCCGGTTACCTCAACCCCGGCATGTTGACGGCACCCCGCCTCGATCCCTCGATCCCTGATGGTTGGCAGGCTTGGATCGCTCATAACAAGCCATGGTTCGAGCGTTTCGACCTGACAATCACCGGCTTTGTGATCGATGGCTTCGCCCCGACAATCGATTCATACGGATTCGCCGGATACTCGGAGTTTTCACCTGGCGGCATCGGCACGCAATCGTCACAAAACCCCTGGGGGGTCTCGCCGGAAGGGATTCCTTATGCTTGGGTTCGCGATGTGGGGCATGAATCACAATCCCCTGATGAAGCGGTGCGCGCGGTGCTGGCCAACGTCGGCCCCGGTCTTCAGTTCCGGATCCTGCGGACGATTCTGAACACCCCGACCTGGCATCGTGAGGTCATGGAAAAAGTCGCACGGGAATCCGTTGCCCGCGACACCCGTTTTGTCAGCGCACCGGTCTTTTTCGAACTGCTCCGCCGCTCGCAGAACCGCCGCTGACAAGAGAGGTCGTCAACGGGGTTCCGGCTATAGGCATTGACGGTCCTGACAGCGAGTGAGGCCCTAGTTGAGTCGCCGTGAATGGGGGTCCTTGGAGTTTAGCCATTCTGGTCGGTTCTCGCATTTCAACATCCGCACTTCACCCTCTCCCCCGCACGCGAGGCCGGTGTCGTGGTCACCAATCCGTAGATGATCGAACTGGTGCTCGATCTGGCCGGAACCCTGCCGGAGAAGCGTTTGACGGAGGCCGTGCGAGAGCAGGGACCGATCCTCCGGGCGGTCCGTGAGAATGAGGGAGAATGCCGATTCCTGGTGGGATGGTTCATCGCTTCATGATCCCTTTCATTCGCAATCCATTCGCCGGACCGCCCGGAGGATCGGTCCCTGCCAAATCGAATCCCCCTTTGACGCCCCACCCGCGAACTGTGGAAATGAGCTCATGACCGCCCTTGACTCCACCCTCTCCCCCGCCCGCGAGGCCGGTGTTGTGTATACCAATCCGTAGATGGCTGAGCTGGTGCTGGATCTGGCCGGAACCCTGCCGGAGAAGCGCTTGGCGGAGGCCGTGCGAGGGCAGGGACCGATCCTCCGGGCGGTCCGTGAGAATGAGGGGAGAATGCCGGTTCCTGGTGGGATGGTTCATCGTTTCATGATCCCTTTCATTCGCAAATCATTCGCAGGACCGCCCGGAGGATCGGTCCCTGCCGGGTCAAATCCCCCTTTGACACCCC
>JAIXOR010000009.1 GCA_027486655.1 Verrucomicrobiaceae bacterium | reverse complement strand
TGCTGCCATGCGTCTGGTTGGAAACCCAACGAGAGCCAGCTATCGAAGCTGTAGCATAGGAGCCATAGCTCTCGCATCTCTGACAAAAATGCGAGAGGTGCCCTGTTGAGCGCTTACGGCATTGCCGAGGAAGAGCCAGTTCTTCGCGCCAAGTTGGGTGGGGCGGATCGCGTTCTCGACGAGGTTGTTGTCGATCTCGACCCGGCCGTAGGCGAGGAAGAGTACGAGTTGCGGCCATTGGCGCTGGGCATACTTGATGGCTTTGCCGAGCTTGCTCTTGGGTAGGATGCTGCGCTTGGCCCGACGCTTGGCCAGCAGGGTGATGGCTTTGTGAAGGCGCTGGTGGACGATGCGGCTTTCGGCAGTGCGGACGGCCTGACGCAGGGCTGGACCGGCTTTGGCTTCGCGAAGCCGCGTCTCGATGTGATAGAGGTGGGCGATCTGGCGCAGGATCCAGGCGACGAGGCGTGGGGATTGTTCGGTGGCTTCGAAGAACTTGCGCCGCAGGTGGGCGTGGCAGCCCATGAGTTTGATCCATGGCTTGTGCTTGGCCCATGCGGGATAGCTTATGTCGCGCCTGTCCTCCGCGAGGTATGCTGCGAATGTGGTTATCTGACCCCGTATTGGGCGTAAAGTGGTGGGCGCTTTCAGTCTGTTAGATTCAGAGGCATCTAGAACCTCGTGTTTGTTCTATCTCGTTTATCTGGCGCGCCCGCCGCCGCCGGACTGGATAAAGATGTTGCTAGATTGGTCGTTGGCGGATGCTATAGAGTTGCTAACGTAGGCGCGAACGAGTGCTACCGGAAAGTGGTGCTCTTATTGCCGCTGACGCTCCGTTTCCTCACGCCTCCACCCTCACCTCGACGCCCTTGCTTTCCAGTTCGGCGATGAAGGAGCTGTCCGCTTCCTTGTCGGTGACGAGGCAGCTCAGGGCCGTGGTTTCGGCGAAGAAAAACGAGGCCTTGCGCCCCAGCTTCGTGTGGTCGGCCATGAAGACGACGTCCTCGGAGTAGGAGATCACGCGCTCCTTGAAGGCCGCCTGGCGGGCGTTGCTCTCGCTCACGCCGCGTTCCGGGTGCAGGCCGCTGCCGGAGAGGAAGGCGCGGTGGATGTTGTAGCGCTGCAGGGACTTCTCCGCGGTGAGCCCGATGAACGAGCGGGACTTGGTGTCAAACAGGCCACCGGTGCACATGAGGTCAAGATTCGGCCGGTCGGACAGGGCGGTGAGGACGTTGAGCGCGTTGGTGAGGATCGTCAGCGGCAGATCCGGCAGAAACTCGGTGAGCGTCAGCACGGTGGAGCTCGCATCGAGAAAAATCGTCTCGTTTGCCTGGATCCGGCCTGCGGCGAGCCGGGCGATCGCCTGCTTCGCCTCGCGTTGCACCGCCTGCCGCTCGGTGAAGGGCAGATCGCCTCGAATCTTCTCCGGCCGGCTCGCCCCGCCGTGGATCCGGATCAACTCGCCCCGCTTTTCGAGCAGCTCGAAGTCCTTGCGGACCGTCTCGTGCGTCACCCCGAGGGTCTCCGCGGTCTCGGTGGTCCGCAGGGATCCCGTCGCGTGGAGCAGGTCCAGAATCCGGCGTTGACGTTCGATGGCGAGCATGTTTTTGGGATTTTTCTGTGTTTCGTTGGGAATTTTTGGGATTTTGGGTTGACTTGTCAATCGATTCCAAGAAAAACAAAGCCAACCCATGGCCGAAACGATCCATTCCTCGACCCCGCGTGCCGTCATCGAACACATGGTGCGCGAACAGGTTTATGCCAAACTCGGGCTTTCTCTTCCCGCCGCTTCCAAGGCGCCGAACGCCCTGCTCGTGAACATTTCCGCCCGCCACTGCCACCTTACCCAGGAGGCCGTGGAAGCCCTGTTCGGGCCCGGGCACAAGCTCACCCCGATGAAGGGGCTCTACCAGGAAGGCCAATACGCCGCCAAGGAGTCCGTCACCCTCATCGGACCGCGCAGCCGTGTGATTTCCAACCTCCGCATCCTCGGACCCTGCCGGAACCTCAACCAGATCGAGCTCGCCTACACCGATGCCATCTCCCTCGGCTTCGACATCCCCGTCCGCATGTCCGGAGACATCAAGGGCACGCCCGGCTGCATGCTCATGGGCCCCAACGGCTACTTCGAGCTGCCCGATGGCGTGATCCGCGCCCAACCGCACGTCCACATGCACCCGGACGATGCCGCCTACTACGGCGTGAAGCACCTCGACGAGATGAAACTCAAGGTCCACGGCCCGCTCGGCATGACCTTCGACAACCTCGTCGTGCGCGTCGATCCCACCTTCAAGCTCGAGGTCCACATCGATACCGACGAAGGCAACGCCTGCGGCCTCAAACCGGACACTTTCTGCGAACTGATCAAGTAACCCCACCACTCTCACACCAACACCAACACCACCATGAGCCAAGCACTCGGCATGATCGAAACCAAAGGCTACGTCGGCAGCGTCGAAGCCACTGACGCGATGGCCAAAGCCGCCAACGTCACCCTCATCAACCAAATCCAAATCGGCGGGGCCTTCCTCACCGTGCTCGTCAAAGGCGACGTCGGCAGCGTCAAGGCCGCCGTGGACGCCGGTGCCGATGCCGCCGGCCGCGTCGGCGAACTCGTTTCCGCCCACGTCATCGCCCGCCCGCACCCCGAACTCCTCAGCCAGTTCGGCATCGCCTGATCCCAGTCTTCATTCTGAAAACTGAATACTGAAAACCAACAAACTTTTACCACCATGGCCAAACAAGCAATCGGCATCCTTGAAACCAAGGGCCTCGTTTCCCTCCTTGAAGCCTCCGACGCCGCCCTCAAGGCCGCGGACATCAAGATGACCGGCTGGGAAAAAATCGGCTCCGGTCTCGTCACCGGATTCTTCACCGGCGATGTCGCCGCCGTGAAGGCCGGCCTCGACGCCGCCGCCTCCGCCGCCTCCAGCCTCGGACAGGTTTCCTCCGTCCAGGTCATCCCCCGTCCGCACGACGATCTGTCGAAACTCGGCGGATGGCTCGGCTGATAGAAATGTCATTGGTTAACAGCCAGCGGTCATCGGTTAAGATTCCATGACTTGCTTGCTCTTCACCAGTGACTGATGACCGCTGACCCTTGACCATCCCCATGCTCATCCTCGTCGCCAACCTCGGATCGACCTCCTTCAAATACCGCCTCTTCCGCATGGACGGGAGCGGCGGCGAAGTCGTGGCCAAGGGCGGCTACGAGCGGGTGAGCGATTATGCCGGTGTGATCGATGACGCACTCGCCACGCTTCAGCGCGATGGCGTCATCGCCAGCCCGGATGAGATCGAGGCGGTCGGTTTCAAGACGGTGCTGGGCAAGGACCTCAGCGGCTGCGTGATCGCCGATCAGGCGACCATCGACGCGCTCGAAGGCTTCGCTGCCGTGGCTCCGGCCCACAATCCGCCATACGCCAACGGCATCCGCCAGTTCGCGAAGTCGCTGCCGAAGGCGAAACTCGTCGCCCTGTTCGAGACCGCCTTCTATCAATGGACCCGCGAGGCGTCCTACAACTACGCCATCCCCAAGGCCTGGCGTGACATTGGCATCCGCCGTTACGGATTCCACGGCGCGAGCCACAAGTTCATCGCCGAGCGCTCCGCCGAACTCTGCGGACGTGAGGACGTCGCGGAGATCGCACGTCGCCTCTATCTCGATGGTCCTCGGCCCGTTTCCGGCAAGCCATTCCGCGTGGTTTCCTGCCACCTCGGCGGCTCCAGCTCGGTCACCGGCATCCTCAACGGCGTGTCCATCGGCACCAGCATGGGATTCTCCCCGCAAAGCGGCCTGCCGCAGAACAACCGCGTGGGCGACCTCGATTCCGGTGCCATCCCCTACGCCATGCGCACGCTCGGCATCTCGCTCGATGAGGCCGAACGCCAGCTCACCAAGGAGTCCGGCCTGTTAGGCCTCTCCGGTGTCTCCAACGACATCCGCGACATCAACGAGGCCGCCGCATCCGGCAACCCGGACGCCCGCCTTGCCGTGGATGCCCTGGTCCATTCGATCCGCCACTGGATCGGCGCTTTCATGCTCGAAATGGGCGGCATCGACGCCCTCGTCTTCACCGCCGGCATCGGCGAGAACGGTGCGGACACCCGCGCCGCCGTCTGCGCCGGGCTCGAAGGCTTCGGCCTCCATCTCGATCCCGCGAAGAACGCCGCCTGCCGCGCCACCGAGGCGGACATCGCCACCGATCCATCCGCCGCCCGCGTCCTTGTCATCCCCGCCAACGAGGAACTCGTGCTCGCCCGCGAAGTCTTCCGCAAGCTCTCCTGATTTCCCCGCATATCTCCAATCTCAACCTAGAACCAACCAAAACCATGGCCAAACAAGCAGTAGGACTCCTCGAAACCCGCGGCCTCGCCTGCCTCGTCGTCGGCGTCGACGCGATGCTCAAATCCGCGAATGTCGAACTCGCCGGTCCGATGAAGCAAATCGGCAACGCGATGTGCAATGCCGTCGTCACCGGTGACGTCGCCGCCGTCAAGGCCGCCATCGATGCCGGTGCCGCCGCCGCCTCCGATGCCGGTGGCGAAGTCATCAGCGCCCACGTCATCGCCCGTCCGGACGATGCCATCGATGGCGTGCTCCCGAAAGACGCCGCCGCCCGCGCCCCGCGGAAATAAGACAGCGGTCATCCGTCATCCGTCATCGGGTTGGACTCCCGTCCTCCACCGATGACCGATGGCCCATGACCGGTGACCCATTACCACCATGTTCCTCGCGGAAGTCATCGGACAGGTCGTCGCCACCAAGAAGGACGAGCAAATGGTGGGCAGGAAACTCCTCCTGCTCCGCCCCAAGCTCGTCGATGAAAAGGACCCGACCCGTTTCAAGGATGGTTCCAACACCATCGTCGCCGTCGATACCGTCGGTGCCGGCGAGGGCGAGCTCGTGATGTTCTGCCAAGGCAGCTCCGCCCGCGCCGCCCAGGGGCTCAAGTCCATGCCCGTGGATGCCGCCATCATCGCCATCATCGATCGCGTCGAGGTCCACGGCAAGAACCTCTACAAGGGTGGGTGATTCTTGAATCGCAATCGACGTCTCGAAACCACTGAGGCACTGAGCACCTCTGAAGACACTGATGGAAATGAAGGATTTCGTGGATCCCAAATACCCGCACTCGGAACTGACCGCTTCGATCATTGCAGCGGCGACCGAAGTGCACGGGGATCTGCGCCCTGGACTGGATGAGGTGATGTATGAACGTGCAATGTGCATCGAGTTCTCGGAGCGCTCCATCGAGTTTAGCCAGCAATCCAAGTTCCCTGTCCACTACAAGGGCCGCTTTCTCGGTCATTTGATTCCCGACATCATCGTCCGCGAGACGGTCATCGTGGACCTCAAGGTGGTGGATGCGTTCAACGAAACCCACATCGCCCAGATGCTCGGCTATCTCAACATCACAGGTCTCGAAATCGGCCTGCTCATCAATTTCAAGCACGCGAAACTCCAGATCAAACGAGTCGCCAACCTTCATAAACCCATCTGATTCATCTGCTTTCAGTTCCCTCAGCGGTTCTCAGTGCTTCAGTGGTTCCCAAACTCCGCCTCTCCAATCATCTCCGCATCGAATGAAAACCATCGATCCCGAACTTCTCCGCTCCGTTGTTGAATCCGTCGTCGCCCGTCTTTCGGACGGTCAGGTGAAACCTGCCGCCACTTCCGCTCCGGCCGCCAATTCGGGCTGCGGATGCAACGTGGCGGTCTCCTCCGCCTCCGGCGGTGGCGAGCGCGGGGTCTTCACCTGCGTGGCCAAGGCCGCTGAGGCCGCAAACGACGCCCACCTCCGTCTCAAGAAACTCGGCGTGCAGGGCCGCGCGAAGGTCATCGAGATCGTCAAGGGCCTCGCCGTCGCCAATGCCGAGCCCTGGGGCAAGTTCGAGTTCGAGGAAACGAAGATCGGCCGCCTCGATCACAAGATCGGCAAGCTGCTCATCACCAAGAACGTTCCCGGCACCGAATGGCTGCAACCCTATGCGATGAGCGGCGATGGCGGGATCACGCTGGAGGAATACGCGCCCTTCGGCGTCATCGGCGCCATCCTTCCCGTCACCCACTCGGTGCCCACGCTCACCGGCAACGTCATCAACATGGTGGCCGCCGGCAATGCCATCGTTTTCAATCCCCACCCCGGTGGTGCCCGCAGCGCCGCCATGGCCGTCCGCGCCTACAACGAGGCGATCTTCCGCGAGCTCGGCATCGACAACCTCATCACCACCATCGAGCAGCCCACACTCGAGTCCTTCGATGCCATCTGCAAGAACCCGCACATCCCGCTTCTTGCCATCACCGGCGGTCCCGCCGTGGTCAATGCGGCGATGAAGTCCGGCAAGCGCTCGATCTGCGCCGGCCCGGGCAACCCGGTCGTCGTGGTGGATGAAACCGCCGACCTCGCCCGTGCCGCCCGCGGCATCATCGAGGGCGGTGCCTTCGATAACAACCTGCTCTGCATCGGCGAGAAGGCCGTCTTCGTCGTCGGCTCGGTTTTCAACCGTTTCTGCGAGGAACTCACCAAGGCCGGTGCTGCCCGCATCAATGCCCAGCAGTTGGAAAAACTCACCGCCGCCGCATTCACCTTCAAACCCGGTGAGGGTGGAGGTTGCGCCCATGCCTCGGTGAACCGCGCACTCGTCGGTGCGGATCCCTCGAAGCTCGCCGAGCACGCCGGGGCCTCGATCCCCGCAGGCACGCAGCTGCTCTTTGCCGAGACCGATGCCAACCACGCGTTTGTCCAGGAAGAGCAGATGATGCCGATGATGCCGATCGTCTCCTGCCCCGACTTCGAGACCGCCGTCCGCGAGGCCAAGCGTGCCGAACACAACTACCGCCACTCCGCCATCATCCACACCAAGGACGTGGACCACATGACCTACATGGCCAAGGAAATGGACACCACCATCTTCGTGAAGAACGGTGCCTCCGTCGCCGGCCTCGGCCTCGGTGGTGAAGGCTACCTTTCCTACTCGATCGCCACCACCACCGGCGAGGGCATCACCACTCCCAAGACCTTCACCCGCGTCCGCCGCTGCGTGCTGGTCGAAAACCTGCGGATTATCTAATCCTTCTCACTTCACCCTTCTCACTCGGCTCTCTTAATGATCCCCGCCATCGTCGTCGGCCACGCGGTCAGCAGCCACTGCCATCCTTCGTTGAAGGGTTGCAAGATGCTGCTCTGCCAGTCGCTCGATGCCGGTGGAAATCCTTCCGGAGCGCCCATGGTCGCCATCGATCTCTTTGGTGCCGGAATGCATTCCAAGGTGTTCGTCTCCACCGATGGCGTGGCCGCCCGTCACTTCGTGCACGATGTGAAATCGCCGGTTAGAAACTTCATCCAGGGAGTCATCGATTGAGTAAAAGCTGAAAAGCTGACAAAAGATGAAACCTCAACCATTTCTCCAGATCTCTTCCATTTCAGCATCCACCCACTAATGCGCATCGCCCAGGTCATCGGCAGGGTTACCCTGAACGTGCAAGACCCCTCCTTCAAAGGGGGCCGCTGGCTGATGTGCAGTCCGGTGGCCACCGAGCACTTCAACACCGCGTGCCACACCGCGCCTCCGGTCTCCAAGGAATCCTCACTCGTTGCCTACGACAACCTGGGTGCCGGTGAGGGCGACATCGTCGGCATCGTCGAAGGAGCCGAAGCCACCGCGCCGTTTGATTACGACATCCCGATCGACGCCATCACCGTCGCCATTTTCGATTCCCTTTCCTACCAAGCGCCACCCGCTTCATGACGAAACAACATCCACTCAAGTGCCAACCGTTCAACCACTGAAACACTGACAGATTCCATTCAACGATTCTCAGTTCCCTCAGTGGTTCTCAGCGCTTCAGTGGTTTCCAAACCCCGACACAACTCTCGATTTTCCACCATCCCAGAACTCTCAATCCCATGAAAAAGAAAGTCTTCACCGGAGCCGACATCGAAGCCCTGCTCAAGGCGGGCAAGACCGCCGCAGACATCCCCGCCGGGGTGGTGCTTACGCCTTCCGCCAAGGATGTCCTCCGCGACGGACTCGCCGGATCCTCCAAGGCCGCTCCCGCCGCCGCCTCCGCTCCTGCGGAGCCCATCCTTCCGGACTACGAGTATCACTGGACCCCCGGCAAGGATCCCAAGACCCCGGCCGAGATCGAGGCCTTCTTCCACTCGCCCGCCATCGTCGAGCTCAAGCAGCGCATGGTCGACATCGGCAAGCGCATGTGGGCCCGCGAATACACCGATGGCAACGGCGGCAACCTCACCATCCGCGTGGGTGACAATCTCGTGCTCTGCACGCCCACCCTCGTTTCCAAGGGCTTCATGACCGTCGAGCAGATGTGCCTCGTCGATCTCGAAGGCAAACAACTGGCCGGCAAATACAAGCGCACTTCCGAGTGCATGACCCACCTGGCCATCATGAAGCGCCAGCCGAAGGCCAAGGCCTGCTGCCACGCCCACCCGCCGCACGGCACCGCTTACGCCGTGGCCGGTGTGCAGCCGCCCACCTGCATGATCCCCGAGGCGGAAGTCTTCCTCGGCCAGATCGGCCTCGCCCAGTATCAAACCCCCGGCACCCCCGCCAATGCGGAGGTGGTTGGCAATGCCGCCGTCGATCACATGGCGGTGCTCATGCTCAACCACGGCGTGATCACCTGGGGCAAGGACATCGAAGACGCTTACTGGAAGATGGAAAACGTCGAGTCCTACTGCAAAACCGTCTGGGTGGCTTCGCAACTCAAGGGCGGCCAACTGCTCACCATCACCGGCGGCCAGGCCAAGGAGCTCATCAACCTGCGCAAGACCCTCGGCATGGACGACAAGCGCGCCAACTGGAAGGAATGCGAACTCTGCGACAACTCGGACTTCCACCCCGGCACCGTCTGCCGCATCCCGGACCAGGCCCCCGCCTCATCCGCCAAGCTCGATCCCGAAGCCGAGAAACTCGTCCAGGCCCTCACCGACCAGATCCTCGCCTCGATGAAGTGAGGCGCCGCGCGCCTGGCGGCTCAACGTTTGCACATCGGAATCCTATGAGCCGTTCACCGGAGTTTGATACCCTCCGACACTACTACATCCGCTGGTTCAAGTGTTTGTGAGTTGATGAAGACGACACCAATTGGAGGCAAGCCTCTGATTGGTGACATCAGTCGCTTTGCAAAGAATGAGAGTTCTGATGTCCAGCCTCGAAGCTGGTCGGTCACGTCATGCCGACCAACGGAATTCGATCTCGTTGATCGACCGCTTGCCAACCAACCGAAGGATTCCTGGATCCAGAAGAAGCTGGCAGAACTCCATGGATCCGGAAGCTTCGGATGCCCTTTCCAAGGTAACGCCTCAATCGGCTTCGCTGGCGATTCTCAGAAGCTCCCGCTGTTGCGAAATGAAAGCATCCACCCCAGTGAATTCACCCAGGGATCCGGCATAACCCACGGTATTGCCGAAGTCACTTCGTTGAAAATCGTCAAAAGCAGCAAGGTAGAGGTCCAATGCGGCGATGGGAGGCTCCACTCCGCTTGCGTCCTTGGTCAGGGCGATGAAATTGAACTGGGGCTTCTCCCCGGCTTGCCATGAATAAGTGGTGAGAGGGCCTCTCATGAACTGCCCATAAATCCTTATCTCAGCTTCACCATCGTATTTCACCAGGCTGACGGTTTGAAGGTCATTGGAAAAACGCCATGTGCCGTTGAGACTGACTTTTCCATCCACCGTGAGGTAACGCCATGTGCCGACTGGGTCTATGGTCGAAATCACCGCCACTTTCAACTGTCCTGCTTTATCGAGCTTGAGCTGGGAAGCAAGGCCCGCACTGACCACGCTGCGCAGGGTGCCGACTTCCGGCCCGTCAGTGAGAAAGAAATCATTGCCGAAATCATCCGTGAAATCCACGAGATCAGTCCTGCCATCGCCATTGGCATCGCGGTCCTTTTCATTGACCAAACCGTCACCATCGATATCGGGGTCGTGCAGATTCGGTTTGGAATCTCCATCCACGTTGCGGTCAGCCGTGTTCTTATGGCGATCACCCACCCACTTTCCTTTCATCGGTCCGGACCGGGCGATACCACCGTCGATATTGCGGTCAACAGCATTCGGGATGCCGTCATTGTCCACATCCCGGTCCAAGGCGTTGGTAATACCGTCCCCATCCATATCTTTGCTTTGCGCGCTTCCAGGGCTGGAAGCGGCTATACCGGATAAGCCCAGAAGAAGGCTCAAATACATGGATCTTTTCATCAGTAGGTGATTTTCGACCTTGAAACTACTCGTGCTTATGAGACGAGCAAACGAATTTTGGAGGGTGAGCAAGACTCCTTCTTTAAAAGCGAGAAGCTGATTGCACCAGCACTTCACCGTGCGCGAATCCGCTGGAGCGTAGCGGAATCAGGTTTGCGTCGGGTGCCGCCGTTCTCCCGAGCGGATTCCGGCGTGCTGTGCGATGCACTGGCTGGCGAAGGCCATGACCTGTACCGAGTCGACGTTCTAGGTTCGGGCGGCTGTATCGTAAGAGATGTCGTTGCCCAGTCGGTCGCGGCGGATGGTGCGCACGCTCACCTCGAAGGGCCTGACGAGCTTTCCTGCGGTGACCGGGGATTCGCTCTGAACCATGGATCCGCTGGCACACATGAAGAAAATCGGAGGATTTTCACGGTTCCAGATCTTCGCCTCGATGAAGTGAGCCGCGGCGCGCCTGGCGCGTGGTGAGAAATCCCGGCATTCCATCGCGTAAGCGGGGAATGGCCGGGTTTTTTGTGATGCTTTGCGGGTTGTTAGGAACGTGCGGGGCCTTGGCGGCTCCGCTGGATTCCTTGTCCGGGCTGGTGATGTGTGGCTATCAGGGGTGGTTCCGCTGCGAGGGCGATGGCTCGGGTGCCGGCTGGCATCATTATGCGGTGAACGGCCGCTTCGAGCCGGGGCACTCGCACATCGAGATGTGGCCCGAGGTTTCCGAGCTGACGCCGGAGGAACGGCAGGCCACGGCATTCCGCCATGCGGATGGAAGAGTGGCGGAGGTGTTCAGTTCGATGAACGGGCGGACGTTGCGCCGCCATTTCCAATGGATGCGCGAGTATGGCATTGATGGGGTGTTCTTGCAGCGTTTCGCCACGGCCACGCTGGATCCAAAGACACGCGCGGCGCAGGATACGGTGCTGGCCCATTGCCGCGGGGCGGCGGAGGCTGAGGGCCGGCGCTGGGTGCTGATGTATGATCTCTCCGGCTTGAAGGTGGATGACTATCCAAGTCTCCGCCGGGATTGGCTGCACTTGCAGGCGGGCCCCATGAGGGGTGCGGACAAGCGCTATCTCATCCATCGGGGCAAGCCGCTCGTCGCGCTCTGGGGCCTGGGTTTTTCGGATCGTCCGGCAAACCTGGAGGAGTGGGGAGGCTTGATCCGGTTTTTCAAAGCGCAGGGCTGTTCGCTGATGCTCGGGGTTCCGTGTTACTGGCGGAGTCTGGATCGCGATGCCATCCCGGACAAAAGGTTGTTAGATCTCATCATGATGGCGGATGTGGTGAGCCCGTGGTCGGTGGGACGCTTCGGCACACCGGAGGACGCGGAAAAGCGGGTGGAGGCCGTTCTGAAGCCGGACATCGAATGGTGCCGGGCGCGCGGCATCGACTACCTGCCGGTGGTTTTCCCCGGATTCAGTTGGAGCAATCTCAGCACGAGCCGGGGCAAGGTGGCTCCCTTCGATGCCATCCCGCGGCGTGGAGGTCGCTTTCTGTGGAGCCAGGCCCGGGCGGTGCGCTCGGCCGGACTCGATGCGGTCTATGTGGCCATGTTTGATGAGATGGATGAAGGCACGGCGATCTTCAAGACCACTCAGGACCCGCCGGTGGGAGTGAGCCGTTTCCTTGCGGAACCCGGCCTTCCCTCCGATCACTATCTGCGTTTGTGCGGCCGCATCGGCAGCTTGCTGCGTGGCGAACGGGCGGATGAGTCCTTCCCCTTGAGCTTGCCCGGCAAGCCATGAGCGGCCGCGTGAAAGGTCAGGCCCTTGCGAGAGCGGAGGGCGCGTCCTGGATGGCGGGTTCCCAATCGTAACCCATGAGGCGGATTTCACGGGAGAAGGAATCGGCGACGACCGCGCGGGTCTCGTCGTCATAGTAGCCGCGGTAATCCACCGGCTGGCGGCTGATGTGGGTTTTCTCGCGCGGCATCACGCCGTCGTAGGGGATGCCAAGGCGTTTGCAGAGGGCGGGGAAGGAGAGATGGAACGTGTCGAAATCCAGCACCTCGTCCATCAGGCATTGCCCTCCATCGAAGTACAATCTGGCATCGAGCGGCAGGCGGTGGGTCTTTTCGGTGACGTAGGTTTTGAATGTCGGCAGCTGGCGTCCCTGGCCGAGGGTTTTCCAATGATAGTAGGAAACCACCTTTGCCCAGGGGTTCCGCTCGTAGCAGAACTTGTGATAGGAGTTCCAGATGTCCTCGCCCACGAGTTCGCGCACGCGGACGGCGGGTATGTGTTCGTAGAACCAGTTTCCCAGAAGGGGCGAGTGGCGGTCGATGCACTTCCGCAGCAGCCGCGAGGAGGCGTAAGTCCGCCCTAACAGATGGGGCTCATGGAAGTTGCGCGGGATCGAGGTGCCTGCGTTGGATTCCATCGGTGTGACGATGTCATCCGGTCCGCACAGGGGGCCGAGGGCGGTTTCCATGCTGCTGCCCGCGGTTTTGTGGGTCTTGATGAAGATGAACTTGTAGCGGTGGCTGACGATCATGATCTGCGCGGGCTGGACCGTTCCTGATCTCTCGGGACACGGACTGCCAGCGGGGCATCGTCACGAAATCGCCATGTGAAACATCCGTCACACGCGCGGATTCGCCGGGGTTTCAATCGAGTGGAAACCGTTCGATCACGGCCGAGTGTTTCCGGCGCAGTTCCGTGCGGTAGGCATCCACGGCTTTGGCGCGTTTCACCGACTGAAGCGCGGCGATCACTTCGGCGCGGGCGTCGTCGAACGAGCGCTCTTCGGCGGGTTTGCGATTGGTGATTTCCACGAGGTGCCAACCGAGCCGGGTGCGGACGAGGGTGGGCTGCTTGAGGGGCAGCGAGAAGAGTGGAGCGGAAAAATCCACGGGCAGGCGGCCGCGGGTGAGCCAGCCGAGCTCACCGCCCTTGTCCTTGGTGGCGGGGTCTCCGCTGAGCTCACGGGCGAGGGTGGCGAAGTCCTTGCGACCGGCGCCCAGATCGGCGAGTGCGGTTTCCAGCTTGGCTTTTGCTTCCTCCGGCGACTGTTCCAGGGTGGGGAGGAAGACGTGGCGTGCCTCGACGCGCTCCGGGATGGCGAGTTCCGCCTTGTGGCGGGTGAACCAATCGAGCGCTTCCGCCTCGTTCACGGTGGCGGCCTGCGCGGTGACGGATTCAAGAAACTTCTCCTGGGCGGCGCGCGCGGCGAGGCGGTCGCGCAGGGCGGCCTCACCGGGGATGCCCTGCGCCTTCATGGCGCTCTGCATGTGGCCTTTGGTCTCGAACCTGCCTAACAGATTTCGCAGCCGCTGGTTCAGCTCGTCATCGGAAACCTGCACCGGCTTGGGAGAATCGGCCACTTCCTTGCGCAGCAGCGCGTGATCGATGAGGGAATCCAGTGCGGCTTGGCGGGCGGTCTTGAGCTGGTCCGGCGTGAGGGCTTCCGGGGATTTCCCCTGCAGCCAGAGGTCCTCGCGGAGGGCGCGTTCCAGTTGGCTGAGGGTGATGGGCCTGCCGTGCACGCGGGCGGCGAGACCGGATACCTCACCTTGGAAAAGACCGGAGACGGCGCGGCGAAGCGGGCCATGGGTCGCGGCGTCGCACACGAGATAGATCCCGAGGGCCATGCCGATGAGGCGTTTGAGCGAAAACCGGCTGGATGCCATGGCCACGGATACGCGCGGGCGTGCGGGCGATTCGTCAGCGGATTTCCACGGTGGTCCCGGGGCGGATCAGATTGGGCAGGCGGATGGCGTCCCAGTTGGCGAGGCGGACGCAGCCGGCGCTGCGGGCGCGGCCGATGGTTTCCGGGTCCGAGGTGCCGTGCATGCCGATGCCGGGCCGGCTGAGGCCGTTCCAGATCACGCCGACCGGGCTGTTAGGTCCGGGCGGGATGTTGAGGGCGTTGTTGCTGCGCTTGCCGGTATCGAGCAGCTGCTGGTCGTATCGCCAGTGGGGCAGCTCGATCATGTTGCGCAGCTCCCAGGTGCCGAGTTTGATGAACTGCGGCTTGCCCGGGGTGATCGGAAATGACGCGACCAGTCCGCGGTTGGCGCGGGTGGTGGGCTGGACGGCTTCGGTTCCCGGCTCGGCGACGACCAGGGCGGCGGGCGCGGCTTCGAAGATGCGGGCCTGGTTGATGCGGGTGTCCACGACCACGTGACGCTGGCTGAGGCCTTCCTGTGCCTCGTGGCGGGCGCCGGTGAGTTTCTCGATCAGGAACGGCTTCACGTTTGGAACGAGGATCGAGTCGTGAGGCTTCAGGTTGTTGATTTTCTTCGCGCCGTTGAGAGTGACGAGGTAGGGCACGTCGCAGTGGTAGCGCTCCGACATGAACTCGGCCATGCTGCGGTAGCTCATGCGTTTCTTGGTGGCCTGCAGCGAGCGCTTGGTGGGCAGCGAGGGATCCACCCAGGCCGTGGCGACGTCCGGGACGACGGTAACGGCGTGGGGATTGGGCACGGCTTTGCGTGCGGCGGTGTTGACGGCTACCCAGTCGTTGATGGGATGACCGTTCACTTCGTTCCATGAGTAAACGGCGAGCTCGGTGAAGCGGCCGGGTTTGCCATCGATCACGCCGGGGCCGAAGTTGGATTCATCGAGGAAAATCTGGAGGCGCACCGCATCATCGCCGGTGGGTTTGGCATCCAGCGGACTGGGGGCGGCCAGGGACTCGACCGGGGTGGTGGTTTCGAGTGCGGGGACCACCGGTTCGACGGGCAGGGCGGCGGCGGGTTTTGCGGGAACAAGGGCGGGGCGGACCGGGACGCTTGCCGCAGGTTGCACGGACTCCGCGCCGAGCGGCACGGGTTGGGATTCCGGATCGTCATCACCGCCGATCGGGAGGGCCCTGAGCACCGGGCGTTGCGCTGGAGCCGGGGCGGGAGTCTGGCCCATGAGCGGGAGGGCCGAAGCGAGGACGATAAGGAACGCGAGTCTGGGCATGCGTGGGGCGGGAATGGAGCTTGGCAATGAAAACGGAGGCCTCGAAGGCCGGCCGGCGACGGAATGTATCATCGCCGCCGCATTCCGTCGAGAGCGCCTTTGTCCGCACGCTCCGGGAGGGCGCGTTTCAATGGCAGCAGGACGGCAGTTTTTTCTCCACTGCGGCGGGTTCCGGCTCGGTGCCCAGCAGGCGAGGAGGCAGGGTGCCGTGGAGGCGCCAGGCAAGCATCAGGGCGGTGGCGAAGGCGAGCCCGCGGCGAAGGCGGCCCATGGCCCGGGGGGTGAGGCGTGCCCGGATGCGGTGGAACTGGTGCTGGGCCAGCCAGAGCAAGGGCACGGTGCCGAGCCCGAAGGCCAGGGTGAACTCGGCTCCCTTCGCCGCCGAACCGGAGAGCAGCGCGGCGCCGAACACCAGATAAAGCGGACCGCAGGGCAGGAACGGCGTCAGCAGGCCCATGGCCGAGGCACCGCCGTAGGCGGAGAGCTTGCAGGCCTTGAAGCGGGCGCGGGCGGTGAAGCGGTTCAGCACGGCCGGGCGCGGGACCTTTTTGTCCAGTCCCAAGGCCATCACCAGCAGGACGGCCACCATCACCCAGGGCAGCAGCGAGGCCGGTGAGTCGAAGAACCACCTGAGCGGCTGCCTGCCCAAGGCACCGCACACTGCGCCGATCACTCCGTAGGAAACGAGGCGGGAACCGTGATAGAGCGAGGCGGCGGTGAGGCGTTCACCCTCGGATCTGGCGAGCGTGCCAAGCCCGCAGGCGATGGGGCCGCACATGCCCGCGCAATGCAGGCTGGTGGCGAGTCCGGCGGCGAGTGCGGCGACGGTGGTCATGACGGCATCCGGATCAACGGCTTTCCACGGTCTTCACCTCGATGACCCGGGGCGTGTGTTTCACGGCGATGGTGATGAGTGTGGACCACGCTCCTAACAGAAGCATGAAGGCGAGCACGACGTAGATCCACGGATGGCGGGACAGGAATGCGGAGGCGGGATTCATGGGATTCAAGGTTGGGGTTGGGAGAGGGATTGGGGATTCGGGCCGAGGAAACGGACGGTCTTGGAAATCGTCACGTCGCCAGGATCGGCGTGGACGTCGAGGGAGATGTCCGCCACGCCGGTGTAGGCTCCAGCCGGGGCGATCACCACGCAGGTCCGCGACAGTTCCTCAAGCGGGCCGACGCTGAAGGTTTGCTCCGCACCGCTGAGCTCGTATCCGTGCGGAGTGTTCCTGCCGAGGCGGATGGTGACGGTGGCGGTCTGGTTGCGCTTGTTCATGAAACGCACCTTGTAGATGTTCCGGACCGAGCTTGCATCGCTGTAGAAACCCGCGCCGCCGGAGCGTGAAATGGTCGCGTTGTAGGGGCGCGCCTTTTTGGACGCGACGAGCGTGAGTGCTCCGGCCCCGAGCAGGGCGAGTGCGCAATAGGCATAGATGCGCGGGCGGAGGAAGCGGCGCTTGTTTCCCGAAAAGCCGTTGAGCGAATCGTAGCGCACCAGCCCTTTGGGGCGGCCGATCTTCTCCATGATGTCGTCACAGGCATCGATGCAGGCGGTGCAGCCGATGCATTCCAGTTGCAGGCCGTTGCGGATGTCGATGCCGGTGGGGCAGACCTGCACGCAGCGGCGGCAGTCGATGCAATCGCCCTCGGCCTTGCCCTTGGCGCCGCGCGGTTCGCCGCGTTTCTCGTCGTAGCCGACGTTGACCGTATCGTCATCGGTGAGTGCGCCCTGCAGCCTGCCGTAGGGGCACATGATGATGCAGAACTGCTCGCGGAAGTATCCGAAGCAGAACCAGAGAACCAGCGTGAGGAAGGCGACGATGCCAAAGGCGGTCGCATGCTCGAGCGGGCCGTCGTTCATGAATCCGTAAAGCCGGTGGAGTGAGACGAAGTAGGACAGGAACACGTGGGCGATGGCTGCGGCGATCGCGACATAGATGGCGTGCTTGAGGATGCGCTTGAGCACCTTGGAGGCGGACAGCGGCGCGTTGTCCAGCGCACGGCGGGCGGGTGCGTCCCCCTCGATCCAGCGCTCGACGCGGCGATACACATGGTCCAGGAAGACGGTGTATGGGCAGGCCCAGCCGCACCAGATGCGGCCGAGCAGGGAGGTGCCGAAAAACAGGGCGAAGCCGAGCCCGCTGACGGCGAAGAACATCACCCAGAGGTCCTGCGGCACCAGAGTGAGGCCGAAGAGGTGGAACATCCGGTTTTCCACGTCGAGAAAGACCGCGGGATTCCCGTTGATCGGGATCCACGGAAGCAGCACGTAGATCGCGATGAGAAGCACGCCCACCAGCCGTCTGGAAAGCACCCAGCGGCCTTTCACATCAGAGGGGTGGAGGAAATACCTCGATCCGTCCTGATTGATCGTAGTGACGGAGACGAGGTTCGGTTTCTTGGGGGCGGCCATCGGAGCTGCACCCAGCATCCGCCGGAGGCCTCCGGGCCGCTCCGCATGGCCTGCGCAAAGCCGCGCACGAGTTGTGGCGGGATATGCGGAGTGCCCTTCCCGAGAGGATCAGACGTAGTGCAATTCCCGGGCCTTGGCCTCGATGGACTGGTCGTTGTCGAGCAGTTCCTGGATCGGGTCCCAGCGGCCGGAGATGAGGGCGTCGCGCGCGGAGTCCGGCATGGTGACCGGGAATTCGAGACCGCCGGAGGTGCTGACCTTCAGGGCGTCCACATCGATGGTGACCTCGAGCGCGGGATCGGCTTCCACGGCATCGCGCAGTTTGGCGACGTCCGCGGCGGAGGCGATGACGCAGGGCATGGCGAGGGTGGTGGAGTTGCCGAAGAAGATCTCTGCGAAGGACTCGGCAATGATGCCGTTGAAGCCGTATTTGCGCAGCGATTGCGGAGCATGCTCGCGGGAGGATCCGCAGCCGAAGTTCACGCCGGCGACAAGGATGGACGCGCCCTTGAAGCGTTCGTCATTGAGCGGGTGCTCGGTTTTCTCACCGGTGTCCGGATTGAAGCGCACATCGTAGAACGCGAATTCGCCGAGGCCGTCGAAGGTGACGCACTTCATGAAACGCGCGGGGATGATGCGGTCGGTATCGATGTCCGCGCCGGGAATGAAAACAGCGCGGCCGGTGACTTGTTTTACGGGTTCGAGGGCCATGGAAGAATCTGGTTTGGGGTGTTAGGCAACGGCCGCGGTTTTTTCGATGTGGAACAGCTCGCGGGCGTCCGAGATGTGGCCGTTGATGGCGGCGGCGGCGACCATGACGGGAGACATGAGGACGGTGCGGCCGGTGGGCGAGCCCTGGCGGCCCTTGAAGTTGCGGTTCGACGAGGACGCGCAGAGCTGGTCTCCGACGAGCTTGTCGGGATTCATGGCGAGGCACATCGAGCATCCCGCGCCGCGCCATTCGAAGCCGGCTTCGGTGAAGATTTTGTCGAGTCCCTCCTGCTCGGCCTGGATGGCGACGATCTGCGAGCCCGGGACGACGATGGCCTTCACGCCGGGGGCGACCTTGTGGCCTTGGATGTATTTGGCGACCTCGCGGAAGTCCGAAAGGCGGCCGTTGGTGCAGGAGCCGATGAAGGCCACGTCGATCTTCACTCCCTTGATGGGCGTGCCTGCGGGCAGTTTCATGTAGGCGAGGGCTTCCTCGATGGATGCCTTGGCCAGCGGAGTGGCGGCCTTGGCGGGGTCCGGGATGTTTTCGGAAATGGCGATGCCGTGGTCCGGAGAGATGCCCCAGGTGACGGTGGGCTCGATGTCCGCGGCATTGATCCGCACGATGTCGTCGTAGTGCGCGTCCGGATCGGAGGCGAAGGACAGCCAGCGTGCGGCGGTGGCGTCGAAGTTGCTCATGTCGACATACGGACGGCCGTGCAGGTAGGCGACGGTTTTGGCATCCGGGTTGACGTATCCGCAGCGTGCGCCGCCTTCGATGGACATGTTGCAGACGGTCATGCGTTCTTCCATCGACATGCGGTCGAAGACATCGCCGGCGTATTCGTAGGCGAAACCGATGCCGCCGTTGGCTCCGAGCAGGCGGATGATGTGGAGGATGACGTCCTTGGCGTAAACTCCGGGGCGGAGGCCGCCATTGACCTCGATGCGGCGGACTTTGAGGGCTTCGAGGGCGAGCGTTTGCGAGGCGAGCACATCGCGCACCTGGGTGGTGCCGATGCCGAAGGCGATCGCACCAAACGCGCCGTGGGTTGCGGTGTGGGAGTCCCCGCAGGCGATGGTGGTGCCGGGCTGGGTGATGCCTTGCTCGGGTCCGACAACGTGGACGATGCCTTGTTTGCCGGAGGCGAGGTCGAAGTAGGTCACGCCGAAATCATCCGCGTTTTTGCGGAGGGCCTGCATCATTTCCGCGGCGAGCGGGTCTTGCGGGGCGTCCTGGTCGATGGTGGGAACGATGTGGTCCACCGTGGCGAAGGTGCGCTGGGGGAACTTCACCTTGAGCCCGAGATCGCGGAGCATGCCGAAGGCTTGGGGCGAGGTCACCTCATGGATGAGGTGGGTGCCGATGAAGAGTTGTGTGCGGCCATCGGCCAGGGTTCCGACGGTGTGGGCGTCCCAGACTTTTTGGAAGAGGCTTTTTCCCATAATGAAGAGGCCGCCGTGGATTGCGGCGGGCGGGAAAACTGAACGGGCGTGGGGGGATTGTCAAAGCCACATGCGCGGCCGTCGAAGAATCGGCGATTCAGCGGAGTTCGATGACCAATCCGGTGATGATGCCGGCGAGGGCGAGCACGGCGACGAGGATGCCCAGCACCTTGAGCCACTTGATGGAGCCCTGGGTTTTCGGTTTGCCGTCGATCCATTCGTCCCAGGTGCGGTTTCCTCCGCCCGCGCTGCGGTGGTAGTGACGGATGGGCGCATTGAAGCGGGGCTGTCCATCATTCGAAAGGGGCGTTTTCATGGCAAAAGGATCAACAACGAGGGAATTGGCAGAATCCGCGCCGGATGGGAAGGGGGAAAATCCGGCGTGAACGCAAAAACGTCCCTCCGCACAGGCGGGGGGACGTTTTGGAGAAAGGAACGAGAGTCCGGAGAAGATCCGGATTACTTTTCGTAGCGCACCTCGGGAGCGGGAGCCTGGGCGGGCTGGATCTCCTGGAACTGGGGAAGCGGCCGGAGTTTGGGGGGCTTTGCCTCGCCCGTGCAGCAGCAGGAGGCGGTGAGCAGCGCGAAAACGGAAGCGACAAGGGCGGTGACAATGCGGATCATGGATCTTGGGCGGCTAGGTTTTGGGTCGGAATGGAAAAGGGGTTGGTTGAGGACCGATGGAGGGTGCTGAAAGCCCCGAACATGGATCCGGATCCCGGCGCATCATGCCGGAATGCGGCCGAGACTAGCGGCGGGTGTTTCCCCTGCAAGGCAAAAGACGAGGCAAGTTCCGCGAGCCGGAGCGGCGGTTTCAATGGCCCATCCAGGAGTTGAGGATCTCGACGGCGGCGGCTTGGTCGATGATGGATTTCTGGTGGCGGGCCCGGTGTCCGGCCTCGCGCAGTTTGGCGGCGGCGGCGGAGGTGCTGAGTGATTCGTCCACGAAGACGAGCGGCAGGTCCGGCACCTGCTGGCGGAGGCGTCCGGCGAAGTCGCGCACCTTGGCGGCGGA
Organism: Verrucomicrobiaceae bacterium; assembly: GCA_027486655.1. Classification (GTDB taxonomy): domain Bacteria; phylum Verrucomicrobiota; class Verrucomicrobiia; order Verrucomicrobiales; family Akkermansiaceae; genus Luteolibacter. The sequence continues at coordinate 65,749 of JAIXOR010000009.1, read as the reverse complement.
TTCGCCCTCGCTGCCATCCATGCGCAGCGGCAGGCCGACGACAAGGGTGCGGATGCGGCGGATGCGGACCAGCTCGGCGATGCGGGCGAGGGCTTCGGTTTTCGAGCGATCGATGGTTTCCACCGGATGGGCGAGGATGCCGAAGTCATCGGTGGCGGCGATGCCGATGCGTGCCTCGCCGTGATCGATGCCAAGCGCGGGGTGGGGTGATGGGGCGTCGGGGTCGAACAAGGGAGCTGGTGAGCGGGGATTACTTGTCCGCGGCGATCGCGTCGCGACACCAGGCCAGTGCCATGAGCGCGTAGCCGGTGCCGTAGGGTTGGTGGTAGTCGTAGAGCGGATAGTCCCACCAGGAGCCGTCTTTTTCCTGCCGGCTCAGGATGACCGAAGCGAGGCGGCGTGCGTAGGCCGCGTGTTTTTCCTTGGGCAGCAGCCGGACCGATTCGGTGAAATAATAAATCCCGTAGTAGTAGAAGTAGCCTGAGATCTTGAAGAACGTCTCGTGGGGGACGGGGCGTTTGCGGCCGTTGCTGAGGAAGCCCTCGCGGTCGAGGAAGCGGTCCGCCCATTGGAGGATCACCTCGTCGCTCACGGCCTTGTCACCGAAGACGCGGAGGCAGGCGTTGCAAGCCTGGGAGCGGGCGAGCGAGCCGGCCGGGCGGTTGATGTCGCCACGCGGGTGCATGCGGTGGGGAAACGAGTAGGTGTAGGCAAAATCCGGGGTGCGCTGCATCTCGATGGAGGTGAGCGAGTGCTTGACGATCCGGTCGTCCAGCCGGAGGCCCATGGCATCGCGCGCCTCGGCCATGGCGAGCAGGACGGTGGCGGTGGTGAAGGACGTGGGCAGGCCGGAGGGCTTGCGGGTGGTGACGTCGTCGAAGAGGTCGAGATAGCCCCAGCCGCCGTTGACTTCCTCGTAGCGGTTGGCGAGGTCGACCTGCTGTTGGGCGAGGGTTTTCCAGCGTTCCTTGCGCTCCGGCGAGGCCTCGCTGCGGTGGATGCGGGTCAGGGCGCGCAGCCCGTAGGCGTGGCCCCAAGAGTTGTAAGTGGTGGTTTGGTCGGCGCGGCGGAGTTTCGGGAGTTCGGAGGCGGTCCATTCCGCGGCTTTGGCGACGGAGGCGATGGCTTCCGGGCGCGGGTCCCTGGCATCGATCAGGCCGGAGAGGGCGAGGCCGGAGGCACCGGCGCGGAACGCGTGATGGGCACCGGGGAGCGGGGCGTAGATGTTGAGTCCTTTGGTGCGCGTGGGGCCTCCCCACGAGCCGTTGGCGTTCTGGTCCGCGATGAGGAAATCCACGCCGCGGCGGATCGAGGCCTCGATGGCGGCGGGCTCCGGTCCGGCGGGCTCCGCAGCCGTCATGGTGGCGCAGCAAAGCATCAGGGCGATGCCGATGCGGGATGGGATATGGACGGCGGCGCCGGTCATGGGATGAGCAGTAAGTGGTTCCGGGAGGCCCTCACTTGTCCGGGGTGATGATGACCTGCCCGGCCTCGATGCCGCCGAGGATTTCCGTGGTTTCGCCGGAGACGCGTCCGCGTTTCACCGGGCGGCGCTCGGTTTTGCCATCGGCGAGTTTCACTTCAAGCGTCCAGCCGTCCGTGCCGTAGCTGAGGGCCTTGGTGGGTGCGGCGAGAGCGGCCGGGCGCTCGTAGGCGATGAGTCGGATGGTGGCGCTGGATCCGGCGGCCGGGGTGGAGTCTTTCGCCCAGGAGGCGGTGAGCTCCACGGCATAGCTGCCGTCCGCTCCGGGCAGGGTGGCGAGTCGGCTGAGCTTCACGGGAATCTCAAGGTCCTCGCGGCCGGGCAGCACCGCGATGCCGCCGAGGTCGGGTTTCAAGGAGCGGGCCGTGGCTTCATCGACAAAGGCGGAGAGCCCGAGCTTGGAGGCCGCAGGAACGAAGGTGGCGAAAACGCGGTTGGGCGAGGGGCGGCCGTGGGGCACGAGGGCCTTCACCGCCTCGCCGGTGGTCCAGCGGCCGTTTTCGATCGCTCCGTGGTAAAACCACCCGTCCGCCGGTGCCTTGACTTCGAAAAGCGAACGGTCCTTTTCCAGATCGGCGAGTGCTTCCTTCTCCCGGTCTGCGGAGGTTTTGAGCGACTCGATTTCGAGTTTCTTGAGAGCGATGGAGCGCGGGATGTCCTGCTCCGCCTTGGCGAGGGCGATGGCCGCGTCGCGCTCGGCATTGGCGAGGGCGATCGCCTCGCGGGGCAGTGTCACTTCGAGTGTGCGCTGATAGTCGAGTTGCTCCATGCGCAGCGCGAACTCGGCGGCGGCCACATCATCCTTTTGGCGCACCAGGATGATTTCTTCGGTGTCTTCGGTGAGATCGTCCGCCTCGTACATCTTTTGAAGTTGCCGGAGCTCTTCCTGCTGGTTGGAGAGCATTTGCTTGCGGCGCTCCAGTCCCTGGGCGGCGCTTTCCTCGCTGGCCTTGCGGCGGGTTTTCACGAAGTAGGCGTTCTCTTCCTTCGCGGTTTCCGCCGCGCGTTTGAGAGCTTCCAGACGGTGGGGTGAGGTTTGTTCGAGATGTTTCAGATCCTGGATCGCCTGCGCCAGGGAAAGGGCGCCGGACTCCGCGGCGCGGCGTGCATCCGCGAGTTTGCGGTCGATCGATTCCGCATCGAAGCGGACCAGCGTGGCCCCTTTGGCGACCTTGGTGCCGTGCTCGGCGATTTCCACAATCTCGAAGTCCGCCCAGCCTTCCGGTTCGATCTTCACGGGCACCGCTCCGTCGACAGGAAGGATCGAGGCGGAGAAGGTTTTCTCCAGGGTGAACGGACGCGGCTCAACGGTGATTTCCCCGGCGATCGAGGAGGATACGAGCAGGAGCGGAAGAACGAAAGGAAGGCGATGCGTGAAACTCATGGACGGCGTGACCCAAGCAGGTCGCCCGGAAAAATCAACGATCAACCGGCCGCCCGGCCTTTTCGCGCCAGCCAGACGGGCAGAAGACGGGACTTGCGAGCGTCCGGCGAGGCGGGCACCTGGAACTCCGCCACTTCGAATCCGGAGCGGAAAAGCTTGCGGGGAAGTCCCGCGTTGGGGCGCGAGCCGCCGATCGCCAGAAGGCCGCCGGGTTGCAGGGCTTCATAGGCGGCGGAGAGCCAGCGGCGGTCCTCGACCCACGGTTTGTTGCCGGGGCCGGCGGGCGATGCGTCCAGATGCAGGAGGATGGCGTGCAAGGCCCCGGCGTGCCGCTGCAGCCCGGCAGGTCCGCAATCGTTCTCGATCACCACGCGGTCATCGGTCACCAGCGGGCTCTCCGGGAGATGCTCGCGGTGCCAGCGCGGCAACTCGGCGAGTGGCTCCGCCACCACAAACAGTCCCCGCTTCTGCTTCAGCTCCGCCGCCACCGCCGCAAGCCCGTGACCGAGGCCGAGACCGGCGAACCAAATCTTCGGCTGCCTCGCGGGACGGAAGGGCGCGCAGGCCAGGCGGGCAAGCTCCTGCTCGACGGCGCGGGTGGCGGGTCCGCAGATCTGCTGGCCATGGATGACAAGCGATTTCCGGCCGTCGTGCTCCTGAAGGGCGAGCGTGCTGCCGTCCGGAAGCAGGGCTTCGGCGAGGGTGATTCGTGGTTTCATGAAGGTTCGGTGCTTGCGTTGAAAGGCGCGTCTTATTAGAAGAATGGCACCATGTCCACCGTACCCGCACCATCGGCCCCTGCTGGCGCCGAAAAAAAACTCGCCGCCGGAATTCTGGGAATCCTCATCGGAGGACTCGGCATCCACAAGTTCTACCTCGGATACACCAAGGAGGGCATCATCCAGATCCTGCTCAGCTTCGCCTGCGGGATCGGCGCGCTGATCGGCCTGATCGAAGGCATCCTCTATCTCACCAAGAGCGATCAGGACTTCGTGGCCACCTACATCAACGGCCGCAAAGGCTGGTTCTGAAGCGCGCTTGTCCGCCTCCTGCGGCTCCTTTGAAAAAAAAGGAGGGCACTCCCAAAAAAGAACCCCGGCCGTGCTGGCCGGGGTTCTTTTTGGTTTTTGGTTTCGGTGGAATCAGATTCCAGGTGAAATTACAGCGAGCTCTTGAGAGCGGAGGAAGCCTTGAAGCCGACGGACTTGGAGGCGGCGATCTTCATCGACTCTCCGGTCTTCGGATTGCGGCCGGTGCGGGCGGCGCGCTTCTTGACCTCGAAGGTTCCAAATCCGATGATCTGGACTTTCTTGTCTTTCTTCACGCCTTTGGCGATCGAGGAGAGAACGGCTTCGAGGGCTTCGTCGGCGGCGCGTTTGGTGGCGTCTTTTCCGAGAGCGGCCTGGATGGATTCAATGAGTTCAGCTTTATTCATGGCAGCGCGAGTTTGTGAGGACGGGGGATGGGGTTGGCAAGAGAAAATCCGCTGATTTTCTAGGGAAAATTCCAAAGCGGGCGCTTGACTTGCGCGGCCCCGGGGCGCTTCCGCCACGGATTCAACGGCACCTTTGGCTTGTTAGTTTTTGTTAGATCGAGCGTCGGCGGCATGTGGATTGACGCGAGGGCGGAGACCGTGCAGGACGGTGTTTGATGACGGACGGAGAAGTGGAAAGCCTGCTTGCCGAGGGCGTGGCGGCGACGCTGGCGGTGGCCTCTGCCCTGCCCGACCGCGGCGGCCTGGCGGAGGATCTGGACATGATCACCCGGGCGTCGGCACGGGCCTACTTCCTGCCGGATGAGGAGGAGGCGGTGAAACTACGATATTCGCAGTACCTCGCGGCGCGTGCCGCGTTGCTTGGCAGCATCGGCTCCCTCGGTGCGGCTGCGGGTGGTGGTGCGGTGTCGTGGGCGGGTCGTCTGCCGGTTTTTGCCGCCGCGTTTGCCGCCGCCTGCGTGCTGTTGCGTGCGGACCGCTTTCTGGTGGATCTTGCCCGCGGGCATCCGGTGCTGTGGAAAAAGCTCGATGAACCGGACCCTGGTGCGGGCATTCCCAGGAAGTCCTTCAACGCCATCCACAAGGCGCTTGCAGACCCCTTGAATCAGGCAAAGTTCCTCGCAGCCGCGGATTTTCACAGACGCCACCGCCAGGGGATCGATGCCCTGGCCGCCGATCCGGCGCTGGCCCCGCTGGTGGATCTGCTGCGGAGCGAGGAAGCAACCATCGAAAGCCGCCGGAGGGATGCTCTGAAAAGGCACGCGTCCTATCGTTGGTTCTCTTTCCTCCGCCGCCACCGATCGGCATGGAAAAAGGCGATGGGCGGCCTTTTCGAGGTTTCCGGCCGAGCGATTGCCGAGCTGCGCCAGCCGGGTTTGAAACCCCGCGGCGCGGGAAAACGGGTGGATGCCGGCTTGCGCGAGCGGATTCTCCTGGAAGCGCGGGCCGGCGATGTGTTCGTGACCCGGCACGACGACGCCCTCAGCAACTGGTTTCTCCCCGGCTTCTGGCCCCACGCGGCGCTCTACCTCGGCGATGCCGATGGCTCCCCGGCCTTCCTCGAGGCGAAAAAGGACGGAGTGCGGATCCGCGCTGCAACCGAGACCCTGGCGGTGGACGCGCTGCTGATCCTCCGCCCGCCACTCCACGCGGCGGACCTCCAGCACGCCCTGCAACGCGCCCTCGGCCATGAGGGGAAACCGTACGATTTCCTCTTCGACTTCCGAACCGCCGACCGCCTCGCCTGCACGGAAGTCGTCTACCGCGGCTTCCACGGGATCGGTCCGGTGGATTTTCAGCTCAAGGAGGTCGGCGGTCGCCTCTGCCTGCCCGCCGAGGAACTCATCGATCAGGCCCTTGCATGCGGCTTCCGCCTGCTGCTGGTGGCCGGGACCGAGGGCCCCGGAATCCGGACCGGAAACGAGGCGGTCCATGCCCTTGAAGCGACCCGGCGCAAGGCTTGATTCACCGGCCGAATCCCCGGTTTTCCCCGCGTATGCGGGTGGGGGGAAATTTTCAAGAAAAGAACTTGCCGATATTCCTGCCTGTCTCTAAACCCGCCGCGCCCGCCGTTCGTGCGTGGCTTCACGGCATGATTCGTCGCCCTATCATCCTCACCCTCACCGCCTGGCTCGCCTGCCTCGCCCCCACGCTCGCGGCTGGAGATGGCGGACACCACTCGCTGCCGTTCAATGCTCCGGTTCTGGTGGATCTCGGGTTTTTCAAAATCACCAACTCGATGGTGGCCATGTGGCTGGTGGCGGCGGTCATCATTTTCTTCGCCCAACTCGCCACCCGCCGGATCTCGCTGGTACCGACGGGCCTCCAGAACCTTTTTGAAACCGTCGTGGAGGGTCTTCAGGACTTCCTCGCCACCATCATGGGTGAAAAGCTTGCCAAAGAGACCTTCTGGTTCTTCGGATCGATCTTCATTTTCATCATGTGTGCCAACTGGATGGGCCTGTTCCCGATGGTGGGCACGGTCGGCCACTATCTGGTGGATGCCAGCGGCCATCATCATTCCTGGGTTCCCTGGCTGCGGGGTGCCAATGCCGACCTCAACATGACTCTTGGTCTGGCTCTGGTTTTCTTCGCCATGTGGCTCTACTGGTCCGTCAAGGCCAATGGTCCCGGAGGTTTTCTCGCCCACATCTTCCTCTATCAGGGCGAAGGCAAGGGACTGATGAAGGCGATGCTGATTGTGATCTTCTTCCTTGTCGGTTTCCTTGAGATCGTTTCCATCATGATCCGCCCCCTCACCCTGACGTTCCGCCTTTATGGCAACATCTATGCTGGTGAGAGCTTGCTCGAACTGATGCTCTTCATGGGCGGCAAGTGGTTCGGTTGGCTAGCGGCTCTGCCGTTCTACTTCCTGGAGCTGATGGTCGGCGCGATTCAGGCGCTTGTCTTCACGCTGCTCACCGCCGTGTTCACGTCCCTCATGTGCCACCACGAGGAGGGCGACCACGGCCACTGACCCGATTTTGGACTCCGGACCGTGGCAAAGACTGCGGGGGAGTCCAAACCCCTGAAACACCAACATCAAACAAACCATGACTGGAAACATCGCCATCGCCGGAGCCGCCCTTGGAGCCACCGTCGCCCTCGGACTCATCGGCCTCAAAGCCTGTGAAGCTGTCGGCCGCAACCCCGGAGCTTCCGGAAAGGTGCTCGTTCAATCGCTCCTCATCTCCGCTCTCGCGGAAGGCGCGCTGATCATCACCATCCTCCTCGGCAAGTAATTCAGCTTTTGATTTCCCGGAGAGATCGCCGAGTCGGTTTCTCCGGGAATCATTGATACTTCCGTTCCATAGCCAGACAGCTTTTCTTTTCCCGATCCCACTCATTCCCATGGAACCCTTCCTCTTTCTCGCAGAAACCGGCGCCGCATCCGGCGGTCTCGCCGAAGTGGCTGAAAACCTCCAGAAGCAATTCGGCATTCATGGCCAATTGCTCTTCTCCCAGATTGTCGGGTTCCTCGTCTTTGCATTCCTTCTCAAGAAGTTCGCCTTCGGGCCGATTCAGCAGATGCTTGAGCAGCGCAAACTCCGCATCGCCGAGGGCGAGGAGAAGCTGAAGCGCATCGAGAAGCAGCTCGCCGATTCCGAGGCGACCACCGCTGCGGCCATTGCCAAGGCGAATGAAGAAGCCGTCCGCCTCATCAACGAGGCCAAGGAAGGTGCCCACGCCTTCACCGAGCAGAAATCCCAGGAGGCCATCGCCCACGCCCAGCAGATCCTCGCCAAGGCCGAGGCAGCCGCCCAGGCCGAGCGCGCCCAGATCAGTGCGGAGCTCAAGCGCGAGTTCGGCCGACTGGTCGCCGCCACCACCGCCCAAGTCACCGGCAAGGTGCTCACGGCGGACGATCAGAAGCGCATCAACGAGGAAGCGCTCGCCAAGGTGGAAGGCTGATCCCCCGCACGTCTCCCCAAGTTTCCCATGAAAGTCTCCAAAACCGCCGCTGCCACCGCACGCCGCCTCTTCGGTCTCTGCCAGACCGGCGGCAAGCTGGACGACGCCAAGCTGCGCGCCGCGATCGGCCGCCTGGTGGAGTCCAAACCACGCGACTACCGCGGCATCCTCGGAGCTTTGCACAAGCTTACCCGCCTCGAGTTCGAGCGCCGCAAGGTCACCATCGAGAGCTCGGTGGAGCTTGATGAAGCCACCCGCCAGCGCGTGGTCGCCGGTCTTGCCCGCCAGTACGGTGCGGACCTCGTGGTGGACTATCAGATCACTCCCTCCCTCATCGGCGGCCTGCGCATCCGCGTCGGCAACGACGTGTTCGACGGTTCCGTCCAGGGCCGCCTCGAGCGCCTCGCCAACGCATTCTGAATCACGAAAATTTTTGCTGAAAACCGAACACTGACACCTAGCAACCCTCTCCCATGAGCAGCATCCTTCAGGAAATCGAACAACAAATCGCCGGAATCACCTCGTCCGTCGAAAAAACCAATGTCGGCACCGTGCGCCAGGTGGGTGACGGCGTGGCGAAAGTCGAAGGACTTTCCGACGTCATGCTCAACGAGATGATCGACTTCGGTGGCGGTGTCACCGGCATGGCCCTCAACCTTGAGGAAAGCGAAGTCGGTGTCGTGCTTCTGGGTGATTACACCGCCGTCAAGGAAGGTGCCCAATGCCGCACCACCGGCAAACTGCTCTCCGTGCCGGTCGGCGAGGCCGTGCTCGGCCGCGTGGTCAACGCGCTCGGACAAGCCATCGACGGCAAGGGTGAGATCGCCGCCGCCGCGCAGTATCCGATGGAGAAAATCGCTCCCGGCATCATCAAGCGGAAGTCCGTTTCCGTTCCCGTCCAGACCGGCATCATGTCCGTGGACGCCATGATCCCGATCGGCCGCGGCCAGCGCGAGCTGATCATCGGCGACCGCGCCACCGGCAAGACGACGATCGCCGTGGACACCATCATTTCCCAGGCCAAGCAGAACAAGGCCGCCGAGCAAGGCAAGTTGCAGAACCACAAGCCGATGTACTGCATCTACGTCGCCATCGGCCAGAAGCTCTCCAACGTCGCCCGGATCCACAAGATCCTCGAAGACGCCGGTGCGATGGAATACACCACCATCGTCTCCGCCTCCGCATCGGATGCCGCCGCCATGCAGTATCTCGCGCCATATGCCGGCTGCGCCATCGCCGAGTACCTCATGGACAAGGGGCAGGACTGCCTCATCGTGTTCGACGACCTTTCGAAGCACGCCGTCGCCTACCGCCAGGTCTCGCTCATTCTCCGCCGCCCCTCCGGCCGCGAAGCGTATCCCGGTGACGTGTTCTACCTCCACAGCCGCCTTCTCGAGCGTTCCGCCCGCCTCTCCGAGTCCGCGGGTGGTGGCTCGCTCACCGCGCTGCCGATCATCGAGACCCAGGCCGGCGACGTGTCCGCTTACATCCCGACCAACGTGATCTCGATCACCGACGGCCAGATCTATCTGGAAACCGACCTCTTCTATCAAGGCATCCGTCCCGCCATTTCGGTGGGTCTCTCGGTGTCCCGCGTCGGTTCCGCCGCGCAGACCAAGACGATCAAGTCCGTGGCCGGCACCACCAAGCTCGACCTCGCCCAGTTCCGCGAGCTCCAGGCCTTCGCCCAGTTCGGTTCGGACCTCGATGCCTCCACCAAGAAGAAGCTCGACCGCGGTGCACGCATCGTGGAGCTCTTCAAGCAGAACCAATACAGCCCGCTGGGCATGGAGATGGAATCGGTCTATCTCTTCGCGATGCAGAACGGATACTTCGACGATGTCGCCGTGGCCGATGTGAAGCGCTTCCAGAACGCCATGGGTGAGTTCTTCTCGACCCGCAAGTCCGAGCTCCTCGACAAGATCCGCAACGAAAAGCCGGATCTCAAGAAGGACGCCGCCTCCGTGGATGCCGTCAAGCAGGCCATCGAAGACTTCAAGAAATCGTGGAAGTGAGACATTGGAAACGGAATGGGGTGACGAGCGGTCCAGCCGCCATCTTCCGTTCCAGTTCCCAGGTTATCCCAGTTACCTAATCCCCTAATCTCCCAAACACAGTGGCCAACCTCCGCGACATCCGCCGCCGCATCAAATCGGTCAAAAACACCGCGCAGATCACCCGCGCGATGCAGCTGGTCGCCGCGGCGAAGATGAAGAAGGCCCAGGATCAGGCGCTTGCGGGCCGCGAATATGCCGCCCACCTGACCCAGGTGCTTTTCGACATCCGCAGGAACTTCACCGAGGAGTCCCACCCGCTCCTCGAACACCGTCAGGGCGGTCGCGAGTTGGTTCTTGTGATCTCGACGGACAAGGGCCTCTGCGGACCCCTCAATACCAACCTGGCCAAGGCGGTCCGCGCCAAAACCTCGCCGGACGCCCATTTCGTCACTGTCGGCCGCAAGCTCCGCACGATGTGCGAAAAGCTCGGCAAGAAAGTGATCGCGGATTTCACGGTCAAGGATCCGGTGCCTTTCTCACAGACCCGCCCGATCGCCAAGTTCGTCACCCAGCAGTTTCTGGAGGGCAACTACGACAAGGTTTCCATCGCTTTCACTTCCTTCGTCAACACGCTCCGTCAGGAGCCCGAGGTGGTCACCCTGCTGCCCATCCAAGGCCACCGCAAGGGCGAGGAGCAGGCCTTCGAATCCATCGGCAAGGGATTCTCCGTCGAGGAACACGTCAACGATCCGGCCCGCGACTTCACGTTCGAGCCGAATCCTTCCGAGGTTCTCGCCTCGATCCTGCCGCTCTATGTGAACTACGAAGTGTTCCAGGCCCACGTCGAGTCCCGCGCTTCCGAGCACTCCGCCCGGATGGTCGCCATGAAGTCCGCCACGGACAACGCCAAGAAGTTCATCAAGGAGCTCACCCTCGAATACAACAAGCTGCGCCAGGGCGCCATCACCGCCGAGCTTCTCGAAATCACCACCGCCATGAAAGCCATGGAATAGCCATGAGTTTGCTAGTGTTCAGTTTCCAGTGTTCCGCGAGTACAGGAAACCTCCAGCTAGCAGAATCCATTGCCCTTCGCTGAAAACTGAAAACTTCCCACTAGCAAACTTCTTCCACTATGAGCAACCAAGGAACCATCGTCCAGATCATCGGCGCCGTCGTTGACGCCGATTTCTCGAAGGCAGACAAACTGCCTGAAATCTACAACGCGTTGGAGATCCAATACGTTCTCAACGGCGTGGAAACCAAGCTCGTGCTCGAAGTGCAGCAGCACCTGGGCGACGGTTGGTTGCGCGCGGTCGCCATGTCCACGACGGACGGCCTCAAGCGCGGCATGACGCTGGTCGACACCGGCAAGCCGATCGCCGTGCCCGTCGGCAAGCAGATCCTCGGCCGCATTTTCAACGTGACCGGTGACCTTGTGGACGAAAACGCCGCGCTGGCTGATGCCAATCTCCGCGCGCCGATCCACCGCCCCGCCCCCACGCTCACCGAGCAATCGGCAAACACGGAAGTTCTCGTCACCGGCATCAAGGTCATCGACCTCATCTGCCCCCTCCTCAAGGGCGGCAAGGGCGGCATGTTCGGTGGTGCAGGCGTCGGCAAGACCGTCGTCATCATGGAGCTCATCAACAACATCGCCAAGGCGCACGGTGGTTTCTCCGTCTTCGCCGGCGTGGGTGAGCGGACCCGTGAAGGAAACGACCTCTACTGGGAAATGATCGAGTCCGGCGTCATCGCCACCGAGAAGGATGAGCACGGTCACCCGAAGCTCAACGACAACGGCACGCCCACCCTCGCCGAGGGATCCAAGGTGGCGCTTTGCTACGGTCAGATGAACGAGCCTCCCGGCGCTCGTCTCCGCGTCGCCCTCTCCGCGCTCACCATGGCCGAGCACTTCCGCGATGAGGACAACCAGGACGTGCTTCTCTTCGTGGACAACATCTTCCGCTTCTCCCAGGCCGGTTCCGAGGTGTCCGCGCTTCTTGGCCGCACGCCTTCCGCGGTGGGTTACCAACCCACGCTTTCCGAGGAAATGGCCGCGCTTCAAGAGCGGATCACCTCCACCAATAAAGGCTCCATCACCTCCATCCAGGCGGTTTACGTGCCGGCGGACGACCTCACCGACCCCGCTCCCGCGAACACCTTCGCCCACCTTGACGCCACCGTCGTTCTTGAGCGTTCGCTCGCCGAGCAGGCGCTCTTCCCCGCGGTGGACCCGCTTGCCTCCACTTCGAAGGCGCTCGCTCCGGAAATCGTCGGCGAGGAACACTACCGCGTCGCCCGCGGCGTGCAGCAGGTGCTCCAGCGCTACAAGGACCTTCAGGACATCATCGCCATTCTCGGCATGGACGAGCTTTCGGACGATGACAAGATGACCGTCTTCCGCGCCCGGAAAATCCAGCGTTTCCTCACCCAGCCCTTCCACGTGGCCGAGGTCTTCACCAACGTCTCCGGCGTCCTCTGCTCGATCGAAGACACCGTCAAGGGCTTCGCCGAAATCCTTGATGGGAAGCTCGACGATGTGCCCGAAGGCAACTTCTACATGAAGGGCGGCATCGACTCCGTCGCCCGCGACTGAGTCAAAGGTTGAATCTTGAGTGATGAATGTTGAATCAGAAGAGCTTCATTCCATTCAAAATTCATAATTCAAAATTCACAATCGTTCCGCCATGGCTCTCCATCTTGATATCGTCACTCCCGAGAAGAAGGTCTTCTCGGCTCCCGTCGACAACGTCTACCTCCCGGGAGCCGATGGAGAAATCGGCGTGCTGCCCGCGCACGCCGGTCTGGTCACCGCGCTGAAACCCGGTGAGCTGCGCTACCTCCACAACGGCCAGGTGGTCACACTTGCCGTCGGTTCCGGATTCGCGGAAGTCACCCAGACCAAAGTGGTGGTTCTCACCGACATGGCGCTGGGCGAGGCCGAGATTGACGAACAGACCGCGGAGGCCGCCATCAAGCGCGCCGAGGAAAAGCTGGCGAATGTCGATCACAGCATGGATGCCGAGGAAGTCGCCTACCTCCAAGGCATCATCTCGCGTTCCGCCGCCGCCATCCACTTCAAGCGCAAGCACCGGGGTTGATCGGCGAGGAGGTCCGCGGATTTCCCCGCTGACATCGCATGTTCAGGGTTCGGTTTTCGTTTCGCGATCCAGCGGCAACCAGTTGCCTCGCCAGTCGTAGTATTCGAGGGGTCTGAACGATTTCTTGTAGTCGTAGACGCTTGGTTGCCCGGTGGCATAGCCGGGATAAAGCCAGGTCTTCCCGTTGGCCGCCGCCCACCGGATTTCCTCGACCAGGGTGAGAGTGCCCAGCCCGCGGCGCGATTCGTCCGGATCAAACATGGCGTAAACGCTGGATACCGCATCTTCCCCCACGTCCAGATAGCTCACTGCGACGAGCCGTTCACCGATGGTCACCTCGACGCTTACGCACTCGCAGGGCATCCGGTCCGGCTCGGGCGAGGACATGAACTGGCGCAGCATCTCCGGAATGTTGGATGTGAAACGGGACCGGTGTTTGAGGAAGAGCTCCTCGCGCACGGCATCCACCCGTGCCGGGACCACGTGGATGGTCGCATCCCGGTTGCGCGTGACGACGCGCCTCTGGTGCTTGTTAGGCCGGAACCCGCAGATCCGCATTCTCAGCGGCTGGATGGTGAGGAGTTTCCCGTTTTCGTCGGTCATCTGGCTGTAGCGGAAGAAATCCGCGCCAAAATGCCTCCAGCCCTCCGCCCAAAGCCGGTCCATCAGCCCGGGCGGTGCGAGATCGAGCCGGGCGCACTCATGGATGAAGGGAGCTTCCTGCAAGGCGGGCTCCGGGATAGCATGCCGAGCCGGCAAGCCAAGCAATCATTGCCGCCCGCGATCACGGTGGAGCGGGGCGGCGGCTTGACGCAGGCGTATGGCTGGGCGACTCTGCGAGGGCCGCAAACTCAGAAATGCGGCCCACACCCGCACCTCCATGAGCACACGCCGCGATTTCCTCCGTGCCGCCAGCGCCGCCGCCGTCCTGAGCCCCGCCTTGCTGCGCGGGGCCACCGACAAGCTCGGGCGCATCCTTCCCCAGCGCGAACTCGGTGTCACCGGTGAGAAGGTCACCGCCTTCGGCCTCGGCGGCCACCACGTGGGCGTTGCCAAGGATGAAAAGACCGCCCAGGCCCTCATCGAGCGCGCCATCGAACGCGGCGTCCGGTTTTTCGACAACGCGGTGAACTATCAGAACGGTCTTTCCGAGACGTTTTACGGGAAGTTCCTCACCCCGAAATACCGCGACCACGTCTTCATCACCACCAAATCCAGCCGCAATACCGCTGAGGGAGTGCGCAAGGACTTCGAGGACTCGCTGCGCCGCCTGGCCACCGACCGCATCGACCTGTGGCAGATCCATTCGCTGCAGAGCGTGGAGGACGTCAAGGAACGCATCCAAAACGGTGTGGTGGAGGTGTTTCTTGAAATGCGTGAGAAGAAACGCGCCCGCTACATCGGCTTCACCGGCCACACCAGCCAGGAGGCTCATTGTTACTTCATCGACTGGTGCCGGGAGAAGGGCATCCACATGGATACCTGCCTCATGCCGGTGAACCTCTTCGACACCCATTACGATTCCTTCCTCACCCACGTCGAGCCGAAGCTGCGCGAGAACCGCATCGGCCTGCTGGCCATGAAAACCATGGTCTTCGGCAGGGTCTTCGGACCGGCGAAGGCTCTGGATCCTTCCATCGTCACGCCGAAGAATCTTCATGAATTCGTCTATTCGCTGCCGGTTTCCTGCATGCTCAGCGGCTGTGAGACGGTCGAGCAGGTCGATCAGAACACGGCGATTCTCGAAAACTTCCGTCCGATGGAGGAGAAACGCCGCAACGAGCTCATCGCCGCTGTAAAGCCGATCTCGGGTCCGGATCTGGAGTACTACAAACGCCGTATTTGAGATGCGCCGCCTTCTGTGCCTCATCCTTGCCGGCTCGTCCGCCCTGGCCGATGAGTCCGCCGTTTTCGAGCCGGGCTCCCGCTGGGAAACCGTCAGCGAGGGCCATCGCATTGTCGAGGGAATCGCCTCCGCGGGAGGTGTCCTTTATCTAACTGATGTGCCCGAGCGCGAGTTGTTCCGGATTACGGCGGACGGGAAAACCGAGTTGATGGATGGAGCGACCGATGCTGCGAACGGGTTGGCGATCGGCCCCGGTGGCAAGTTGCATGGTGCCTGCATGCATGCTCCCGCCATTCTGGTGTGGGATCTTCAAACCGGAGCGCGCTCCCGGATCGCCCTGCCCAGTCCGGCCAATGATCTGGCGATCACGACGGAGGGCACCCTCTATTACACGTGGGGAGCGTCCAACGCGGTTCACCGGGTGATCCCTTCCGCTCCGGGTGCGGAGAAAGTGGCGGACCTTCCCCAGCCGAACGGCATCACGCTGAGCCACGACGGCCGCGAACTGTGGGTGGGTGAGTTCCATGGCGACACCGTGCGTGCCTTTCCGATCCTGGGCGACGGCCGTTTGGGACGGGGCGTGGCCGCTTTCAAGGCGAAGACCCCTGCCGACGGGAAGGGGCTGCTCGATGGCATGACGCCGCTCAAGGACGGCAGGCTGCTGGTGGCCACGGCTCTCGGTCTTCAGATTCTGGAGCGCGGCAAGGATCCGGTGTTGCTCGCCAATCCGACCGACCGGCGTGCCAACTACGTCCGCCTGCTCACGGATGGAAAAGGAGAGCGCTGGATGATTGCGGCCTTTGAAAAGTCCGTCATGCGCCGCAAGACGCGTCTCTGAGGGGGGCTGCGCATTTTCTGGGAAACTTCGGGCGCTTTTCCGCATCGCATTGCCAAGTTGCCGGGCGGGCCTTGATATGGTCACGCTATGAGCAATCCAAACACATCCCACGCCGCCCTGCAGAAGTGGGTGGATGAAATGACCGCCCTTTGCGCACCCGACTCCGTCGAGTGGTGCGATGGCTCCCAGGCCGAATGGGACCGACTCACTTCGATGATGGTCGAGAAGGGCACCTTCACCCGGCTCAATCCCGAAAAGCGCCCGAATTCCTTCCTCGCACGTTCCACTCCATCCGATGTCGCGCGCGTCGAGGACCGCACCTTCATCTGTTCCAAGCGCCCGGACCAGGCGGGTCCCACCAACCACTGGGCGGACCCCGCGGAGATGAGGGTCAAGCTGATGGAGAAATTCAAAGGCTGCATGAAGGGCCGCACGATGTATGTCATCCCGTTCTGCATGGGTCCGCTCGATTCGCCGCTCGCCAAGATCGGCATCGAGATCACGGACAGCGCCTACGTCGTGGTCAACATGCGCATCATGGCCCACATGGGTGCCCATGTCCTCAAGCGCCTGGAGGACGAAGCCGCCGGCACGATCGCCAAGAAGCGCGACGGATACGGAAACTTCATTCCCTGCCTCCACTCGGTGGGTGCCCCGCTCGAAGCCGGGCAGGCGGATGTTTCGTGGCCCTGCAATGAGGACAAGTACATCGTCCACTTCCCGGAGACCCGCGAGATCATGTCTTATGGCTCCGGATACGGCGGCAACGCTCTGTTAGGCAAGAAGTGCCTTGCGCTGCGCATCGCGTCCAACATCGCCCGCGAACACAAGTGGATGGCGGAGCACATGCTCATCGTCGGCGTGGAAAATCCGCAGGGCGAGAAAACCTATCTCTCCGTGGCCTTCCCGTCCGCCTGCGGAAAGACCAATCTCGCCATGCTCATCCCGCCGCAATCCTATCAGGAGGCGGGTTGGAAAACGACCATCATCGGCGATGACATCGCCTGGCTCTGGCCGCACGAGGATGGCAAGCTGCACGCGATCAACCCGGAGACCGGATACTTCGGTGTGGCTCCGGGCACCGCCTACAGCACCAACCCGCGTGCGATGGAATCGATCAAGGAGAACTGCATCTTCACCAACGTGGGTCTCACCGACGATGGCGACGTGTGGTGGGAAGGCATGGATGGAGCTCCGCCGGCCCATGCGATCGACTGGACCGGCCAGGACTGGACGCCGGATTGCGGCCGCGTCTGCGCCCATGCGAACGCCCGCTTCACCGCGCCGGCCGTGCAGTGTCCGTCGATCGATCCCGAGTGGCAGAATCCCGATGGCGTGCCCATCGACGGCATTGTCTTCGGCGGCCGCCGCGCGACCACCATGCCGCTGGTGTTCCAGGCCTTCAACTGGAGTCACGGTGTCTATCTCGGCGCGACGATGGGCTCCGAAATGACGGCTGCGGCCTTCGGGCAGATCGGCAAGGTGCGCCGCGATCCGATGGCGATGCTGCCCTTCGCGGGTTACAACATGGGCGCGTATTTCAGCCACTGGCTGGAGATGCGCCGCTACCTCACCCATCTGCCGCGTTTCTTCCATGTGAACTGGTTCCGCAAGTCCGAGGAAGGCAAGTTCCTCTGGCCCGGATTCGGCGAGAACATGCGTGTCATCGAGTGGATCGTGAAACGTTGCCATGGAGCCGCCGCCGGCCATGAGACCCAGATCGGGTGGACCCCGGCTCTTGAGGATTTCAACATCGATGGGCTTGAGGCATTCACCAAGGATGCCTTCGACAAGGTGATGGCCTTCAACCGCACCGAGTGGAAGGCGGAGCTGGTGAGCCAGGGCGAGTTCTTCATCGATCTCTACGACCACATGCCCAAGGAACTCATCTTCCAGCGCGAGCTGCTCGCCGCCCGCCTGTCTTGAGATCTGGCGATTCGCCATCCCAACCAAGCGCCCGCATGGAGTCCGGTCCGTGCGGGCGTTTCGGCATCCGTCCCACGTGATCGCGTGTGGCACAGGGCTTGCGCGGTGTGCCGGCTTTGGATATCCCATGCTGTCTATGAAGTCATTCCCCCCGGCTGACTCAGCGACGCTTGTGCTCATCGTGGATGAGGCTTCCCCGTTGCGTGAGACTCTTGAACGCATGCTTGGCGAGGAGGGTTTCCGGGTGCACGTGGCCGGCGACCGCCACCGGGCCGCCGAGTTGGTGAGGGAACATGCGATCGACCTCGTGCTCATGAACATGCTCATGCCGCATGCCGAGGGGATCGGCACGATCATCGCCGTGCGCTCGGTAAGGCCGGATCTGCGGATCATCGCGATGTCTTCCGGAAATGGCGACGGGGCGGATCATTTCCTGCCGCTGGCCAAATCACTTGGTGCCTCGGCGCTGCTCAGGGACCCGCTGGACCGGGAGAAACTGATAGACGCCATCCGCACACAGCTCGGCGAAGGGCTGAGGCAGATGGCGTCTTGATCGATCCTTGGCGGCGTCAGGGCCGCAGCAGGTTCCACGCAGTGACGAGTGCCTTGAGGCCGGCCATCTCGATCGATGGATCCACACCCGCGCCCCAGAGGATGCGGCCGTCGTCGTGCTGGATCTGCACGTAGGCTGCTGCGCTGGCATCCGATCCACCGCGCACGGCGTGGGAGCGGTAGTCGGTCACCTTGAAGTCCTTGAGGCCGATGCCCGGCAGGGCCTGCACGAAGGCATTGATGGGCCCGTTGCCGAGACCTTCGATGCGTTTCATCTCCCCATGGTGGAGCACGCTGGCCTCGCACTTCACCTGGCCGCGGTCGCCGACCTGGTGGATGAGCTCGTAGTCCACGACATCGAGCGGGCTGGCCAGGTTCACAAACTCGCGGAAGAACGCGTCGCGGATCTCGTCGGTGGTAAGCTCGCGGCCGAGTTCATCGGCGAGGTCATAGATGCGCTTGCCGACCTGCGGGTGCATGGTCTTCGGCAGGTCGAAGCCGTGCTCGCGATCGAGGATGTAGGCGACGCCGCCTTTGCCGGACTGCGAGTTGATGCGGATGATTGCTTCGTAGGACCGGCCGATGTCCTGGGGATCGATGGTCAGATAGGGCACGCCCCAGGGGAGGTCGGTTTGTTCCTTGAGCTCCTTTTCGCGGCGGTCGAGGCCTTTCTTGATCGCATCCTGATGGGATCCGGAAAACGCGGTGAAGACGAGCTCGCCAGCATAGGCCTGCCGCTCGGGGACGGTGAGCCGGGTGACGCGTTCATAGACCGCGCGGATGGCGGGCAGGTCGGAGAAATCCAGGCCGGTAGCCACGCCGTGGCTGTTCATGTTGAGGGCCACGGTGACGATGTCCAGGTTGCCGGTGCGCTCGCCATTGCCGAAGAGCGTGCCTTCGACGCGGTCGGCTCCGGCCATGAGCCCGAGCTCGGTGGCGGCCACGCCGGTGCCGCGGTCGTTGTGGGTGTGGAGCGAGACGATGACGGAGTCCCGGCGGTCGAGGTGACGGCACATCCACTCGATCATGTCCGCATGGACGTTCGGGGTGGTCCACTGGACGGTATCCGGCAGGTTGATGATCATTTTGCGCTCGGGCGTGGGTTCCCAGACGCCGATCACGCCATTGCAGCACTCGAGGGCGAAATCGAGCTCGGTGTCTGAGAAGGACTCCGGCGAGTATTGCAGGACGACCTCGGTGCGGGGCAGGGTGGGCACGAGTTGTTTGACCAGCTTTGCGCCCTCGATGGCGATGTCCCGGATGGATTCGCGCGAGGCGTCGCTGAAGGTGACGCGGCGTTGCAGCGGCGAGGTCGAGTTGTAGATGTGGACGATGGCGCGCCGTGCCCCATCGATGGCCTCGAAGGTGCGGCGGATGAGGTGCTCGCGAGTCTGCACGAGCACCTGGATGGTCACGTCATCGGGAATGCGGTTCTCATCGATGAGGCGGCGCAGGAAGTTGAACTCGGTGTCCGCGGCGGAGGGGAAGCCGACTTCGATCTGCTTGAATCCGACGCGCACGAGCAGGTCGAAGAATTCGAGTTTCTCCTCTACGGACATCGGCTGGGGCAGGGCCTGATTGCCATCGCGGAGGTCCACCGAGCACCACTCGGGCGCGTGATCGAGCACCTGGTCCGGCCAGGTGCGGTCGGGGAGATGGACGGGTGGAAAGGGCCGGTATTTGGAGAGAGACGAGGGATGCATGAAAATGAGTGGGTTCGTGAATCAAACAAGGGGCCGCCGAAAAGATGGCGAGGCCGGGGAACGGAAGTGAAGCAAAGAAATAGGTCAACGGGTGGCCAACCCTAGAAGCAGGGAGCGCAGGAGTTCACCGTTGAGATTGCCGTTCACGCGGAGACGCTCGCAGCCTCGATCGGGCAGGTCAAACCGGAAATACCGGCCGACGGCGGGGCCGGGGAGTGCGGTCCATGGCTGGCTTTCGAATTGCGTTGCAGCCGGAATGGCATAGGAAGATCCGCGACATGTTCAAGACCCCCTCACTGCTGTCGGCATTTGCCGTTTTCACAAGCCTGCCCTTGTCTGCCATCACGGAAGCCGACCTTGCTCCGGAGGCGCTTGCGGGGAAGACGCTGACCTTCACCATCGCCACCGGAGCCGCTCCTTTTGCGACGACCGGAAGCTGGACTGGAGCGTTCGGAGCTGCTCCCGGAAACAGTTTCAAGATGACCAATGTGAGTGGCAATACGGTGAACAACACCGGCACCTGGTCCTATAACAGCACCTTCGCCGGCATGTATGAATACACGCTCAAGCCCTTCATCGCCGGCCAGCCGGATGGATACCTCACGCTTTGGATTTCGGAGGGGGCCGGCCGCTATGAGGTGTATCTCGACGGTTTGTTCGGCAACTCGCAGACTGGCGGATTTACCATCGGCTCTGCGCCGAAATCCCCGGAAATCCGTGTCCAACAGCCGGTCGGCAGCGATCTTTCCGACAATTCCGGAAGAAAGGGCTTCGGTACCACGAAGATCGGCGGGAAGGGGAACACCAGGACCTTCACGATCACGAACACCGGCACTGCGAAGCTCACCGGCTTGAAGATCACCAAAACCGGTGCGAACCAAGGCGACTTCAAAGTGGGCGAGCCTGGTGCGGCCAGTCTCGCTCCCGGGGCCAGCACGACCTTCAGGGTGACCTTCAAGGCCCTCGGCGAAGGGCCCCGAAAGGCGACCATCCGCATCGCCAGCAACGATGCGGATGAGAACCCCTTTGATATCAAACTCGGCGGCGAGGGAGCGAAGTGAGCGGGCTCACTTTTTCCTCAGCTTGGTGATGCGGCCGCTCACGTTCCAATCCTGGACGTAGAGGTCGCCATTGGCGGCGAAGCCGACGCCGTGGGGTGCGGTGAAGATGCCGAGGCGCTGGTCCTTGGTGGGGATGCCGAAGTTGGCCCATTGTTTTCTATCCGGATTGTCGCCGAGGAAGGCGACGGGCGCGCCGTTTTTGTCGAGGATGGTGACACGCGCCTCCAGTTCCGCCACGGCGAGGTTCTCGCCATGCCATGAGAACGAGCAGGGCAGGCGGAGGTTGGAGGCGTGCACGCCGATCCAGTTGCCTTCGAGGTCGAGGTGGCAGATGCGGCGGTTTGCGCGGTCGGCCACGAGCAGGCGCGGGGCGCCGAAGCGGTGGTCGATGGTGAGGCCGTGGCAGGTGTTGAACTTGCCGTCACCATTGCCTTTGCCGCCGAAGGTTTTGAGGATCTTGCCGCTGGCGTCGAACTTGTGGATGAGCTGGGAGCCGTAGCCCATGGCGGCGAAGATCGCGCCATCGGGGGCCACCGTCACCGCGGTGAGGCCGTTCCAACCGCCGGGAACTTCACCGGTGGAGGCGTTCGGGATCTCCAGCAGCAGGTTGCCATCCGTATCGATCTTGCAGACGCGGAAGGGAGTGGTCGGTTTGCCGGCCTTTTTGCGGGCGCCGTTTCCGTATCCGTTGTTCTGCGCGCCGTAGAGCACGGTTTTGCCATTCTCCTCGCGCACGTCCATGGCGTGGAAGCCCTGGCAATCGGGGGCGATGGATTTCTGGAAGTTGCCGGCCTCGTCCCAGACGATGATGGCCAGTTCGGAATCCGTGCTGAAATAGACTTTCTTGTCCGGAGCGACGAGCACGCTGCCGTGGGTGGGTCCGAGGGCCTTGCCTTCCGGCAGCTTGCCCCATCCGGGCACCGCTTCGTAGGTCCACTCGCCATTGCCGGTGACGACGGGGGATTGGATGTCCGCGCCGGGCTGTGTGCCGTGTTCCGGGTGGGCGGAAGCGATGAGCGGGGCGGCCAGGAGGATGGGGATCAGGTTTTTCATGAGCTTTCGATGCAATCGGGGAGTGGTGGTTTTGGCAAGGAGGGATGTCCTCCGGTGAGCGCACGGAAACGGCGCGAGGGTGGGCCATCCTTTCATCCCACCGCGCTTGCGTGAGGCCGGTTCTCCCTGCCATGCTTCGCGGGTATCGGGAAACCATGCGCCTAGCCGTTCTCAACATCGTCGGATTATCGGAGTCCCTGCTCGGGCCGGACATGCCCCGCCTCACCGGGTTTGCGGAGAAACACGGGCTGCAGGGATACGCTCCGGATTTCCCGGCGGTGACCTGCACCGGGCAGTCATCCATCCTCACCGGGCTGCCTGTCTCCGGCCATGGCATCGTCGCCAACGGATGGTATGACCGCGAGTCCGCTGAAGTCCGTTTCTGGAAACAAAGCAATCATCTGGTCCACGGCGAAAAACTCTGGGATGTGCTCCGCCGCGAGGACCCCTCGTTCACCTGTGCCAAGCTGTTCTGGTGGTACAACATGCATTCCACCGCGGACTTCAGCATCACGCCGCGGCCGCTCTACCCGGCGGACGGACGCAAGGTTTTCGACGTCCACACCCAGCCGATGGGCCTGCGCGATGAGTTGAAACGCGAGCTTGGCGAGTTTCCGTTTCCCGCCTTTTGGGGACCCGCGGCGGGCATTGCCTCCTCCGAGTGGATCGCCGCCTCCGCGCGGTTCGTGGAGGAGAAACACCGGCCCTCGCTCAGCCTGGTTTACCTGCCTCATCTCGACTACCCCTTGCAGAAGGACGGGCCGGATGCGTCCCACATCCCGGAAGAACTCCGCAAGATCGACCGCGTGGCCGGAGGACTCCTCGACTTCTATCAGGAACGTGGCGTCCGGGTGATCGTGCTCTCCGAGTATGGCATCACCCCGGTTTCCCGGCCGGTGCATCTCAACCGCCTGTTCCGCGCCAAGGGCTGGCTCTCGCTCAAGAACGAGCTCGGCCGCGAGACGCTCGATTGCGGTGGCTGCCGCGCCTTCGCGGTGGCGGATCACCAGGCCGCCCATGTCTATGTGAACGATCCCTCGATCCGCGACGAGGTCCGCGCCCTTCTGGAAAACACGGCGGGAGTCGAGGAGCTCAGGATCCCCGCGGACACCTGGGGGCCGTGCGCCGCCACCGGGCGGGCCGGGGATTTCATCGCGGTGGCCGCGCCGGACGCGTGGTTCACCTATTACTTCTGGGAGGACGATGCGGTGGCCCCCGACTACGCGCGCACCATCGATATCCACCGCAAGCCGGGCTACGATCCCTGCGAGTTGTTCATCGATCCGGCCATCCCGATGCCGAAGCTCCGGATCGCCTCGTTCCTTCTCAAGAAGAAACTCGGCCTGCGCGGCTTGCTGGAGGTGATCCCGCTGGATGCCGGCCTGGTCCGTGGTTCCCACGGGCGGGACCGGGTGCCGGATGCCTTCCGGCCGGTTCTGTTAGGCACGAGGTTTCCCGTGAAGGATGCGGTGGACGTCCATCACGCGCTCATCGATGCGGCGAGGTGAAACACCGCGGCGAAGAGGATCAACTGCACCCCGCCCAGAGCCAGCAGCCGGTTGAATCCCGGTCCCGGCGGCAGCGTGAGCACCCCCCAGATGATCCGCATGCCCAGCAGCAGCACCGGCAGGCTTGCAAACATCAGCGGCGGATGGTCCAGCGCGATCCATGCCAGCCCTCCAAAGGCCGCCAGCTTGATCTCCAGCCAGATCACCGCCGCCGCCACCTTTGGCCCGAAGCGCACGGCCAGCGTGCGTTTTCCCGTGCCGGCATCCTCCTCGCGGTCCCGGAAGTTGTTGATGGAAATGAGCACCGCGGAAAGCAGCCCGATCTGCCCGCCTAACAGAAAGGATGCCGCCGGCCAGGCACCGGTCTGGATGAAAACCGTGCCCGCCACCGCCACCAGCCCGAAGAACAGGATCACGAACAACTCGCCCATCCCGCGATAGGCCAGTGGAAACGGCCCGCCGGTGTAGCCATAGGAGAGGAACAAGGACGGCAGACCGATCGCCACAATCGGCCAACCCCGCGCCTGATAGAGGACCGCGCCGCAGGCGGTGGCCGCCACGAGGAAAACCGCCGCCACTCCCATCACCGCCCGCGGACTCATCAGGCCGGCGGCCGTCACCCGCACAGGGCCGAGGCGTTGCGCGGTATCCGCGCCTTTGCGGGAATCGATGGCGTCATTGAAGAAATTCGTCGCGATCTGGATGCAGATGGAGCCCATCAGCGTGCAGGCGGCGAGCCAGGCATCGAAGGTTCCGCTGAGTTTCCAAGCCAACACGCAACCTGCCCAGACCGGCACAATGGCTGCGGGCAGAGTCTTCGGCCGGGCGGCCAGCACGCAGGACTTCAGGAGAGAAGAGCTCACGGGAAAAACTGGAGGCGGAGGAGGGAATCGAACCCTCGAATGACGGTTTTGCAAACCATTGCCTTACCACTTGGCTACTCCGCCGTGCGCGTGGCGCGGGGGCGAGTGATTACGGCCTCGCGGGGCGGGTGTCAATGCCCGGATTTTCGGAAATCGCCGCATCGATCGCCGCAAGGGCGTGGTCCAGCTCGCGGGTGGACGTGCAGAGCGGAGGCATGAGCACCACGGTATCGAGGATGGGGCGGGTGAGCAGGCCGTGTTTGCGCAGGGCGAGGCAGAACGTTTCGCCGGCGCGGGATTCCCTGGGGAAACGGCTGCCATCGGGCTGGCGCAGCTCGATCCCGGCGATGAATCCGCACTGGCGGACCTCGTGGATGAGCGGGTGGGCGGCCTGCAGCGAGGCGAGCCCCGCGCGCAGGTGGTCGATTTTCGGCTGGAGGGCCGCGAGGGTGCCTTCGTTTTCGAACACATCGAGGCTGGCCATGGCGGCGGCGCAGCCGAGTGGATTGGCGGTGTAGCTGTGGCCGTAATAGAAGGCGTGTTCCGCTGGTCCGAGGAAGGCCTCGTAAATCCGTTCGCGGGTGAGCGTGGCGGCCATCGGCAGGTAGCCGCCGGTGAGTCCCTTCGCCAGGCACAGGAAGTCCGGCACCACGTTTTCCCGCTGGCAGGCGAACAGGGCGCCGGTGCGGCCGAAGCCGGTCATCACTTCATCGAGGATCAGATGGACGCCGGTCTCGTCGCACCAGGCGCGCAGGGCGGCGAGCATGCCGGTCGGCCAGGGACGCATCTCGTTGACGCCCTGGATCAGGGGTTCGATGACCACGCCGCTGAGGTGGATGGGATCGAGGCGGTCCAGTTCGTCGAGCGAGCGCACGTGGGTGACCTCGTATCCGCGGCCGGTGAAGCGTTCGAAAAACCGGGACACTCCGCCAAGGGAGGCGGCTCCGAGGGTGTCTCCGTGGTAGCCGTTTTCAAATGCGACGAAGCGCGTGCGTTCCGCCTCGCCGGTTTGCATCCGGTGCTGGAGCGAGAGTTTCAACGCGCATTCCACGGCGGTGGAGCCGTCATCGGAGAAAAAAACGCGCTCGAGAGTGCCCGGGAAAAACGCACACAACCGCGCGGCAAGCTCCGCCGCCAGCGGGTGGGTGAAACCAAGGAAGGAAGTATGCGCCGCCTTGTCCAACTGCGCCCGGATGGCCGCCGTGATCCCCGGGTGGGCGTGGCCGTGGATGTTGGTCCAGATCGATGAATTGCCGTCCAGATAGCGGTGCCCTTCCGAATCCCAAAGCCAGGAACCCTCGCCCCGGGTGAGAACGAGCGGGTCGTGAGCCTCCGCGCACCAATCGCCCTGACGGGTGAATGGGTGCCAGCAGTGCGCCTTGTCGGCGCGGATCCAGCGGCGGGTGTCCTCGCGCATCGCGGGTGGAGGATGAGTCCGGAAATCCGCGATTGCACGATCGGAAATCCGGATTTGTCCGGATGAAATTCGAGGAAGCGGCCTGTTTTTCCAAAAAACCCGCCCATCCGGTCAAAAAAACCTTGCGCGGTGGGGAGGGCCGTGGTGTTCTCCCCGCCCGCCCACGGGGGCGGTTGAACCTCTTTTCCCAATACGGCCATGGCCTACGCAGTGATCAAAACCGGCGGCAAGCAATACCGCGTCCAAGAAGGCACCAAGTTCGATGTCGAGAAACTCGACGCCGCGGTGGACTCCGAAATCAAGTTCGACGTCCTGATCGTCGGCGAGGGAGAGAGCGTCAAGATCGGCTCGCCGACCGTTGAAGGAGCCTCGGTCACCGCCAAGGTCCTCAGCCAGTATCGCGGACCGAAGGGCATCGCCTTCAAGTTCAAGCGCCGCAAGGGCTTCCACAAGACCAAGGGCTTCCGCCGCGCCCTGACCACGCTCGAGGTGACCTCGATCGCCGGTTGATCCACCATCCCACCATCTCCAACACCTCACTCTCATGGCCCACAAGAAAGGACAAGGCTCCGTCAAGAACGGTCGCGATTCGCGCAGCAAGCGTCTCGGCGTGAAGAAATTCGGCGGACAAGCCGTCATCGCCGGCAACATCATCGTCCGCCAGCGCGGCACCAAGTTCCGCCCCGGAACCGGCGTCGGCATCGGCCGCGATCACACGATTTTCGCCCTTGTGGACGGCCGCGTGGCCTTCGATCAGGACTCCCGCCGCATCAACGTGGTGGCAGCCGCCAACTGATCCCGCCACTGGCAAAGGATTTTTCCAAAGCCGCTTTCCGATCCGGGAAGCGGCTTTTTCTTTGAAACCAAGCCTATCCCGCACCCATGCCCGCCACCCCGCCGATCCGTGTTCTTGTCTGGAGCGAATTCCGCCACGAGAAGATCAACCCGAAAGTCTCCGCGATTTATCCGGACGGCATCCATGAAGCGATCGCCGCCTTCCTTCGCGAGGATTCCGGGTTGATGGTGGAGACCGCGTTTCTCGATCAAGCTCGGCACGGGCTGGAAAGCGCGCGGCTGGATGCCACCGATGTGCTGATCTGGTGGGGTCACATGGCGCACGGCGAGGTGTCGGACGATGTGGTCGCGGAGGTGAAACGCCGCGTGCTGGAAGGCATGGGGCTCATTGTGCTGCATTCCGCGCACTACTCGAAGATCTTCAAAGCGCTGATGGGCACGACCTGTTCGCTGCAATGGCGGGAGTCCACCGACAAGGAGCGCGTGTGGAACATCGCTCCGCACCACCCGATCACGCGCGGCATCGGCCATTGTTTTGAGATCCCGCAGGAGGAGATGTATGGCGAGCCTTTTGCCATCCCCACACCGGACGAGCTGATCTTCATTTCCTGGTACACCGGTGGCGAGGTCTTCCGCAGTGGAGCCACCTGGCAGCGCGGGCACGGGCGGGTGTTCTACTTCAAGCCGGGCCATGAGACCTATCCCACCTATCATCAACCCGAGGTGCAGCGGGTGATCACCAATGCAGTACACTGGGCCAGGGCCACCGTGTGCATTCCGGATCGTTGTGAAAACATCGCCCCGCTGGAGCCTCTGCCGCCGGATCCCGAGGCGGACGGGCGATCGACGCACGCCTACGTCTAGCGTTTCCGGGTTTCCCCGCACGGGGATTGACCCTGCCCGGGGTTTCGCCTAGGGGAGTGCCCGCCGAATTCGCCACTCACTCCCATGTCCCAGGTTCCCACCATCATCTACACCAAGACCGACGAAGCCCCCGCGCTTGCGACTTACTCGCTCCTGCCCATCGTGCAGGCCTTCACCAAGCACGCGGGCATCGCCGTGGAAACCCGGGATATTTCACTCGCCGGCCGCATCCTCGCCCAGTTTCCGGAAGCGGGCAGCCACCCGGACTGCCTCAGCGAGCTCGGTGCGATGACGCTCCAGCCGGATGCCAACATCATCAAGCTGCCCAACGTTTCCGCCTCCATCCCCCAGCTCAAGGCCGCCATCGCCGAGCTCCAGGCCAAGGGATTCGCGCTTCCGGACTTTCCCGAATCTCCCGCCACGGATGCGGAGAAGGAAATCCGCGCCCGCTATGCGAAAGTGCTCGGCTCCGCGGTGAACCCGGTGCTGCGTGAGGGCAACTCGGACCGCCGCGCGCCGAAGGCCGTGAAGGACTACGCGAAGAAACACCCGCACTCGATGGGTGCCTGGTCCGGCGATTCCAAGACCCGTGTCGGCACCATGGCCGGCAAGGGCGATTTCTTCTCCAACGAAAAATCGGTGACCGTCGCCGATGCCACGGACGTCCGCATCGAACTCGTCGCCAAGGATGGCACGGTCAAGGTGCTCAAGGAATCCACCCCGCTCAAGGCCGGTGAGATCTTCGACGGCACCTTCATGAGCAAGGCTGCGCTCACCGCCTTTCTCGAAGAGCAGGTGGCCGCGGCTAAGGCGGATGGCGTGCTCTTCTCGCTGCACATGAAGGCGACGATGATGAAGGTCTCCGATCCGATCATCTTCGGACACGCGGTGCGGGTTTTCTTCAAGGACCTCGTGGCGAAACACGGCGCCGTCCTCGCGGAGCTGGGTGTGGATTTCAACAACGGCTTCGGCGATCTCGCGGGCAAGCTCGCCAATCTTCCCGCGGACAAGCGCGCGGAAATCGAGGCGGACATCCAGGCGATCTATCAGAACGGACCGGCCCTCGCCATGGTCAACTCGGACAAGGGCATTACCAACCTGCACGTGCCTTCCGACGTGA
This sequence comes from Verrucomicrobiaceae bacterium, assembly GCA_027486655.1. Classification (GTDB taxonomy): domain Bacteria; phylum Verrucomicrobiota; class Verrucomicrobiia; order Verrucomicrobiales; family Akkermansiaceae; genus Luteolibacter. The sequence continues at coordinate 37,332 of JAIXOR010000009.1, read as the reverse complement.
TCGTGGATGCCTCCATGCCCGCCATGATCCGCACTTCCGGCCGCATGTGGAATGCCGCGGGCAAGCCGCAGGACACCCTCGCGGTGATCCCGGATTCCTCGTATGCCGGCGTCTATCAGACCGTCATCGATTTCTGCAAGGCGAACGGCGCGCTCGATCCGAAGACCATGGGCTCGGTGCCGAACGTGGGTCTGATGGCCCAGGCCGCCGAAGAGTATGGCTCCCACAACAAGACCTTTGAAATCCCGGCCGCCGGCACCGTGCGTGTCACGGATTCCAAGGGCAACGTGCTGTTCTCCCACGAGGTGGAGGCCGGTGACATCTGGCGCGCCTGCCAGACCAAGGACGCCCCCGTCCAGGACTGGGTGAAGCTCGCCGTCAACCGTGCCCGTGCCACCGGAGTGCCCGCCATTTTCTGGCTCGATGCAGACCGCGCCCACGACGCGCAGCTCATCGCCAAGGTCGAGCGCTACCTCAAGGATCACGATACCGCCGGCCTGGACATCCGCATCCTCGCCCCGGCCGATGCCTGCCAGTTCTCGCTGGAGCGCATCGTGAAAGGGGAGGACACCATTTCGGTGACCGGCAACGTGCTGCGCGACTATCTCACCGACCTTTTCCCGATCCTCGAAGTGGGCACTTCCGCCAAGATGCTCTCCATCGTCCCGCTCATGAACGGTGGCGGATTGTTCGAGACCGGCGCCGGTGGATCCGCGCCGAAGCACGTCGAGCAGTTCACCCAGGAGAATTACCTGCGCTGGGATTCGCTGGGCGAGTTCTTCGCGCTGGCCGCCTCCTTCGAGCACCTCGCAGAAACCCGCAAGAATGCCCGCGCCAAGGTGCTGGCGGATACGCTCGACGCCGCCAACGGTGCCTTCCTCGAAAACGACCGCTCGCCCGGCCGCAAACTCGGCACCATCGACAACCGCGGCTCGCATTTCTACCTCGCCCTCTACTGGGCCCAGGCACTCGCCGCGCAGGAGAGCGATGCGGGACTCAAGGAAATCTTCACGCCCGTCGCCGCACGCCTTGTCGCCGAGGAAGCAGCGATCGTCAGCGAGCTGCTTGCCGTGCAGGGCAAGCCGGTGGACATCGGTGGTTACTACGCGCCGGATGACGCCAAGGCCGCCGCCGCGCTGCGTCCGAGCGAGACCTTCAACACGATCCTCGCCGGGATCTGATCGCAGGCTGAGATCCGCTCAGGGCTTCGGCACCATCGTTTCCGCGCGCCGCAGGTTGAGGGTGGCGCGCGGGTGTTTTGGATCGATCGCCACGGCCTCGCGGAAATGCCTCAACGCGCCCGCGTGGTCGCCACTGTCTCCGAGGATCACGCCCAGGTCATTGTGCGCATCCGCATCGCGGGGATCCACGCGGAGGGCCTCATCGAGCAGCGAGCGCGCCGTCGATGCATCGCCCTTGGCGCGGAAGGCTTCGCCCAACATCCGGAAATGACGGGCCGTGCCGCAGCCGTGGAGGGCGGCCTCACGCATGTGGTGGAGCGCTTCCTGGCCGCGACCGAGGCCTGCGAGGAGAAGCGCCATGTTGTGGTGCGCGGTGCCGTTTGCAGGTTGGGCGGCGAGGGCTTTCTGATAGGCTTGCTGTGCGCCTGCGCCGTCGCCCGCGGCGGCGAGCAGAACACCGAGATTCACCCACGCGTTCGAATGTCCCGGTGCCGAGCGGACCACGCCGACCAGAAGTTCCTTCGCGGTGGCGGCGTCCGCGGACATCAGCAGACAGGCGAGGTCGTAACGTGGCTCGATGAACGTGGGCGAGAGCTCGATCGCCTTGCGGAAGGCCCGCACGGCGGCGTCCCGCTCGCCGAGGTCCGCAAGCACCTTGGCGAGATTGTGCCAACCGGTGGCGTGGTCCGGATGTGCGGCGAGCATCGGCTCCAGCCAGGAACGTGCGACGTCCGGGCGCCCCTGCCTGGCTTCGAGGATGGCCAGGTTGTTGATCGCCTCCGGGTAGCCGGGGCGGGCCGCGACCGAGAGCTCGAACTGGCGGCGCGCTTCGTCCGTCCGGCCCGCCTGCTGCACGGCCAGCCCCAGGTTGTTGTGGGCCAGGTAGTTTCTTTCCGTGACCGCCACGGCCCGCGAGAAAAGCTCTTCGCTCGATTTCCAGAACGAGATCTGCCGCCATGTCAGGGCCGCCAGCCAACACGCCGCCAGCCCTGCGATCCAGGCCAGCGCGCGCGGTCGACGGGGCATCCAGCCGGCCACACTCCAGACCAGGGCGATGTAGAGCCCGATGAAGGGCAAATAGGCGTAACGATCCGCCATCGCCGCAGCTCCCGCCTGCACCAGGCCGATCATCGGCACCAGCGTTCCGCCAAACCAAAGCAGCCCGAACAACGCGGCGGGTTGAGATTTCCGGAACCGCAGAGCCAGCAGCCCGGCCGCCAGGCATACGAGGAGTGAAACCGCCACCGAAGCCGCAGCGAGACGCTCCGGATAGGGATAAAACACCGCCAGATCCGTCGGCAGCAGGAGCCTGCGAAGGTAGGCTCCATACGCCGTCACCGCATTCGCGAGCCGCAACTCCGGTGGAAACTCGGTGCTGCTGCCGATCGCTCCGATCGAGTTCTGGCAAAGCACGGTGAAATGGCTGGCAAGACCCGAGATGGCGAGCAGTGGCAGTTTTTCGAGGATGATTCTGTTAGTCCCGGCACCGCCACCCGCCAGCCTGGCCCTGCGCAGCGGCCAGAAGTCGCAGAGCAGCATCACGCAGGGAAGCGTCACGGCCAGGGGCTTCGCCATGACGGCCAGCGCGTGGCAGAGAAGCACCAGCGGATAGAGTTTCCAGTCCGCCCTGCGCGCATGGCCTTCGTAGGCGATCAGCGCGGCCAGGCAGAAGAACAGGGACAGCACGTCCTTGCGCTCGGTGACCCACGCCACCGACTCCACATGCAGCGGATGGATGGCGAAAATCAGCGCCACGGCGAAGGCATGCAGGGCCTGGCCGGTTGTGCGGCGCAGGAACAGCAGGAGCAGCACGGCATTCGCGGCGTGCAGCAGCACATTGAGCACATGGTGCGGGCCCGGCTCCGTGCCGAACAGGCTCACCATCGCCTGATGGGACAACCAGGTGAGCGGGATCCACATGCTCGGCCCGTGGATGCCGAAGGCCCAGGCCGCGTTGTCACGGGTGAGGCCTGTTAGAACATGCGGGTTTTCGTAGAAGTAACGGTTGTCGTCGTAGTTCACGAAGGGGAAGTCCGCACAACGCGAATACAGCGCGAGCACCGCGAGCACCACGAACGCGGCATGCCGGGCGAATGGCGGTCTCACTTCTCCCATCGGAAGCGCGCGGTGGCTGTTAGAACCCTGAGCCCGGTGCGCACGACGGGCACCTTCGACTCACCATGGCCGCGCTCCCGGGTGGAGACGGGCACATCCATCACCCGCAATCCACGCCGCAGCGCACGGGCGGGGATCTCGACCTCGTATTCAAATCGATCGCTCTTCAGGTCGATCACCCGACCGGCCTCCGCCGTCCAGGCCTTGAGGCCGGCGAGCACATCGGTCATGCGATGGAGAAAAAGCAGCGAGGCCCACCCGCTGAGCACGTGGTTTCCCAGACTGCGGCTGAGCGAGGCCTCGGGATCCGCTCCGCTCGCGGGGAGAAACCGGCTGCCAAGCACCACATCCGCCCGCCCCTCGGCCAGCGGGGCGATGACCTGCGCGATGTCCCTGGCGAAGAACTGCCCGTCCGCATCAAACTGCACCTGATATCTGCCGCGGGCCATCGAGATGCCGGTGCGCACGGCATGGCCCTTGCCGCGATCCCCGTGATGAGCCACATGGCGCAGACCGGGCATCGTGGGTTCCAGCGAGCGGACGATTTCGCCGGTGCGATCGTTGCCGCCGTCCACGACAAGGATCTCGCATCCACGCGGCGCGTGCTCCGCCAGATCGGCGAGCGTGCCGGAGATCGCGGCCTCCTCATTGAAGGCGCAAACGAGGATGCTGAGTTCGGCGGGATCCATCAGACGGGCGAACATCCTTGACGAAACGCCCTTTGAAAAGCAAGTTTCGGGGCCTCATGGACCGTCCCCTCCCCGTTGGCATCCGGTGGTCTCGCGTGCTCGGCTGGTCATTGGCCCTGCTGCCCGGGCTGCAATCCGTCCGTGCGGATTTCTGTGATCCGGGATATTACGATCCGGATGGCAATGGCTGCATCGCCGCCTCGCTGGGCCACTACGTGCCGCTGGCCGGCTCCATCACCCAGACCCCGGCGAGTCCCGGGTATTATGTCAACAGCACTGCGGCCACCGCACCGACGCCCGCGGCTCCAGGCTATTATGTGCCGGCCTTTGCCGCCACCAGCGCTCTCATGGCAGAGCCGGGATTTTTCGTAGCCGTTTCCGCGGCCTCCGGTCAGACTCCTGCACCGCTCGGATTCTACGTCGCGGGTTTCGGTGCCACCGAGGCTACCCAGGCAGATCCGGGGTATTATGTGGCCGCCACCGGTTCCACCTCCCAGAAACCCTCGCCCTTGGGCCATTACGTCCCGACCTCCGGAGCCTCGCAAGCCACGCCCGCCTCGCCCGGATATTTTGTCAACACGACCGCGGCCACGGCCCAGACGCCCGCCCCGCTGGGATCCTACGTGTCCGGCGTCGGGGCAACCTCGGCGGTCCAGGCGAGTCCGGGCTATTTCGTCGACATGACGGCCTCCACTTCGCAAATCCCCGCATCTCCCGGATACTACGTGCCGCTCGCCGGTTCCGCGGCGGCCACTCCTGCCAGTCCGGGATTCTTTGTGAACCTGCCGGCCTCGATTTCCCAAACGCCCGCGCCGCTGGGTCATTACGTCTCCGATTCTGCGGCCACCGAGGCCACTCCCGCTGCGCCAGGGTATTTCGTAAACACGACCGCGGCCACCGCGCCCACTCCCGCGCCACTGGGGGCCTACGTTCCCGGCGTCGGCGCCACCTCGGCAAGGCTGGCCGATCCCGGTTACTTCGTGAACACGACCGCCGCCGCATCGCAAACGCCGGCTCCGCTCGGGACTTACGTGCCTTTTTCCGGTTCCGCCTCGGCGACGCCTGCCAGTCCCGGGTTTTTTGTGGATACCACGGCCTCCACCTTCCAGAAACCGGCTCCGCTGGGGCATTATGTGTCCATGGCCGGAGCGGCGGCCGCCACTCCCGCTTCCCCCGGATATTATGTGAACACGATGGCCGCCACGGCACCCACGCCCGCCGCCCCCGGCAGCTACGTTCCCGGTGCGGCCGCCACCTTTGCCTTCACCGCCTCGCTGGGTCACTACGTGCCGGAGTCTGCCGCCGCCGCCCAGATTCCCGCTCCGCGCGGGTTCTACGTGAATACCACCGGGGCAGTCGCCGCCACGCCCGCATCGCCGGGATACTATGTGGAAACAACGGGTTCCACGTTCCAAACTCCAGCGTCGGAGGGATACTATGTGCCCAGCTCCGGGTCTTCCGCCGCCATACCCGCCGCTCCCGGGTATTTTGTGGATACCACGGCCGCCACCGCGCAGACGCCGGCTCCGCTCGGTCGTTATGTGAGCTCGCATGCCGCCACTTCCGCGACGCTTGCCTCGCCCGGATACTTCGTGGCCACCACCGCGGCCACAGGTCAGACGCCCGCGCCGCTCGGGACCTACGTCTCCACGGCGGGAGCGGGCTCGGCCACTCCGGCGAGTCCGGGTTACTACGTGGATACCACGGCCTCCACGTTCCAGAGGCCAGCTCCAGTGGGATACTTCGTGCCGGATGCCGGATCGGCGGCACCTCTTCCGTCACCACCGGGATCGTATGTGCCCACGATGGCGGCCACCGCCGCCACTCCGAATCCGCCCGGCACCTGGTCCGGCTCGGCCTTCCGGGCGGTGCGCGCGGCTTCACCCGGTGTCGTGGTGGATCACTCGATCATTCTGGGCCCTCGTTTCGACTCCTCGCGCGGACCTGGCGGCCTGATCGATCTGGGCACCACGCGCGGTCCGCTGAACCTGCCGATCACCCTGCGCAATGATTCGACCGATTACGGATCGGCCCATCCGCTCACCAGCCTCACGATTCACTCGATCTCGGTCACCGGTGCCGATGCCGGGCTTTTCACTCCCACCCACGGTCCGGTCAGCGTGTTGCACGAGGGGCAGTCGGCAGCGCTGAACTATCAGATTGCCGCGGGCTCCATCGGTTACCATGAGGCGGTGATTCGCGTGGAAACGGACCAGGAGGCCGCCTATCAGGGAACGGGGCGCGTGTTCGAGTTCACCGTGTCTTTCCAAACCCTGCCACCACTCACGACCTTCGGGGGCTGGGCGCAGTCGAACTTCCCGCCCGGCGATCTGGGGAACCCCGCCATCTCCGGGCTCGCTGCGGATCCGGATCACGATGGCATTCCCAACAGCCTGGAATACGCGATGAACCTCAATCCGAATGGCCCCACCGTTCTGGATTTCTACGGCTCTCCGTTCCCCACCCTGATGGGAAGCCCGGGTCAGATGATGGTTTTCATGCGTCTTCCGGAAACTCCTGCTGAGGATGCCACCTTCATCGTGGAGGTTGCCGACAGCCCCGGCGGATCCTGGCAGGAAATCGCCCGCCGCGTCGCGGATGGGGCATGGACGGGCAGCGCGCTGGTCTATGAAACCCCGGGCTTCGGCGGCCGCGTGCCGGTCACGCTCATGGAACAACCGCAACCGGTTGGGGCGCGGCGTTTCTACCGCCTCGGCGCGATCGTCGAACCGACGGAGTGATGCCGGACGCAGCAGGAGGCGATAGCGGATTCTGGCGCGGGAAAAAGGTCCTCGTGCCCGGTGGTGCGGGTTTCATCGGATCCCACGTGGTGGACCTGCTGGTCGCGCGCGGGGCCGAGGTCACGGTGCTCGACGACCTGTCCTCCGGTTCCTGGCAGCGCCTTGCCGGTTGCGTGGATGCGGTGCGGACGATCCATGGCGATGCGACGGATCCGGATCTCGCCGCGAAGGTTTTTCCCGGCATGGACGTGGTGATGAACCTGGCGGGGCGGGCACCCGGACTCACGCCCGATGAAGACCGCCACGACCGGCTCTATCAGGAAAACCTGCGCCTTGGAAACGCCGTGCTCGATGCGATGATCCGCCATCGCGTGCCGCGGATGCTGGTGGTGAGTTCGTCCTGCGTCTATCCGGACGATGCACCGGTGCCCACTCCCGAGATGCCACTCGACGGCACCGAACCGGAATCGGCCAACCGTGGCTACGGCCTTGCCAAGCGGAGGATCGAGGAGACTGCCATCGCGGCCGCGCGGCGGGGTGATGTGGAAATCGCCATCGCCAGACCCTTCAACGTCTATGGCGCCCGCGACGACCGCAGGGGTCCCGGTGCGCATGTGATTCCATCGCTTCTCGAAAAAATCCTCTCGAAGGACGAAGAGGTGGTCGTCTGGGGAAGCGGTTCGCAGACACGTGCCTTCATCCACGGCACGGATGCGGCGCGCGGACTGGTTGATCTAACAGAAATTCACGCGCTCGCCGAGCCCGTCAACGTCGGTAGTCCCCGCGAGATCCGCTTGCGGGATCTGGCCATGGACCTGATGCGGCTGGCGGGTGTGGAGAAGCCGCTGCGTTTTGATCGATCCAAACCCGAGGGTGCCACGCGCAAGGCTGCGGATATCAGTTTGCTGCGAGGCATCGCCGGTGGATTCGCCCCGAGTGTGGATTGGGAGGTGGGGCTCGAGGAAATCGTGCGATGCCACCCGGATTACCGGGCTTCAAAGCGTGGTTGCAATCAAACAGTCCCGCGCCTATGAATGGCGCGGGTTTATCCGCCGGATCCCGGTTCCGGGATCCTTCTCCATGACTGAAGTCCTCATCATCCTCATCCTCCTGATCGGCAACGGCGTGTTCGCCATGACGGAAATCGCGCTGGTTTCCGTGAGGAAAGCCCGCCTCAAGCAGCTCTCCGACGAGGGCAGCCAGGGTGCGAAGGCGGCCTTGAGGCTGCTGGAGAATCCCGAGCGTTTCCTGAGCAGCGTGCAGATTGGCATCACGCTGGTGGGAGTGCTCTCCGGTGCCTTCGGGGGTGCCGCGCTTGCCGGCCGAATCGAGCCGGTCATCGCTGGCATTCCGCTGCTCGCGGCTTACGCCCCGAACATCGCCCTCGCGGTGGTGGTGAGCATCATCACTTATCTTTCACTGGTGATCGGCGAACTGGTGCCGAAGGGCCTGGCGCTTCGTCACGCCGAGGCGATCGCCGTCACGATGGCCCCGCCGATGGCCTTGCTGGCGAAGGTTTCACGGCCGGTTGTCCATGTGCTCGAGCTCAGCACGCGGATCGTCATGCGCTTTTTCGGCGGGAGCGGAAAAATCCAGAGCGGGCCCACCCGCGAGGAGGTTCAGGTGCTGGTGAGGGAGGGCATCGTGACCGGCACCGTGGACGAGAACGAATCCGAGATGGTCGAGGGCGTTTTCGACCTCCGCATGGTGCTTGCCGAGGAAATCATGCGGCCCAAGCCCAAGGTGCTCTTCCTTCATCGAGAAGAAACCTTCTCCCAGATCTGGTCGCGTGTGGCGGCCAGCCAGCAGACGGTGTTTCCGGTGCACGAGGGCTCACGCGACGAGATTTGCGGCATGGTTTCACTGCGGGAACTCTTCACCAACCTCGCCAGCGGAAAGCAGAAACCCCTCGCCGAGCTGCTCAGCCCCGCGATCTTTGTTTCGGAAAACCAACCGGCGCTCAGCCTCATGGACACGCTCCGTGGTTCCCCGCTCGGAGCGGCGCTGGTGACGGATGAATTCGGAACCATCCGCGGCATGATCACTCTCGAGGACCTGGTTGAGGAAATCGTCGGCGACCTGCGGCCCGGAAGCATCGGCCACGATACCGCCAAGATCCGCCCCTCCGGCAACGACGCCTGGATCATCGACGGCCTGATGGAGATCGATGATGTGGTGGAGCACCTTCCGGACCTCGAAGAGGTCGTCGAACGCGAGCGCGAGCCGTTCCAGACTCTCGCCGGCTACATCGTGAACCGTCTCGACCGACTGCCCGCCGAGGGCGAGACCTTCCGCGCGGGATCCTTCGAGTTTGAAGTGGTGGACATGGATCGCCAGCGCATCGACAAGGTGCTGATCCGCCGGCTGCCTGCGGAGCTTGCCGCACTGGCTGAGGATGCCGATTGATATCAGCGGCGTTTCTTCCCGCTTGATGCCACGGCCCGGCGCGGGTGAGTCTGCGCGTGTGAAACACCGGATCGTCTTTTGCCTCGTCGCGTTGCTCGCCGCATCGCCCGTCTCCTGCCCGCGGGCGGATGGTCAGGTGCAGTCGATCAAAAAGGCGATCGACGGTTCCGAACCCGCAAAACCGGCCCCCGCCGAGAAACCCGAGGACGTCAGAAAACGTCTCGAACTCTGGCATCAGGAAGCGCGCGACACCCTCGGCCGCCTCGAAGCCGGTGGAACCACCGTCGCCCTGCCTGAAGGCATCACCAGCTCCGAACTCGATGACCGCCGCCGCGATCTCGAACAAATGGTGCTCATCACCGGTGGTTGGTTGAAAAACTTCAACATGGCCTCCGAAGCCCGCAAAGCCGCGGAGACCGCCCGATCGGAAGACTCCGCATGGACCGGCTTCAAGGAGGCTCCGCCATACTCGGTGCTGATGATCGATGAGCTCCTCAACGAACGGGACGCCATCAAGGCCAAGCTCTCCTCCAACGAATCCTCGCTCGCCAATTACGAGCGCCTTGTCGGCAGCACGCACGCCGAAGCCAAGGCGGCCGAGGAGGCGATCAGCCCCTTGATCGTCGAGGTTCAGAACGCGGCGGCGGGCTCCGCGGCGGATGCGGCCAAGTGGCGCTTGGAAGCCGCACGTGCAAACTCAAGGCTGCTTGCCACCCGCGCCGGTTACCTGATGGCCAACTGCGAGGCCATGCGCGAGCGCATTGCCGCCGCCAAGTCCGAGCTCGCACTCATCGAGCGGAAGGTTCGCATCGCCGCGCCGAACTCGCAGCTCAGCGACGAGGATCTTGCCAAGGTCGAGAGAATCTCCAACGAGCGGAAGGCGGGATATGAGAAGGAGATCAACCAGATTTCCAAACGCATCAAGGGAGCCATCACCACCCGCACGCAGGCCCAGGCGGCGCTCGACTTGTTAGAAGAGCAGGCGGTGGAGGGCAAGCCGCCGGAAGGCCTTGAGCTTGCGAAGTTCCGTGTGGAGGTGGCCGAGGTCCGCATCGAATCCCTTCAATCCATGACCGAAGGGCTGGAGAGCCTCGTCCAGCTTGAGAACATCGGTTTCAAGGCCCAGCAGGAACGGGCGGTTCTCCTGAAGTCGGACAAACCCGAGGAAGAACGCAAGGCGCTCGAATCCCTCGGTGTCCTCTCCGACCGCCTGCGCGCCTGGTTGAACGTGGTGGACAATGACATGACCACCTGCGGCGCGGAACTCAGCAAGCTGGAATCCCGGGCGGCTTCGATCACCTCGGAGGACCCCCGCTTCGCCCTCGTCAACGAACAGCGCGCCGCCCGCAGCGAGATGCTCGCCATGCTCCAGCGCGCCTATCAGACGGTCGAGGCCCAGCGCAAGATCATCCGCCGCTGGATCGCCGATCACACGCCGAAGGAAGAGGAGCCCGGTGTCATGAACCGCATCCAATCGATCGGTCCCAGGATCTGGCAAGGTGTGCTCAAGGTCTGGTCCTTTGAAGTGATGTCCTACGAGGACAGCGTCGAGGTGGACGGACAAACGATCACCGGAAAGATCCCGGTGACGCTCGGCATGTTGCTGCGCGCCATTTGTTTCTTCGTGATCGGGTATTGGATCGCCTCGCGCATCGCCAACCGCATCCAGCGCACCATGGTCGCCCGCAATCCGCTTGTGGAGCCGCAGATCCGCATGCTGCGCAACTGGGTGATGATCATTGTCGGCATCCTCCTCGCCCTCGGCACGCTTTCGTTTCTCGGCATCCCGCTCGCCGTCTTCGCCTTCGTCGGCGGTGCCCTCGTCATCGGCGTGGGCTTCGGCACGCAGACGCTCATCAAGAACTTCATCAGCGGCATCATCGTCCTTGCGGAACGCAAGGTGCGGGTGGGCGATGTGCTGGACGTCGATGGCATCGTCGGCACGGTCACCGAGGTGAACACGCGCTCCTCGATCATTCGCAGCGCGGATGATGTGGAGACGATGATCCCCAACTCCCTGTTCCTTGAGAACCGGGTGACCAACTGGACACTCACCAGCCCCAAGATCCGCCGGAACCTGCGGGTGGGCGCGGCCTATGGCACGGACGCTCCGCTGGTCATGTCCATCCTCACCGAGTGCGCCGGACGCCACGGGCTGATCTGCAAGGAACCCGCTCCCTTCGCGGTGTTCGAGGACTTTGGCGACAACGCGCTGGTTTTCTCCCTGTACTTCTGGGTGGAACTCGGCACCGGGGCGAACTCGATCGTCATCGCCAGCGATCTCCGGCTCATGATCGAGAAACGCTTCACCGAAGCCGGCGTGGGCATACCCTATCCGCAACGCGACATGCACCTCACCACGGACGCGCCCATCAAGGTGCAGATCTCCCCACCCCCGTCCGAGCCATGACCGACGAGTCATGGATGCGGCTGGCGCTGGATGAGGCGCGGAAGGGAATCGGCAGGACCGCTCCCAATCCTCCGGTGGGCGCGGTGGTCGTGAAGGACGGAGTTCTGTTAGGCAGCGGCTGGCATCATGCCGCGGGCATGCCGCATGCCGAGCGCGAGGCCCTTGCCGCAGCCTTCGCCACGCACGGTCCCGACGGCGCGCGCGGAGCCACGGTCTATGTCACGCTCGAGCCCTGCTCGACCCATGGCCGCACGCCGCCGTGCACGCAGGGCCTCATCGATGCGGGCGTGAAGCGGGTGGTTTATGCCTGTGTGGACCGCAACCCCTCGCATGCCGGCCGTGCGGATGCCGTTCTAACCGAATCCGGGATCGAGGTGGTTTCCGGAGTGCTCCGCGAGGAGGCGGAGCGCATCCTTCGCCCCTTCTTCAAGGTCCGCGAGACCGGTCTGCCCTGGGTGATCTGGAAAACCGCGATGTCCCTTGACGGACGGCTCACCCGCCCACCGGGAGAAGGTCCATGGCTCACCGGCCCGGAAGCCCGCGCCGATGTCCAGAAGCTCCGCTCGACCGTGGATGCCATCCTCACCACCGGTGAAACCGTGCGAAGGGACAAACCTGCGCTCACGATCCGCGATCCGCGAGGCCTTGAGGGAAGACCGCAGCCGTGGCGGGTCGTGTTCACCGGCCGGCCGGATTCGCTGCCCGCCGATGCACCGCTTTTCACCGATGCCGCCAAGGACCGCACCCTGATCCGCCCATGCGGGGATCTGGCCGGCACCCTGCGCAAGCTCGCCTCCGAACAAGGGGTGCTCACCTGCATGACCGAATGCGGCGGCGTGTTTTCCGCGGCCTTGTTCGAGGCGGGGCTGGTGGATGAAGTGGTGATCTACTACGCGCCCCTGCTTTGTGGCGGACCGGTGCCCGCGCTTGCAGGGACCGGACTTCCGGGATCCCTGGATCTAACAAACGGCGAATTCGGCAGACTGGGCGATGACGTCCGGTTCCAGGGTCTTGTGAAGCGTTAGACCTGGCAAAGCTCCGGATCCCTTCGGTGCCCTCTATTTCGGTGGCCCGTCGAGTTTCTCCAGGCTGGGTTGGCTGAACTCGCTGGCGACGAGCTTGCCCTGGTCATAGACCCTCACCGAGTATCCATAATACTCATGGCCGGAGGCCGGGACCTTGCGGCTCGTCGTCCGTGCGTTCCGTCCGTGTCCCTTGCGCTTGGAAACGGAGTGCTCACCCGTTCCGGTGATCTTCACGGTCTCGGTGCTGACCTGGATCTTCGACTCCGCAGGCAGGCTTCGCTTGATGTTCCCGGACTTGATGTCCACCAGATCGCGGGTTGCCATCTTGTGGCCGTAGAGTTTCCACTGGATGACGAGTTCCTTCGAAGCGGTTTTTCCGGTGTTCTCGAGCGCGATCTCAAGGCTGCGGGTCTGGGTCTTGGTATCGCCGCCCTTGTAGTCCGCCTTGCCGACCACGTTGACGTGAAGGCGCAGGGAGAGGTTCTCAGGACCGGCTCCCTTGGCGAGGGAACCGGGAAGAAACAAGGCGGCGAGAACAAGCAGGGTTTTCATGAAGGCAGGCTTTCCGAACGCCCCACGATGGGCAGGAAGATCCCCGGGTTCAAGCACGCAGGAGGCCTCAATGCAGATGCAGCTCGAAGCGCTCGGTGACGGCTTTGGCGTCCGCCGCAGGCTTGATCGTGAGGATCATCGGCACGTGGTCTCCGGCGGGCAGGGCTTTGTCCGCAATGAGCACGTTCGCGTCCTTGTCCGCGCCCTTGGCGAAGGCGAGCTTGGTGGGCGCGGAGCGTTCCCCGGCGATGCCGGTGATGGTCTGGGCCCCGAGCGCGACGACCTTGTTCTCCTTGTCGATGAAAACGATGCGGGCCTTGCGCGTCTTGTCCACGGTGACTTCGAACGAGAAGCCGGCCTTGGATTCGATGACGTGTCCGCCGTTGGGTCCCTTGGTGACGTTTTCCTCGTGGTGGTGGCCTTCTTCCTTGGGATCGTCCGCAGCAGTGGCCATCGGCATGGCGGACAGGGCGAAGAGAAGGGCGGTGGTCAGTTTCAGTGTGGTTTTCATGGTTGGTATCAGGTTTGGGTGAATCTCAATGGGTGGCCGGGGCGTTGAGGGCCAGCGCCTTCATCGCCGCACGTTTCCCGAACAGGCGGAAGACCGCCGGGGTGACCGCGAAGTCGAGCAGGGTCGAGCTGACCAGCCCGCCGACGATGCAGATGGCGACCGGGCTGAGGATTTCCTTGCCGGGCTCGCCCATGGCGATGACGAAGGGAATCAGCGCGATCCCGGCGGAGAGCGCGGTCATGGTGACGGGCACGAAGCGTTCCAGTGTGCCGCGCTCGATCATGGCCTGGGTGAAACCCTCGCCCTCGTGTTTCATGAGGTGCAGGTAGTGGGAAATCATCATGATGCCGTTGCGCGCCGCCACGCCACCCACGGCGATGAAGCCGACCAGCGTGGCGATGCTGATATTTCCGACCAGCCACCAGGTGAGCGCGAGGCTGCCCATCAGCGCGAGCGGCAGGTTGAGCAGCACCTGGAAGGCGAGGATGAGGCTGCGGAAGTACGACCAAAGTAGTACTACAATCACCAGCAGCACGGCGCCGAAGAGCAGGGCAATGCGTTTCGCCGCGGCCTGCTCCGCCCGGAAGTCCCCCTCGTAGCTGATGAAGTAGCCTTCCGGCAGAGTCACCCCGGTGCGGACTTTCTCCTCAAGCTTCCTGACCAGAGCCCCGGCATCGCGGGTGCTGGGTTTGATGGAGACGACATAGCGGCGCTGGGTGTTTTCCCGATAGACCGAGCCCGGGCCCGAGGCTTCGAGCACGTCGGCCACGAGCTTGAGCGGGATGTAGGCACCGGTGACGGTGTGCACCGGCAGGTTGCGGATGGTCTCCGCATCGCCGCGCCAGTTTTCCGGCAGGCGGATGGCGAGGTCGATGACACGCTGGTTCTCGCGGAGGCGGCCGACCACCGAGCCGCCTAACAGCGTCGAGAGTTCGGCATTCAGCTCGCCCGGGGAAACGCCGTGGGCGAGGGCGCGTTCACGGTCGAGCTCGATGCGGAGTTGGGGGATCTGTGCCTGCATGTCGAGCTTGGCATCCTCAAGGCCGGGGATGGTCCTGGAAACCTTCTGCACCTGTTCGCCGAGGTGGGCGAGGGTGGCGAGATCGGGGCCGAAGATCTTTACCGCCACCGGCGAGGTCACGCCGCTGAGCAGATGGCTGATGCGGTGGGACAGCGGGCCGGAGATGATGCTGAAGGTGCCGGGCACCGTCTTGATGCGGTCGCGGATGTCGTCGAGCACCACTTTGAGCGGGCGTCCCTTGGCATCCTTGCGGAAGTCGATGTCGAACTCGACATTGTTGACGGGCACGACGTGGTCGCTGCGTTCGGCGCGGCCGATGCGGCGGCCGATGTGGAGCACCTCGGGCACCTGCCGGATCTGGTTCTCGACGGAGGTGGCGATCGTTTCCATTTCCGCGAGCGACGTTCCGGGAGCGGCGCCGGTGGTGACGATGGCGGTTTCCTCGTGGAAGGCGGGAAGGAAATCGCGGCTCATCTGCGGATAGAGGGTGAGGGCCATGGCGAGCAGAAGGGACACGGTGGCGATGACCAGAACCGGCTGCCGAAGGCTCCATCCGAGGATGGATTTCCTGAGCAGCCACTTGAGGGCGCGCACCAGCCGGCCGTCGTGGTGGACTTCATCCGGCTTGGCGGGATTGACCTTCAGCAGCAGCGAGCAGAGCACCGGGATGGCTGTCAGGGAAACCACGAAGGAAGCGATCATGCTGACGATCGTGGCGACGGCGATGGGGGCGAAGAGCTTGCCTTCGACGCCGGAGAGCCCGAGCAGCGGAATGAAGACCAGCACGATGAGCAGGGTGGCGTAGAGGATCGAGTTGCGGACCTCGCCGGACGCGAGTGCGATGAGTTCGAGCTTCGGCAGCGGTTCCTTGAGTCGTGCGTTTTCGCGCAGACGGCGGAAGACGTTTTCGACATCGACGATGGCGTCATCGACCACCATGCCGATGGCCACGGCGAGGCCGCCGAGGGTCATGCTGTTCACGCTGAGGTCGAGCCATTTGAAGGTCAGCAGGGTGACTGCGAAACTGAGGGGCATGGCCATCAGGGTGATGAAGCTGGTGCGGAAGCTCATCAGGAAAAGCAGCAGCACCAGGGTGACCATGACCGCGCCTTCGACGATGGCTTTCTTCAGGTTGCCGATGGCGCTGTCGATGAAGTCGCGCTGTCGGAAGAGCACGGTGGCTTCCACGCCCTCGGGCAGGGTGGGTCTGAGGGCCTCGATGGCGGCTTCGATTTTCTCGGTGAGGGCGATGGTATCGAATCCGGGGGCCTTGATCACGCTGAGGATCACGCCCGGGCTGCCATCGACGGCGGCGTCCCCGCGTTTGGGCTCGGTGCCCCAGGCGACGGTGGCCACATCCGAGATGGCGACGGGCCGTCCGTTGGACATCTTGATGATGGTGCGGGAGAGGTCCTCCAGCTCGACGGTCATGGCGAGGTTGCGCACCATGATTTCCTGCGGTCCGCTGTCGATAAAGCCGCCGGTGGTGTTGGAGGCGGCGTTGCGTGTGGCTTGTTCGAGTTCCTCGATGGTGACGCCGTTGGCTTGCATGCGCCAGGGGTCCGGCTGGATCTGCGCCTGTTTGACGCCGCCGCCCATGTTCAGCACCTCGGCGACTCCGGGGACGGCCTGGAGGCGGGTGCGCAGCGTCCAATCCGCCACACTGCGCAGGTCCATCGGCGCGGTTTTGCCATCGGTGCTTTTGACGCCGATGAGCAGGATCTCGCCCATCAGGGAGGCGACGGGTGTGAGGTAGGGCTGGGTTTCATCCGGGAGCTGCTCGCGGGCGACTTGCAGGCGTTCCTGGACAAACTGGCGTGCCTTGTAGATGTCCGTGCCCCACTCGAACTCGGCGAAGACCAGCGAGAGCGCGATGTCGGAGGTGGAGCGCATCCGGGTGAGGCCGGCCACGCCCATCAGCGAGTTTTCGATCGGCTGCGTGACGAGTGCCTCGACCTCCTCGGGCGAGAGTCCCGGTGATTCTGTTAGAATGGTGACGGTGGGTTTGGTGAGGTCCGGCAGGACTTCGACGGGAAGCTCCCGGCCGGTTTTGAATCCCAAGGCCAGGATCAACAGCGAGAGGCAGAGGATGATCGCCCGATTCCGGAGCGACCAGCGGATCATCTGGTTCAACATGGATCAGTAAGGTTCGTGGGTTTCCGCCGCTTGTTCGCGCTTGCGAAGCGAGGTGAGCAGCAGCAGGAGGAAAAGGATGCCGGTGGCGGCCATGAAGAACGTCTCGCGCATGCCGGGGCCGTGGGGGCCGTGATCGTGATCGGAGTGGTCCGGTTGGCGGGCGGCTGCTTTTTGATCGGGGGTTTTTTCCGATCCGTCCTCGTTGTGTTCGTGGCCGTGGGCCGCATCGAGCGCTTCCTTGAGCGAGGGACCGCCGCCACCGCCGGTGAAGCCGAGCGAGTAGGAGCCGCGGGTGACGACCTCGTCGCCGGGCATGAGGCCTTCGACGATTTCCACGCGTCCGTTGCCGGAGAGGCCGGTGCGCACGCTCACGCGGTCGAAGGCATTCGGGACGGTCATGTGTTTCACGTAGACGTGGCGGTTGGCGGGCCCGCCCTGGAGTGCCTCGCGCGGGACGCTGAGGACGCCTTCACGTTTCTCCATGACGATCGAGCACTCGGCGTTCATGCCTGGCCGGAGTTGGTTGTCGGGGTTATCGAGGGTGAAGATGACACCGGCGGTGTTGAGGTCCGCGCCCTCGCTTTTTTCCGAGCGGATGGATGTGTCCTGACCGAGCGCGCAGGCGGGGTCCGGACAGGGGCAAGCGGCGAACTTGAGCAACGTGCCGGTGTATTCCTTGTCCGGGCGGATCGGGAAACGGATTCTTGCTCGACTGCCTTGTTGGATCTTCCCGGCGGTGGCCTGGGGCAGCGTGGCGAGCAGATAGATCGTCTTCAGGTCGGCGAACCCGGCAAGGCTGTCTGAGGGCTCGACCGGCGCGCCGAGTTTGGTATTCACCGAGATGACCGTGCCATCGGCCGGCGCGGTGAGCCAGATGGCCGGTGGCGGGTCTCCGGGCTGACGGCTCTCTAACAAAACGAGCTTCTCGCCCTTGGTGACGAAGGAACCGATGGTGAGTTTGGTTTCAATGACGCGTCCCGGAATCCGGCTGCTGAGGACCGAGCGTTTTTCCGGGATGGCCTCGGTGCGACCTAGGGCGAAGGTGGTGGTTTCGAAGTCGGCTTCCTCGACGGTCACGGTTTGGAGGCCGAGGTTGGCGACGCCTTGTTCAGTGAGGATGACGGTGCCACCCGGAGCCGCGGCCGAGGCGGAGACCAGGGACAGGACGGAGGAAAGAACGAACGATGAAAGGAGTTTCATGAAGCGGTGGGAATGAGGTTCAAGGGGTGCCGAGGGCCGCCTCGTGGCGGATGCGCGCGAGGTGGAACTCGCGGAGGGCGTCGATGCGGGATGCGGAAAGCCCGAGGTGTTTTTCGCGGGCGCGGAGCACGGCCTGGAACTCGCCTTGTCCGTTCCGAAAGGTGGTCTCGGCGAGGCCTGCCTGCCCGGCTGCGAGTGGCAGCAGGGTTTCATCGATTTCGCGGATCATGTCCGCCCACTGGGCCATTGCGGTGCGGGCGGCATCGGCTTCGAGGCGGATCTGCGAGTCCAGAGCTTCGCTTTCCTTGCGCTTGCGCAGCGTGCGAGCCTCGGCTTCCTGGATCGCGCCTTCGTTCTTGTTCCAGAGCGGCAGGGGGAACTTGAAACGCAGGCCGATCACCCCTTCGGTTTCGTAGCCGCGCGGGGCGTCTTCCGTGCGTTCCGCGGCGGCGAAGAATCCGCCCTCAATGTCCTCACGGCGCTTGAGCCGCTCCAGGGCGACGTCCTGCCGGGCCGCCTGTTCTTCAAGGAGTGCGATCTGATAGTCCGGCCGATGGGAAGGATCGGAGCGGGTGGAGGGTGGCCCCGGAGGTGGCAGGGTGCCGGAAACGACGAGCGGCTCGCCCGGTTTCATTCCAAGCAGGGGCTTGAGTTCGGCGGCGAGGCGGGTTTCCTCGGATTCCATGCTGCGGACTTCGAGCGCCAGCCCGGCGGCTTCCAGTTTCGCCTGACCTGCGTCGATCGCAGAGCCCTCGCCCTTGGCGGCGGATTCCTTGAGGAGTTGGGCGAAGTCCTGGGCGAGTTCCTTCTGCTCCTGGAGCAGATCGCGGCGTTGCCTGACGGCGAGAAGGTTCACGACCCCCTGGCGTGCGGCTGTGATCAGGCTGCGTTCCACCTCCCGCACCTCCGCCTCGGCGGCGAGGATGGCGGTGGCGCTGAGGTCCTTTTCCGCGCGAAGACGGCCGGTGGCGGGGAAACGCTGGGAGAAACCCACTTCGAGGCGGCCTTCACGGAACGAGGAGTTGTGTTCGAACGAGGTGTCGATTTCCGGATTCGGCAGTCGACCTGACTGGTTCGCACGGCCCAGTGCCTCGTGGATGCGGATTCGGGCGGCTGCGAGTTCGGGATTCTGGGATCGCACCCGGTCGGCAATGCCGGGAAGGGTGACGATGACTGTGGATTGGGCGGATGCGATGGGTGAGAGCGCGAGGCCGATGGCCAGAAGCGCGCCCGGTTTGGAAATGGGCATGGGAGTTCAGGTGAAAATGGGGCCGCGGCACGGTGCCATGCGGCATGGGGATCGCGGTTCGTCGAACACGCGGACGGGGGCGGCATCTGTTAGAGATGGCGCCTGCCTGCTTTTCCTCCGGTCAAACGAGGGGCGGCTTGTCCATGCCCAGGACAGGCCCCTCGGGTATTCTCCGGCGCTGCTCGATCCGGCGTGAGAGCGTGGATGAGGCGCAGCCCAGCCGCATCTGCGAATCCGTATTGGGAATCAGCGGCATCACCGGGCAGACGCATCCCTGGTGGTGATGGTGCTCGGCCGGGCATTTCCCGTCATGATCGGAATCGCAGGGATCGCCGTGACAGGGTGCGTCGTGCGAGTGCTCGTGGCACTGCGCCATGACCTCGCAAGGATCCTCCGCCAGGACGCGCGCATGCAACCCGGCGATGATGCCGAGAGCGAGCAGCCAGATGAAAAGGTTCCTCATGGGGTGCGGGAGACTTTCGACAGGGGCCAAGTTGCCGCAAGGAAAAAGATCGGAGTGCCCGGGAAGTTGGATTCCCGTGATTTCAAGCACGCGGCACGGAGAGTTTTTCGCGGCGTTCGCGGACGAGACGGATGGCCAGGGAGGTCCAGCCGGTCTGGTGGGATGCGCCGAGTCCTTCGCCGGTCTCGGCGTGGAAGTATTCGTGGAAGAGCAGGAGGTTCTGCCAATCGGGAGAATCCGTGTAGCGTGTGGCGGCTCCGAAGCAGGGGCGGTATCCGTTGGAGTCTGGGAGGAGGAGGGAGAGCAGGCGGTCGCAGAGGTCGGCGGCGATCTCGCGGAGGGTGGCGGTTTTTCCGGAGCCGGTCGGGTATTCAAGCTTCAATGAGTCACCATAGAAATAATGATATCTTTCGAGGGCCTCGATGATCAGATAGTTGGTGGGGAACCAGATGGGGCCGCGCCAGTTTGAGTTGCCGCCGAACATGTCGGAGGTGGATTCCCCCGGGGTGTAGGAGACTTCGTGGCGCTGGCCGTGGTGCTCGAAGACGAATGGGGTGTTGCCATGGGCCTTGCTGAGCGAGCGGACGCCAAAGTCCGAGAGGAACTCGGCGGAGTCCAGCATGTAGGTGAGGCAGTCGCGGAGGCGTTTTTCCGACGGGATGGCAAGCAGGCAGCGCCCCGGATTGTTTTCACCCGGGACGCGGCGGGTGGTGATGTATTTGAGGAGGTCCGGGCGGTTGACGAGGAACCAGTCCATCCGCTTGCGGAAGCCTGGCAGGGCGTCGATGGTTTTCTGTTTGAGCACGGTGACGGCACAGAGTGGCAGGAGGCCGACGAGGGAGCGGATGCGCAGCGGGATGGGTGCCTCGTGGTTGATGATGAGTTGGTCGTAGTAGAATCCGTCTTCCTCGTCCCAGAGTCCGGTGCCGCCGAGCGAGTTGATGGCGTCGCAGATGTTGACGAAGTGTTCGAAGAACTTCGAAGCGATGTCCTCGTAAGCGGGTTTCTCCATGGCGAGCTCGAGGGACATCGAGAGCATGGTCAGGCAGAAGAAGGCCATCCATGCGGTGCCGTCGGCCTGATGCAGCCTGCCACCGCCGGGCAGGGCCTGGGAGCGGTCGAAGACGCCGATGTTGTCGAGCCCGAGGAAGCCGCCGCCGAAGACGTGACGGCCTTCAACGTCCTTTCGGTTGACCCACCAGGTGAAGTTGAGCAGGAGTTTTTGAAAGGCGCGTTCGAGGAACAGCAGGTCGCGTTTGCCCTTGGGATCGGAGATTTTGTAGACCCGCCAGACGGCCCATGCGTGGACGGGTGGATTGACGTCCGAGAAGTTCCACTCGTAGGCGGGCAGCTGGCCGTTCGGGTGCATGTACCACTCGCGGAGCAGGAGCAGCAGTTGGTTTTTCGCGAAGTCCGGATCGACCGTCGCGAAGGGGATCATGTGGAAGGCGGTGTCCCAGGCGGCGAACCACGGGTATTCCCATTTGTCCGGCATGGAGAGGATGTCACGGGCGAAGAAGTGGGGCCAGTCCGAGTTGCGTCCCTGGAGGCGGGCTTGGGAGGGGGGCTGGGTGGCGCCGCCGCTGAGCCAGTCTTCGACGACGTAATGGAAGAACTGTTTGGTCCAGAGCAGGCCGGCGTATCCCTGGCGGCAGATGAGTCGCTCATCTTCGGAGATGCCGTTCGGGATGACTTCCTGATAGAAGGCATCGCACTCGGCGGCGCGGGCGGCGAAGGTTTCCTCGAAGCCCTCGAAATCGGTTAGATCGTTGGACTCGGCGAGGGCGTGAAGGCGGCAGCGGAGCGTGACGGTGGCTCCTGGCGGGATGTTGAAACGGAAGTGCGCGGCGGCTTTGGTGCCGCGCGCCTCGGGGGAGACCGCATCCGCCTCGCCATGGATGAGCAGGCGGTGGAAGGCGTCCTTGACGTGGGGCGATGGATTGGGGCCGTGGCCGAAGCTCTCGTGATTGGTCTCGTTTTCGGTGAAGAGCCATGCGGGTTTGACGCGGCGGCCCGAGGCGTCGGCGATGAAGCGGAACTCGCCGAGCGATTCGTGGCTGGCGAGCACGGCGTTGCCATCGAGACGGAGGGAGGGTTTCCGCAGGGGGGCCTCGCGCGGGTTTTGCCAGGCCCAGGTGTTGCGGAACCACAGGCAGGGCAGGATGTGGATGGGCGCGGCGACGGGGCCGTGGTTGGTCACGGTGATGCGCCACAGGAGGTCGTCCGGAGAGCGTTTGGCGACTTCCTGGACGACATCGAAGTAGCGTCCCTGTTCGAACATGCCCATATCCGCGAGTTCGAGTTCCGGGCCGCTTCTCCCGAGTCGCTGGTTTTCCTCGCGGATCTCGGTGTAGGGAAACTTCCGCTGCGGATATTTGTAGAGGGCCTTGGTGTAGGAGTGGGTGGGGGAGGAGTCGAGGTAGTAGTAGCATTCCTTGACGTCCTCGCCGTGGTTGCCCTCGTTGCCGCCGAGTCCGAAGAGGCGTTCCTTGAGGATGGTGTCCCGCCCGTTCCACAGCACCGGGGCGAAGCAAAGGCGGCACTGGCGGTCGGTCCAGCCCTGGAGTCCGTCCTCACCCCAGCGGTAGGCCCGCCGGCGTGCGTGGTCGTGCGGAAATGCCGTCCAACTGTTGCCATGGTCGGAATCGTCTTCGCGAACGGTTCCCCACTGGCGTTCGCTGAGGAAGGGTCCCCACCGGCGCCAGCGTTTCGTGCGGGCTTTGTCTTCGGCGAGGCGTTCGTGTTCGAGAGTCATCTGGCGGGCAAATAGCACGAAACGTGCGATGGTTGGGAAAAATCCGGTGGATTTCCAAGTGATTGGAATCGAGTGGTTTGAGATTGACAAGACCGGCTCTCGACCTGTCTGCGCCGAGGGTTCCCGGGCTGGGGTGCCGGGTATCCGTGGGAGGGGCCATGTTACCGGTTCGGTCCCGCACGGCGGTCACAGGATCCCGCGATGCCGGAAGATGGCCACCTTGGTCCGTCTCCGGTCTACCTTGTTCAATGCACTTCATCGTTTATCCCTCGAATGAGGGAGTGCAATAGTATAACTTTATCCATGAGGTGGAAACATTGGCTGGATTGGGATTTTTTGATTGTATCCGGTCAGGATGCATTCCATGTAAATACATTCAAAATCCATCTTCGAGAAAATGACGGCAAAAAACCCTGATTGTTTCGCCAGCCAACGCGGCTTTGCGCTTGTGGTGGCCCTGAGCCTGATGATCCTCCTGACCGTCATTGCGGTCGGGCTTCTGACAATTTCGTCCATATCGCTGAGGACGGCTCAAGCAACGACTGCGATGGCCGAGGCGAGGGCGAACGCCCGCCTTTCGATGATGCTCGCGCTTGGTCAGCTGCAGGTCCTCGCAGGGAACGACACGCGGGTGAGCGCGAGCTCGGAAACGCTGCTTCCGACCAGTGCTCCGGTCACCGGGGTCTGGCGCAGTTGGGAGGGCGTGGACCGCGATGATACCGGCAAGCCGATTGCGCCGGATTACGACGCGAAGAAGCGGGCAGGCGATCCCTCGAAGGCGCTTGCGGATGCCGCCGACGGAAGGTTTCTCGGCTGGTTGAGCTCAACCGCGTATGGAATCGCTCCGGACCCCGCGATCGTTCCGGATGTGGCCAAGGCCTCTGCCAACGGTCTGGTGCGGATGGTTTCCACCGGCAGCTCGCGTGACACGGACCGCGAGGTGCACATGCGTCCGACCTTCGTCAACAACAGCCGGGGCGGCATCGCCTGGTGGGTGAGTGGCGAAAACGCGAAAGCCATGGTCAACGTCGACCGCGTGGATGACCCGGCCACCCTCGTTGCCTGGCACCAACGGGTGAAGTCCAATGGTCGTGCCGACGCGACGCACTTCGGCATTCCCAAGGTGGACGACTTTCCGAAGACCCTGCAATTGCCGACGACAGGCAGCCTGAAACTGGCGGAGAAAAGCGCGGATCTGCGGCGCATCCACGACCTCACCGGTTTCAGCCGCGGGCTGCTGACCAACACCGCCACCGGAGGCTGGCGGAAGGACCTCTCGGTGTTCTCCGAGCGTTACACCTCATTGCCATCGACGGATCTGCCCACGCTCACGATCAAGCCTGGCCGGATCCAGAAGATGTCGAAGGCGCAGCCCTCCGCACACCCGGCCAATCCTTTGCTTTATCCTTGGGCGAAATACAGGTCCTCGCCCACCAGTTCCGGTTGGGCCCAAGTGCCGCCGATCTGTTCCTGGGACGCCTTGATCGACTACACCCAGCAATACAAGTCGCTGACGAGTTCAAGCGCCACCCGCACCTCGATGTCGTCGTTCATCTTCAGCCATGGACCGGCCTCGGATCGGTATAACTTCCAGGACAAGGTGCGCCGTTGTCCGCAGATCGCGCGCATTCACTGGATCTATTCGCTCTGCTCTGTGGTTGCAAACGCAACGAACGAACCGGATGCCACCAAGCACGGCAAATTCAAGCCGGCTCTGATGATCACGCCGGTGCTTACGCTTTGGAATCCGTACAATGTCCAGATTGCAATCAACAGCTTCGGCGTGAACATTCAGGAGACTGCTCCGCTCCGTTTCGCCTTCAAGATCGGCGGTCAGACCTATCCGGAAACGTCGCTCACTGAAATCACCAAGGCAGGCACGGGCTATCAGAGATTTTTCCTCAAAGTCGATCAAGCGATCACCCTGGCCCCGGGTGCCACCCGCATCTTCGGTCTGAGCGATGCGACGCCGCGGGAGAACTCCAGCGCGGGAAACATCCAGCTTGCTCCCGGCTATCGTCCCGGTGGCGGGTTCCTGTTCTACGGCCTCAACAAAGGGCAGAACATCTACGCCAACTCGGGCGACCCCTTCGCCGTGGAGCGGATCAGCTATGACGCCACCACCACGGAAGGCGGTGGGGGAACCGGCGCGAAAAGCGGTCTTGGCATCATCTATGACATTCACGTCGATGGCGGCAGCAAGTCCGCCCACCGCATGATCTACGAAGCCGGAGAACTCGGTGGGGCCTCAGTGGTCAACGGGCTTTACCCGCCTATCACCGTGCCTGCGGCCACCACCGTCGGTGACGTCCAGGGCATCAAGAACCGGCCCTTTGCCAGTGCGATCTTCGGCTACCGCATGGTCAGTCCGCCCTCCAGGGATCCGCGTCACCGGCATCTGTTCTCGAAAGGCATGCTCCAAGCCAATCCGCTCTGCTTTTATACCGAGATCGGTTTCGGTGACAACAACGACGCCGTCAACACCATGGCAGGCACCGGTGTCTATCACCCGATCAACGCTCCTTATGACTTCGCGTTCCAGGAAGTCCAGGGCTGGAACGACACGCTGGCCATCCCCCAGTTCGAGTCCGGGACCAACAGCAGCTACATCGTCTCCGGACTCTCCGCGGGCGACGGGCTGACCCGCTGCGTGATGGCCGAGCTGCCCACCCGGCCGCTGCAGAGCCTTGCGGAACTCCAGCACTTCGACGCACGGAACAACAACCCGATCACGCCTTTCCAATACAATCTGATCGGAAACGGATCGGCGAATCCCATCTTCGCGCCCAACCAGATCTCCGTGACCACGAGTTATAACAACGGGATGTGCAATGATGATACCTACATGCTCAACCAGATGTTGTTCGACGACTGGTTTGTCTCGTCCATCGTTCCGGATCTGAGGGACTTCAGCCCGAGCGCCCGGCGGACGATGCAGAAGGTCTATGAGGACCACCTGAATGCGACCACCCCGCTGCCAAACCGCTTCTATCTGCCGGCGCGCGGGGCGGTCACCACCACCGCGGCCGCGGCTGCCACGGACATCATGAGCACCGGGAAGGACCGCAACCAGATGTTCCGTTATGAAACCGTGGCCTCCAAGCTCGAGGTCATGGGCATGTTCAACATCAACTCGGTGTCCGTGGAGGCCTGGAAGGCCCTGCTCCGCCAGAGCCGCAACCTCCAGGTGCCCTATCTGAACGCCGCGGGCGCCACCGTGGATGGAGCCGCATCCGGATTTCCCTATCCACGCACTTCCATCGCGGGCGACGCTGCGGCCGGGTCCGGCTCCAAGGCATCCAACCCCTTGTTCCCCCAGGCCGATCAATTCGCCGGGCACCGCGCGCTCACCGATGCCCAGATCGATGCGCTTGCCGCGGAAATCGTGAAGGAAATCCGTGCCCGCGGGCCCTTCCTTTCGCTGGCGGAATTCGTCAACCGCCGGATCAGCAGCGACAAGAACCTGGCCATCGCCGGGGCCATTCAAAAGGCTTTGGACAATCTGGCCTCCTCCGGATCCTCCGCCTCCAATCCGTTTGCCACGCTTCAATCGCTGGCCGTCGAGGTCACCACCAAGCCTCCGGGCAACACGGATTACAAATTCCCCGAGGCCGCGCTCGGATCGTCCGCCTTCGGTGTGCCGGGATGGATCCGGCAGGCGGACATCCTCCGCCCGCTGGCCCCGCTCATCTCCGCCCGTGACGACACCTTCACCATCCGCGGGTATGGCGATGCGCGTGACAAGACGGACAAGAACAAGGTGCTCGCCCGTGCCTGGTGCGAGGTGGTGGTGAAACGCCAGGCCACCTTCGTCGATCCAAGCGATGAGGAAACCGTGCTGCCGAATTCCACCCAGATGAAATCCGCCATCAACCGGCGCTTCGGCCGTGGATTTGAAATCGTTTCCTTCCGCTGGCTGGACGAGCGCGAGGTCTGAGTTCCGCGCTTGTCCGCCTCATGCATGATCCACTGATGATTTGCTTTTCATGATCTATCTTCCCTTGCCAAGTTCCGCCATGCCATCCCGCCTGTTCGCCATTCTTCTCGCTCTTGCCGCCGGCACCGGCGTTTCCCAGGCCCGCAAGGTGCGTGCGATCCACATCCAGCCGGTCGATGCCTCGCTGGCCAAGGTCGTTCTTTTCACCGGCAAGGACTATGCCGAGATCGAGCTGCCGTCCCGCAACCTTTCGCCCGAGGTCGACCTGCCGGACGGCGACCTGACGGTGGCTGTTCTAACAACCCGTCCGCCCGCCGGGCAGCCCTTGCCGGCGGATGTTCCGAAGTTTTCCATCCCCGAGAGCTGGGGGCGCTGCATTCTCCTGTGTTTTCCGGATCCGACGCGCAAGCCGCTGCCGCTGAGGATCATTCCGGTGAATGCCTCGACCGCGGATTTCCCGATGGGGCAAACGAGGATCTACAACGTGACCGGGGCGACGGTGGCGGCGAAGTTCGGTGAAGAGGTGCTGCGCATTGCGCCGGGGCAGAACGGTTCCTTCAAGGCGCCGGTTGAGGGATTTGCGAGTTATCCGGTGGCCATCGATTGCCAGTTTCCCGGCGAGAAGGATCCGGTGGCCGTTTGCCGGACGAACTGGCAGAACGATCCCGAGGCGCGGCAGATCATGTTTGTGACGCCTTCGCCAGGTTACAAAGTCCCGCGCATCTGGGGCATTCTGGATCGGGAAACCGAGCGCAAGAAGGACGATTGAGGATCCGCGATCCCTGCGAGTCCGCCGCACCGTGATCACGGCGGGGACTAGGCTGGCAAGATCGGGGCGTTTCCGGCACGTATCCGTGTCCGAATGATCCGCATTCCCATCCTTCTTGGTGCCTTCGTGTTTTCCACCTCGGCCGTGCTCTGCCATGCGGAGACCTACCTGCTTCCGTCACGTGCGATCGAGGCCGTGACCGGTCCGGAGCTGGCGGGAGCCGGGGGTGTCTCGCGTTGGACGGCGGAGATGAAACCCGCGGTGAAAGGCTTCGAACAGGCCGTCATCGCCGACGGGCGGGCGGGCGGCGTGCTCGGCGCCGCCGAGGTCTCTTTTGAAACGGCTTTTGACGGAGAGGGTTTGGACCTGGACCTGGGATTCCGCGACTTCGTCGATGTGGATCTCCAGCTGCCATCCGGGTTCAAGGGGCGGGTTTTTCTCGGCTTCAGGACTCGTGGAAACGATGCGCAGGAGGGCATGGAACGCATCGCGCTGCCGGAACGGGCATGGGTCGCGGATGGCACATCCCGGCGCCTGCGCATCGACGTGGGCCTGGTCCCGAGGTGGCGCGGATTTCTAACAAGCTTGGCCTTGGTCATCGAGCCCTGTGGCTCCCGGGGCACGGTGGCGCTCGGCTGCCTCAAGGCGGGCGACCGCCCCGGTGACGTGGTGGAGCCCAATCCCGAGTTGAACCTCAAGCCGGGCATGAAGGTGGCGGATCTGCGCAAGGTGGAGTCCAAGCACGCATGCATCTGGTGGGAGCCCTCGCATGAAAAGGAGGGCTTCGATCCGCAGGTGATGCCACGCAGGGCGCTCCGCATGGTTGAGGAGACCTGGCAGGTGGCGGTGAACCAGCTCGGCTACCGGGATCCCTGCCTCGGCGTGGACCCGGCTTCCAAGCGCCGGAGGAAAATCAACCACATCACCTGGCACGGCGGATTCTGGATGAGTGGTGGCGATCCCCCGCATTTCAATGTGCCGGAACCCGGCCTGCGTGACGAAGGCTGGGGGAATCCGGTGCCTCACGAGTTCTCGCACGCGGTGCAGGCCGGTCAGCTCAACTTCCTCAACGGCTGCCACTGGGAATCCCATGCCAACTACCTCCGCTTCTGCCGCAACCTGCATTTCCGCGAGTTCACCGGGCTCGACTGCATCGACTTCGGCGTGCTGATTCGCAGTCATTATCATCAGGATCATCCGCGGCTGATATATGCCGACTGGAGGCCGTACTTCTATCTGGACAGCGATCCGGATCAACTCGGCCTCCCTCCCGGACTCACCGCGAAGTTATGGCAAAGCGGGAAACCGGACGAACACTTCTGGGAGAAACTTCCATCCGTGCTTCCTGCCGGTGTGACCCGCGAGCGAGTGGCCGCCGGGATCGCGCGCTCCTGGCTCACGCTGGATTTCCATGGCGGTGACCATTTCCGGAAAACCTTGTTCGGCCCCGATCCGGAAGGACGCATGCGGTGGTTCCGCATGACCACACCGCTCGAACCCGTGGCGGATCGTCCGGAGTGGTTTGGCGTGCCGCTGGCCCGCGCCCCGATGAAGTTCGGCTGGTGCGTGCACGAACTGGAAGCACGCGGGCCGCTGGTGGAGGCGGTGCTTGAGGGCATCGATCTGGCGGGCGAGGGTGAGGACTGGCGCTGGGGCTTCGTCTCCCTCGCAGCGGACGGGCGGGCGACCACCAGCGATGTCTTCAAGCCCGGGAAAGGTTCGTTCCGCGTGCCTGCCTCGAATGACAAGCTGATGCTTTTTGTGGTGGCGACTCCGGCCGATGCCCGGATTTCCTATGCGAAGCCCACCCCGGATCTGGCGGTGGACCGTTGTTCCGAGCTGCGCCGCTACCCGTATGAGATCCGCCTCCG
This sequence comes from Verrucomicrobiaceae bacterium, assembly GCA_027486655.1. Lineage (GTDB taxonomy): Bacteria > Verrucomicrobiota > Verrucomicrobiia > Verrucomicrobiales > Akkermansiaceae > Luteolibacter. The sequence goes on along the minus strand of JAIXOR010000009.1, from coordinate 8,301 downwards.
CGCGGCAGCCCCGGCGCTGCGGAAGGTGCCCGTCGGCGTCGAGGGCTGCCTCCCACATCCGAATGGCGGAGGCCTGGTCTCCCGCGAGGCCCGTGTGGATGCCAGCGCTTTTGTGGGGCCGGAGGCACGCGTGCTCGGAAACGCGAAGGTGCTCGGCAAGGCCCGCATCCTTGATCGCGCGGTGGTGATGGATTCCGCCACGGTGAGCGACCGTGCCGAGGTTTCCGGGCTTGCCGTGGTGCGTGGCGAGGCCCGCGTGTCCGGCGATGCGAGGATCCGCAACCATGCCCTGGTCGGCGCGGCATCGAAGATCGGCGAGAGAGCCCGGGTGGGTGATCTGGCGGACCTCCAGGAGAGCACCGAGGCGCAGGGCGATGCGTGGCTGCGCGGAGTCACCGCACCGCTCGGCGGATCGAAGATCGGCGGTCACGCGATCCTGGATGCGGACTATGCGATGGCTTTCCCGCTCAACGATGGCGTGCATTTCCACCACATCCCCTGGGGTGGTTGGTACTTTGATGAGGTCGCTGCCAAGCTCACCAAGCCGCGCGGCCTGCTGGCATCCTATCGGTTTCTCGAAAAGGACGGTGATCAGGCGCTCGATGAATTCGGCGCGCTCGTGGCCACCTTGCGCGGCCATCCGCAACGGGTTCCCGGAGGCCTGCGGATGGACGGTGCCGAGGACCACGTGCTTCTGGATGCCTCGCTTTTGGATGTGCCGGCCGCCACCTGGCTGGTTCGCGCCAAGCCATCCACCGTCAAGGCCCAGGTCTGGTTCTCCGCCAAGGGTCGTGGCGAGGACGGCATCGCCCTCGGCTTGAGAAACGGCGGCCAACCCGTCGCCATTCTCACCGCACAAGGCCACCCGAAGCTGGTTCTCGCAGCCGCAAAACCGGTCTCTGCGGGCACGGTGGCCACACTCGGACTGCGCATGGATGGTGCGAAGGCCTGCCTCTTTGTGAATGGAAAACCCGCCGCGACGGCGTCCTGGGATCTGCCGCCCTGTGTCTGGTATCACGACACACCGGATGTCCCGCCGCCTGTCCTGAGGTTGGGCTCGGACGGTCGTGGCGCGGCTTCCGGGATCGAGCTTTCCGGTTTCCGCGCCTTCCTCGTGCCCTTGTCCGATCCGGAGATCGCCTCTCCCGCATTTGCCGGCTCCACGGAGTCTTGAGAGATCGTGATCCCCCGCTCGGGTGGTTGTGAATCCACCATACGGGGGAGCGTTGAAACCGCTGCGTTTGTTAGATACGGGGATTGGAAATCCCTGTGGAAATGGCAGCGTATGCCTTCACACATGAAGGTTCTCATCCACCGCGCCGGACCGCTTCTTGCCGCACCGCTTCTTTCGCTTTCCATCCCATCTCTCCCTGCAGTGGAAGCGCCTGCGGAGCCGATGAGTGTCTGGTTCACCCAACCGGCCCGCACCTATCATGAGTCCTGCCCGCTGGGCAACGGCAGGCTCGGAGCGATGGACTTCGGCGGTGTGGACGAGTGGCGCATCGTGCTCAACGAGTCGTCGATGTGGTCCGGTGGTCCCTATGATTCCAATCGCCACGATGCATGGAAATGCCTGCCCGAAGCGCGGCGCATGCTTTTCTCCGGAGATCTTGCGGGCACGGAATCCCTGCTCAAGGCGAACTTTCAATACCCCGAGGGCGTCAAGGGCTGGTGGGACGAGAACCAGTTCGGCTGCTATCAGATCCTCGGCGATCTCATCATCCGTTTCGATTCCGGCAAGGCGCGCATCGCCGTGACCTCGCCAAGCGGGCACGCCCTCGGTGACATCCTCGGCCGCTCCGCGGGAAACACCAGCTACACCGGCATCAATGCCTCCGGAGCCGGAGCAGGGGATCACAGCATCCAGGACAGCATTGACGGAGATCCGAAGACCAAGTGGTGCGTGGACAAGGCCGGCGCGGCCGTCACCTGGCAGATGTCGCTGCCCGCTCCCCGAAAGGTGGAGTCCTACGTCCTCACCAGCGCCGATGACATGCCCGCACGCGATCCCCGGGAATGGAAGCTCGAAGGCTCCGAGGATGGCTCCACGTGGACCGTTCTGGACGAGCGCTCGTTTCCGGAGCCCTTCGCGAAACGGCACGAAGCACGCACCTTCGACATCGCCAAGCCCGCCGCGCACCGCATCTATCGCTTCACCTTCATTCCGAAGGACCCCTACTTCCAGGTGGGTGGCATCGATCTAACAGGCATCGACCCCGCATCGCTGGGCCCTGCACCGGCGGACTACCGGCGCGATCTCGACCTGATGCGCGGAGTCTCCACCACCGTGTTCTCGGCGGGTGCGGCGGCGCAGCAGCGCGAGGTCTTCGTTTCGAAGCCGGACGAGGTCATCGTCGTCCGCCTGAAGGCGCGCGGGGCCGACAAGCTGTGTTTCCAGGCCGGTCTCTCACGCAAGAGAAACGCGGCGGTCCGCAGCGAGGGGGGCAACCAGATTCTTGAAGGGCGCCTTCCATTCCACAAACCCGGCGGCGGTGGCGAGGGCGTGCGTTTCCTCGCCCTGCTCGGCGTGGAGGCAAAGGGCGGCCAGACCCGCGTGACGGACCAGGGAATCCGTGTCGATGGTGCGGACGAGGCGGTGCTCCTCATCTCGGCCGGCACGGATCTGCGGAATCCGGAGTTTGCATCCCAGGTGACCAAGCGCCTCGCCGCCGCCCGCGGCAAGCCGGTGGAGTCCCTTCTTTCCGCCGCTACCGCCGATCATGGATCGTTCATGAAACGCTGCACGATCGAGCTCCCCGCCGGGCCCTCGTCGCACCTGCCCACGCCGGAGCGCGTCAAGCTCAACGAAAAATCTCCGGATCCCTCGCTGGCCGCGCTTTACTTTCAGTATGGCCGGCACCTGATGGTCTCCGGCTCGCGTCCGGATTCGCCGCTTCCCACCAACCTGCAAGGCATCTGGGCGGATGAATACTCGACCGAGTGGCGTGGCGACTTCCACACCAACATCAATCTGCAGATGAACTACTGGCCGGCCGAGGTGGCGAACCTGGCCGATTGCCACCTGCCGCTGATGCGCTTCCTCGAAGGCATGGCGACCGAGGGCGCGCGCACTGCCAAGGCCTACTTCAATGCGCCGGGATGGGTGGCCTATCACACGCAGAACCCGTGGTTTGAGACCTCTCCCAGTTTCCTGCCCGCCTCCGCCGGGCCCACCTGCGGGGCCTGGATCGTGCAGCACGTGTGGACCCACTATCAGTTCACCGGCGACAAGGACTTCCTCCGCAGGCACTATCCGCTGCTGCGCGGGGCTGCCGAGTTTTGTGCCGCGGCACTCGTCGAGGACCCGCATAGCAAGGCGCTGGTCACCGTGCCATCCAGTTCGCCGGAGAACTCGTATGCCACCACCGACAAGGATGGAAAACGCAAGGTCGCCTGGCTTTGTGCCGGATCCACTTACGACATGCAGATCATCCGCGGCCTCTTCCAGGCCACGGCGGAGGCTGCGAAGGTGCTCGGCACGGATGCCGATTTCGCCGCCCGGTTGGTGGCAACCGGCGCACGCCTCGCCCCCACTCGCCTCAACCCGGCGGGCCGCATCATGGAATGGCAGCAGGACTTCGAGGAAACCGAGATCCACCACCGCCACAGCTCCCACCTCTGGGGGCTCTATCCGGGCACCGAGATCAACTCGAACACCCCGGAGTTGTTAGAAGGCGCGCGCCGCTCGCTCGACCGCCGTGGGGATGCCTCCACCGGCTGGTCGATGGCCTGGAAGGCGAATTTCTGGGCCCGCCTGAACGACGGTGACCGCGCCGCGAAACTGGTCTCCATGCTGATCGGCCGCGGAGCCCCCAACCTGATGTGCCTCCATCCGCCGTTTCAGATCGATGGCAATTTCGGCGGTTGTTCGGCGGTGGCGGAGATGCTCGTGCAGAGCCACGATGGAGTGATCACGCTGTTGCCCGCGCTGCCCGCGGCCTGGGCGGACGGCAAGGTGGCCGGTCTCCGCGCCCGTGGTGGATTCACCGTGGATCTGGAATGGAGGCAGGGCCGGGTGAGCCAGTACCGCCTCCGCTCGGCGGTGCCGCAGGATGCCAGGGTGAGGATCGGCGGGAAGTTGGAAACGGTCCGCTCCACCGCTCTCTGAAGCCCCTGCAACACGGCTTGCGCCAGCCGGGGCCGCCCGATAGGCTGCGCGCGCCATGCCCGCAGAGACCCGCACGCAGTTTTTTGAAACCGGCAGCCCCGCCGAGCCGATCCGGCTCCGCGACGGGGGGCTGCTGCCCGGCGCGCGCATTGCCTACGAGACCTGGGGCACGCTCAACGAGGACAAGTCGAATGCGATTCTCCTCTTTCACGCGCTTTCCGGCTCCCACCACGCGGCCGGCCGCAATCCCGGCATCGAGGGCGTGGGGCCGCTGTGGCAGGATGAACTGCACGCCGGGTGGTGGGAGGACATGATCGGCCCGGGCAAGGCGCTGGACACCCGCAAGCACTTCATCATCTGCGGCAACTATTTGGGCGGTTGTTATGGCAGCACCGGACCGGCCTCGGTGAATCCGGAAACCGGAAAACCGTGGGGCTCCTCGTTCCCTGCCGTGAGCGCCGCGGACCAGGTGGAGGTGTTCTCCCGCCTCTTGGACCACCTCGGCATCGGCACGCTGCTCGCCGTGGTGGGCCCCTCGGTGGGTGGCTTGATCGCCCTCACCTTCGCCACCCGCCACGCGGACCGGGTGCGCAACGTGATCGCCATCGCCTCGGGTTTCAAAACCACGGTGCTCAACCGGCTCATCCTTTTCGAGCAGATCCTCGCGATCGAAAACGACCCGCATTTCCACGGCGGGGATTACTACGACGAGTCGCCGCCGCTCTACGGCCTGGCGCTGGCGCGGATGATTTCCCACAAGACCTTCGTGCACCTCGATTCCATCGAGCGGCGTGCGAGGCGGGATGTGGTGCAGCCGGACGACGTGCTCGCCTGGTACCGGGTGCGCGACCAGTTCCAGAGCTACATGCTCCATCAGGGCAAGAAGTTCGTGAAACGCTTCGATGCGAACACCTATCTGCGCATCATCGATCTCTGGTCCCGCTACGATGCCACCGCCGAGGGCGATGCCGAGAACCCGGCGGAACTCTTCAAACGCGCCCGCCAGGCCGGCCAGCGCTGGCTGGTGTTTTCCATCGACTCGGATTTCTGTTTCTATCCGGAGGAGCAGACCGAACTGGTGCGGCATCTCGAAAAGGCCAAGGTCGATGTGATGCACATCACGGTGCACTCGGACAAGGGCCACGATTCGTTCCTGCTGGAGCCGGACCTCTACACCCCGCACATCGCCTGGGTGCTTTCCCGTTGAGTTGCGGGCTCAATCGTCGCGACCCGCCACGCCGATCTGCGCGGCCTGGGTTTTGAGCGGGCCCTCGGGCAGGGAATCGCGCCACTTGAAGTAGGCATCCGAGTCCTTCGAGAAGAATCCGTGGAGAATGGCGGCGCCGGCCTCCGGTGCGAGGCCTTGCGGGTTTGTTTCCGCAAGCCAGGCAGCGGCCGAGGGTGCATCGGACTCCGCCCACGCGGCGGCGAAAGGATGGATGGCCGCGGCTTTCTCGGCGGGGCTCAGGGAGTCCAGCCAGGCCCGTCCGGCCGCGGGCGACTGGTGGGGGTAGATCTCGGCGAGCTGGACGATGGCGGGCAGGCGCTCGCTGTCCCGGGTCACGTTTTCCTTCAGCCAGCGGGAACTTGCATTGGCATCCATCGTCGCCCAGTTGGCCAGGGTGTTGGCGAATTGCTCGGGGTCCCCGTGGACACGGCTGGATTCCAGGCTGGCGGCAGCCGCGCCTTGCGGGTCGGTCTTGGCCCAGCCGGCGTAGGCAGCCCGCCGCAGGGTGGGGGAAAGCGCCTCGGCCGCGGGCCGGTCCTTGAGGTAGGCGAGGGCGGCCACGGGATCGTCGCAGGCCCATTGGAAGACGAGGTGTTCGATCGCCCCATCGCGAATCTTGCCGGGCGGCTGGCTGGCGAACCACTCCGCGGCCTCCCGGCCGTTCTGCGAGGCCCAGGTTTCGGCGATGCCGAGCAGGGTGTTGTTGAGATCGGCCCCTTGCAGATGGGCGAGGGTCCACTCGGCCGCGCCCTTGGGGTCGGTTTCGGCAAACTGCGCGAGGGCCATGCGGATCACCTCATCCCGGCGGGAAGTGGCCTCCTGGGTCATCAGCCAGGCGAGCGCGTCTTGCGGCGCGCTTTCGATCCACGCTTCCAGGTGGCGTGTGGCGGTCTTGAAGCGCTCGATGGGGTCGGCCTGGCGATCCAGTTCCTTTCGCAGTCCATCCAGTTCCTGCGGCGCGAGCGCGGGCCGCGCGGGTTTTTCCGGACGAGCGGCAGAGGCTTCCGCGGCGGCGGGCCGCACCGCGGGGCGGTGGGGAGCGCTGGACCGGCCGATGACGAATCCCGCCACGCCCGCCGCGAGGGCGATGACGGCGGCTACGGTGGCGATTCCTGCGGGTTTCATGAAGCGCGGGGGCTGGAAATGAAGAGGCCGGGACCGGTGTGATCCGGATCCCGGCGATGGAAGGCGTCGGTTTCTGTTAGAGGAGGTTCTTGCGCTTGAACGAAAGCGCGTCGCGGAAGCGCCAGCCGTTCGAGGTGAACTCCCAGATGCTGATTTCCGGGAAGCGGTACTGGTCCAGGAAGAGAGCGTCGCCCTTGCGATACTTCTTGTGATAGTCGTCGTAGGCCGAGAGGCGGTCCAGCGAGCGGGTCATGAGCACTTTTCCGGAAGTGGCTCCATAGTAGGGCATGCCCCAGAACTCGAAGCTAAGATCACCGGTCTTGTAGCCGGAGCGGTTGATGATCCACTCCATGCTGATTTTGCCGTTGTGGTAGAAGTTGGCTCCGAGCGTGTACTTGCGTCCGCTTTGTTTCTTGCCGTTGCTGTCGTAGTTGACCGAGTTTCCGAGCTCGTAATACCCCGACCCTTCGAGGCGCACTTTGGCGGCGTGGAGCGGGGAGGACATGCCGGCAAGCGCGATGACGGCGGCGATGGTGGAGAGGAGGTGTCTTTTCATGAGTTTCATCAGGGATGGAACGCGGGGGTGCCGCGAGTCTAGTCGCTGTGACGGAGGTGACACGAAAATATTCGCAGGATTTCCTGAAAATCCGGGTGCCGCTCAGTAGTCCGCCACCGGGCTCGATGCAGGCGGGCCGGCATCCTCGGCAGGCACTTCTTCCGCCAGTCTGGCAAGCGCCTCGCAGGTGGCGGCCCAGCGGCCGTCCGACCAGGCCGGCGGGTGATGAAGACGCGTGTTGCGGAATCTCTCGACGCGTTCACGGGCATCCGCGACGACCGGGTGGGGCAGCTCGGCGATCGCCTGCGCGGCGATCCCGGCGGTTTCCGTGCGGTGGCAGATCAGCGCGAGGTCATTGCCGGCGCTGATGGCAAGCTTCACGTCCTGCCCGCGTCCGTAGCGGGAGCCGATGGCTCCCATGTCGAGATCATCGGTGAGAACCAGATGGCGGTCGAAGCCGAGTTGGTCGCGCAGAAAACGACGGATGACGCGCGGCGACAGCGAGGCCGGAAGCTCCGGATCGATGTGCGGAAACTCGACGTGGGCGAGCATCACGGCATCGAGCTCGGGCATCAGGGCGGTGTAGGGAAGGATGTCCTCACGCAGCAACTCCTCCAAGGTGGCGGGCGACGAGGGAAGATCGTGGTGGGGATCGGAAAGCGCGCGGCCGCAAGCCGGGAAGTGTTTTGCACAACTGGCGATGCGGCTTTTTCTCATCCAGCGATTCCACTGGCCGGCGTGATCGATGACCCGCTGGGGATCCCGTCCCCAGCAGCGGCCGCGCAGGGCGTTCTGCCGGTCCGGAAAGTGATCGAGATCCAGCACCGGGGCGAAGTTCAGATTGAATCCCAGCAGGCCGAGCAGGTCGCCGGTAAGGGCGCCGGCCTTTGCAATCCTCACCGGATCCCCCAAGGCCGCAAGGGCCGGCGCGGAGGGCGCAGCCGGTGCGATTTCCTTGGTCCGGGTGACCCGGCCGCCTTCCTGATCGATCGCGAGAATCGGCGTGTCCACCGACAAGCCGCGCAAGTCATCGGTGAGCCGGCGCGTCTGCCCGGGGCTGACGATGTTGCGGCTGAAAAGGATGTAACCCGCGGGCTGCAGGCTGCGGAAACGCGCCGCTTCTTCCGGAGTGAGCTCCGGTCCGGCAATGCCTAACAGAAGAAGGGAGCCATCCGCCATCGGTCACTTTTCCTTTCCGTCTTCGTCGTCTTCGTCGTCTTCGTCGTCTTCGTCGTCTTCGTCGTCTTCGTCGTCTTCGTCGTCTTCGTCGTCTTCGTCGTCTTC
>JAIXOR010000028.1 GCA_027486655.1 Verrucomicrobiaceae bacterium | reverse complement strand
TGATCAACCAGAACATCGGCTGCCACGTCTGGCACAGCATCTCATGAAGGGCCATGAAGACACTGGAAGCGGCAACCAAGATGGCGAGCTGTATGAAAGTCTTCATTCTCTAGCGAACGATGAGCGCATGCACCACTACCAGCGAGGGCGCAAGTCGATCACGGGGTTGAGGTTGGAGATACGGGAAATCATCGAAACTGAGCGGCTGGTAGAGGTTGCATGGCGCGGCTTGTTGAACTAAGCCGCTACGCGGCAGGCTGTTGAGGTTAGAGTTTGTGGCTCTTACGTGATGGTGGAGGTCGGGCGGAGTGGTTGGTTGCGGGGTTGGTGGTCATAGTCGTGGGGCTATGCAAAACAACAACAGCACCAACCCCGACAACCAACCGAATCAAAACTCAACCCGCGCCTACCGCCAAGCCAAAACGCCGGCGGAGCGCACCGACGAGGCAGGCTACCAGAAGCTGCCCCACGCTTACCGGCCTCTCGCAGGCCGCGCCCAGCGCGATCCGCTCGATTATGATTCACATCCTTATCCCTCGATGCGCTGCTTCGCCGAGTTTCTCGCTCTGAAATTCGACGCCCCGCGCACCCGCCATTCCTACTACCGCCAGATGCGCCTGGTCCACGAGTTCTGTGGGTGTGATCCGGCCGAGATCACCGAGCAGCGTCTCCGCGACTACATCCTGCACGTCAAGACCGTCAAACGCTGGAAGCCCAAGACCATCCGCCAGTCCGCCGCAGCCGCGAAACTCTTCTTCGTCGGCATGTTGGAGCACACGGAGTGGAAGATCTTTTCCCAGATTCGCACGAAGGATGAGGAAACTCATCCCGCCGTGCTGACCCGTGCGGAAGTCATCCGCCTGCTCGGCCACATCCGGCTGCGCCGTTACCGCATTCCCATCAAACTCATCTATTGCTGCGGCCTGCGCCTCTCGGAGTGCCTCGCGCTGACCATCCACGACATCGATGCCGCAAACGGCAAGCTCTGGATCCGCATGGGCAAGGGACGCAAGGACCGCATGGTGCCCATTTCCCAGACCATGATCAAGGACCTGCGCCGCTATTGGAAAATCCACCGCCATCCGCTGCTGCTTTTCCCCAACGTCGGCCGTGGCCCTTGTCCGCCCGCCGACGTCGCCCGCCGCATGCGCGAGGCCATCCGCCCGATGCCCGTCAGTTCGTTGCAGCGACTGATGGTTGCCGCCCGCAAGGAACTCAACATCCCCGTCTGCACGGTGCACACGCTGCGCCATTCCTTCGCCACCCACCTGGTCGAGGCCGGAGCCAGCCTGCACACCGTCCAGGCCTTGTTGGGCCACTGCCACATCGACACCACCATGATCTATCTGCACCTCACCCACCGCAGCGAGCAGGACAGCCGCGCGCTGGTGGAGCGCCTGTGCCGCGAACTGCCCCGTTAGATAAACCGGCCGCCAAAAGCCAACCATGGCCGCCTCCGTCATCGAAGCGCTGCGCCGCTTCCTGCCCGCCCATGCGCGTGAGCATCATCACACCATGGGCGAGGCGCAGCGCCGCGCCGTCTGGGCTGTCAACCATTGCCGCACCGCGGAAATGGGCGGGCATCTCCATGCTTGTGGCGCATGTGGAAAACGCGAATTCCACTTTCATTCCTGCAACCACCGCTCCTGCCCGCAGTGCGGCAAGAGCGCCACCGCCGATTGGGTGGAACGCCAGCTCGGAAAACGCGTCGGCGCTCCTTACTTCATGGTCACCTTCACGCTACCGGAAGAACTCCGCCCGCTGTTCTTCGCCACCGCCGCGAAGGAAATCTATCAACTCTTCTTTGCCGCCGCGTCCTCCGCCCTCTCCGACACGCTCGCCAATCCCAAATGGCTCGGAGCCGCTACCAGCGGCTTCACCATGGTGCTCCACACCTGGAACCAGAGATTGCATTTTCACCCGCACCTCCACTGCATCGTGCCAGGCGCGGGCATTGACGCCGCTGGTCGTGTGGTCACAGTCAGGAACGTCAACTTCCTCGTCCCGCAGCCCGCTTTGCGAAACGTGTTCCGCGCCCGTTTTCGCGATGTCCTCTCCGCACTGCGCAAGCAACACGACCTGCCCGCCATCGATCCCGCCGTCTGGCACAAGGACTGGGGCGTGCATCTCCAACCCTTCGGCAGCGGCGAAAACATCATCAAATATCTTGGCAGATATGTCTGCCGCACTGCCATCGGCGACTCACGCATCCTTTCCATCACCGACACCCATGTTTCTTTCCGCTACAAGGACCGAGCCAAGGGCGACGCCCCGCGCGTCGAAACCCTTACCGGTGCCGAATTCGTCGCCCGCTACCTGCGCCATGTCCTGCCGCGCGGATTGCGAGCCATTCGTTATCATGGCTATTGTCATCCTGCCGCGCACAAGAAACGCGAGCGCATCGCCTTCCACACCGGAAGGCCCTTGCTCATCGGCGCTGCAGCTACTCCGCCACCCAATCCACCCCATGTCTTCAAATGCCCGTGCTGTGATCAACCGATGACCCGGTTGCTGCGGCTCCTCCCCGCATGGCGTTGCGCCCGCCCGCCACCCGCCCAACGATCCTGCGCATGATCCGTCACACACCCACCGCACGCATGCCCGGCTTCTTCCGATCCCAAGGACGAAGTCACGGCGCATCATGTCCGCTTGTCGTCAAAACCATGCCATTCGACGCGCCGTCAGGCTTGGGAAGCTTCTTGAGTCTGAACGCTGCGGGTAAATCCACCCGCTATCGAATCGGGCGAGACACTGAAGTGGTCGCCCAGACTGCGTTGCGGCCGCTTCCAACAGTGGCGCTGCAAACACAAAACGCATCCGCCTTCGCCGAGGCTACGGCGGACAAGTAAGAGAGCGTCACACGTCGCTCCGGGCTTGTTCAACCAAAGGGTGCAGCCGAAGTCTCCGCTATCGCTACGACTTCGCGGCACCCTTTATTGTTCTGCTTCTTCTTTAATCTTTTGTTAGTGCGCGCTTCAATCCCGATTGGCATTCCTTGCAATACCTGAACCAGTGGCGCTCAGGCGTGAACTCAGAATAGCTTAGCGATTCAGCTAGGCCAATATTATTCGGGTAATCTCCAGCGTATCGAATATATTCTTCAGTTGGGCTTATCATCGGTATGGGTCTCCCAGTCCAATACCCATGAACTTCTGTCAGGGGAACCTTGTGAACGCTACAATGCAAAATATCTCGATCATCTCTGTATGTCTCATTGGGGTTTGGTGCCGAGAACTTCCCTTGATTATGGTCGTTCCCTCTCAGATTTTGTAATCGATCTGGTTCCGAATCATCTAGGCGTGTGGCACAGGCAGAAAAGATCAGTGTAAGTCCAGTTCCCACCCACAGGTATGTGAAAATCTTCATTTTTTGCAGAACGCATAGCTCTGGCATCGCTGCCGAGGGCAAACCTTAAAAAACACGATCAACTAACGAAATGGAAAACGACGACGAAAAAACACAGGCTGGCAGCGATTGCCAGAAGCGACTTGTTCGGCCTTGCATGTCGTGGAGGCAAAGCGGCGGATTCTGGTCAATCCACGAAGACGGCGAAGGGGAGCGACTCCGCATCTCCAACAGTGTGCGGGACATCGAGCTTGCGGAACTAAGCGACGGCGATCTCGAAATCCTGCAACAACTGATCGCCTACGCCATCGAGTTCAGGAAAATTCATGGGCCGAACAGTATTAGATTGGCATCCCGCTAACAAGGATCGATTTTCCGTCGGTCGGGCCTGTCGTTGGAGATGTGATGATTCAAAGCTCTGGATGTCAATGTCTTAAATGTCTGGGGGCGGGAATTTGCCAGGAGGCAAATTGGTTAAGAATTCCTAAATATTTAGATATCCGAGGCTTTTGGGTAGTGGGCGATCTATCGCAGGGGAGTTGAAATTTTCATGGGTCGCTGGAAATTTTTTTCTGGACGGC
>JAIXOR010000047.1 GCA_027486655.1 Verrucomicrobiaceae bacterium | reverse complement strand
GTTGACCGAGGCACCGGCGTTGTAACCGAATGCGTTTTGGGCGGAATAATTGAGTGTGGCTCCCGAACCGACGGTGACAGTGCCACGGATGGTCCCGTTGGCACCGCCGTTGCCGAGGGTGAGGGTGCCCCCGGTGACGGTGGTTCCGCCGGTGTAGGTGTTGATGTTGGAGAGAACGAGGCCGGCGCCGCCGGTTTTGGTGAGGCTGCCGGTTCCGCTGACGATTCCGGAAAGGGTCAGGTTTTTACCGGACCATATGCCATTGACGGTGTTGGCCCCGGTGAGTGCGACGGCACCGCTGAGGATGTGGGTTCCATCCTCGTTGATGAGGGTGGCGTTGTTGAGATTGATCGCGTTGGTGAAAGTCAGGTTGTTGGCATGACTTCCGGTGAAGAAGCGAAGGGTGGCTCCGGAGTTCACGGTGACGGCACCGGTGCCGAGGGTGGCGTAGGTGGCGGCGGTGCTCGGGGTGCTGACGCGAAGTTCGCCTTGGTTGACGACTGTTCCGCCGGAATAGGTGGCACCTGTGGAGCCTGCAAGAGTGACGGTTCCGCTGCCGCTCTTGACGAGGGTGACCGCGCCGGTGCCGTTGTTGATGACGGGGGAGTTGATGGTCAGCGCATTCGAGGAATTGCTGGTGACAAACAAGGATCCTGCGGTGTCGGTGGTGGATCCGCCGGCGCTTAGGAAGCCTTGGTTGGCGGCGGTTCCGATGGTGAGGGCTGAGACTCCGCTGCCTGTGAGGATGCCACCTGAGGTGCCGAGTCTCAGGGTGTTGGTCCCCATGTCGATCGTGGTGGCACCACCGGTGGCGGTCTGGTTGAGCGTATTGATGTTGGTGGTGGCGGCGGCCAGGGTGAGGTTGGCGGCGGTGCCGGTTCCTTCCTGGATGCGGATGTTGTCCGCGGCATTGTTCGCGATGCTCTTGGTACCGGAGCTGAGGCGGGTGTAGTTGACGTAACCGGTGTAGGCGGTGATCGGCCCGTTGGTGGTGTTGGTCGAGTTCATCGCCCAGTCGGTGCCGACGGTGGCCCAGGTTCCGAGCATGCCGCCGACATTCGTGTTGTTGGTGGTGGCGATGCCGGATGCCGAAAGATTGAGGCTGGAGTTGGCTCCCACGGTGATGGTGCCGAGTTGGATCACCGAAGTGCCGGAGGGGCGGGAGATGTTGGCGGAAGCTCCCGCGGAGAGGGTGGTGGAGGCCACTACTTCGGTATGGGATCCGCCGGAGAGGGAGAGGGCCGTGTTTCCGGAGCCGAAGGTGAGGGCGGCGGCGTCGGCGAGTTTGGTGGTGTTGTTGGTGGCGTAATCGAGCGTGAGGGTGCCTGCGTTGACGGTGGTTCCGGTGGAATAGGTGTTCGTTCCCGAGAGAACCAGGTTGCCGGCACCGGCTTTGGTAAGGATGTTGTTGGTGAAGCCGCTGGTGTTGCTGATGACGGAGGAAATGGTGAGGTCGCTGGCGGCAGCACCGTCGGCCACGGTGATGACGAGACCGTTGTTCTGACGAAGGTTGATCTTCACACCGGAGATGGTGGAACCGGTGGCGGATGCGAGGGTGTTGATGGCCGACGCACCGCCGAAGAAGTCGAGGTTGGAGGTGGCGATGCCGGAAATGGTGGCACCGGTCATGTTGACGACCGCGCTGCCGAGTGTCTGGTTCGAGACCGTGTTGACGTTGAGCGTGCCGCCGTTGAGGTTAATGGTGGACACCCGATCGGCACCGGTGTTGTAGCCGGTCGCGTCGCCGAATGATAGACGCAGGGTGGCTCCGCTGCTGACGTTGACGGTGCCGCGGATGGTGCCGGATGCGCCGCCTCCGCCGGTCAGGTCGAGAACTCCTGCGCTGATGGTGGTTCCGCCGGTGTAGGTATTGGTTGCGGAGAGGGCGAGGGTTCCTGCGCCGGTTTTGGTCAGGGAGGAGGTGCCGCTCAGTACGCCGGAGAATTGGCCGTCGGTGGCACCGGTGCCGTCATTGATTTGGACGGTGCGGGCATCTGCTCCGAGGTTGATCGGGTTGGCGACGATGAGATTGTGGGTGGCGGTGCTGTGACTGAGGACGAGGGTTGTGGGGCTGAAGCCGCCGCTGCCCCAGGTCACGGCGGCGGAAGCACCTCCGAAGTTCACCGTGCGATCGGCAGTGAACGCGGCAAAGCCTGAGGCGTTGGCGAGTTGGATTTGTGCGGCCCCGGTTCCGAGGGCGCGGTTGAGGTTGCCGTTTCCGAGGCCGAGGATACCGGCGTTCAGCGAGAGATTGGAGGTGCCACCGGTGGCACCGATGCCGCCGGGAGCGGCGTTGGCGCTGTTGAGGCGAAGGACCCCTTCGGCAACCGTGGTGGCGCCGGTGTAGGTGTTGGTGCCGCCGAAGGAAAGCACACCTGCGCCGGTTTTGTTGATGCCGAAGGCATTGCCGCCGTCTCCGATGTTGCCGGAGACGAAACCGGTGTCTCCGCTCAGGTAGGTGGTGAGCCGGCTGTTGCCGGTGAGAGTGATGGCACCGGAAAGAGAGGCTCCGTTGGTGAAGCGGACTGCGCCGAGGTTCCCTGCGGCTTCCGTCCATCCATTGCCGTTGAGGGAGATGGCGTTTGTGTAGGTGGTGCCGTTGGTCAGAAACAACTGGCCACCGTTGCTGACAACGACCGAGGCGGTTCCCACGTCGTTGGTGGAGTCGAGTGACAGGCGGGCTCCGCTGCGCGCCTCGATCGTTCCGGAGAAGGACGAGTTGTTGCCCGAGATTGTGAAACTGGATTGCTCGCTGACTCCGGTGCCTTGAAAGGCGAGCGTGCCTGTGCCCGAGATCGGGTTCGAGATCGTGGGGGAGCCGTTGTGGCTGAAGACGAGGCTGGCTCCCGAGGAGACGGAGGCGGCCGCGGATCCGATCGATGCGGTGCTGTTCGTTCCGTTGCCGACCTGGAGGGTGCCCGCGTTGACGTTGACCGCGCCGGTGAAGGTGTTTGGTGCGTTCAGCGTGAGGGTGGAGGAACCGGACTTGGTGATGCCGGTCGCGCCAGAAATGAAGTTCCCAGCCCCACCGGTGATGGTGTAGTTCTGGGACCCGGTGACTGTGATGGCGGAGGGCTGCAGCTCGCCAGTGATGGCCACAGCGGTGGTGACGCCGGTGTCGTCGAAGGTGACGGCATCTCCCCAGGCGAACTGGTCGATTTCCGAGGCATTCCAACGTGCGCTGCTGAGTACGTTCCACTGGCCGCCGCTGGTTCCGTTCCAAGAGAGGTTTTTGGCACCGATATCCAGAGTGACCACGCCTGAGGTGTCGGTGAAGGTCGGTGTGCTGCGGTATTTAGCCGTATTTGCGGTGTCGTACACCAGATTGGTGCCAAAGCTGCCGGTGAGGGTGCCGGTGTAGGTGAGCACGTTGATGGGGCCGACTCCGGGAGCGGTGTCGAAGCGCAGCGTGTTCGTGCCGCTCAGCACCAGGTTGCCTACCGTGAGTCCGCCCGGGGTTGCGGCGTCGATGTTGAGATTGGCCGAGGTGAGAGTAAGTCCTCCTGTGGTGCTGCCCTCGCCGCCGAAGGTTTTTCCCGAAACAACGGAAATCGGGGAGGCGGTGGAGCCTGCCAGATTGAGGCGGCCGTCGTTGACGGTGATGGTGCCGCTGTGGGTTCCTGTGCCGGAAAGGGTGGTGGTGCCGACGCCTGTCTTGGAGATCGGCGTGCTGCCGTTCAAGCCAGCGGTGACAGTCTGGGTGCCGCCGGTGTTGAAAGTGATGCCGCCGGTAGCAGACGAGAGGTTGATGGTGCCGCTTCCGGTCAGGTTGTTGCCCAGGGTGACGGTGAAACCGTTCGCATCGAGGGTGGAAGTCGTCGAGGTGTTGGCATTGAGAACCGAGCCCCAACTCGCGTTGCCGACGGCCTTCATGGTGCCGCTGTTGAGAATGACCCGGTCTCCGGAGGCGGCAGCGCTGATGCCGCTGGTGCCGACCTCGACAGTGCCGTTTGCGGAAACCGTGAGCGTCATGTCACCGGCTCCGTTGCCACCGCCGTTGCTGTTTCCATCGAGCAGGATGCCGCCGGTTTTGAAGAGCGCGGACCCGGCGCCACCGCCGACGATCATGTCGCCCTGGCCATCCCAGCCGATGTTGGTAGTGATGGCACTTGCGTCGAGCGTGCCGCCGGAAAGATTGTAGAGGCTTCCGGCATTCGATCCGTTGTTCCAGTGGCCGATGCGCATGCCGTTGCCTCCGGATGCGATGGTGACGTTGCCACCGGTTTGGACGACCCGTCCGGAGTTGTTGGTGCTGTTACCGATGTTGAAATACTTGGTGGTGACGGTGGCACCCGGCTGGATGTTCAGCTGGTTGCTGGTGGTTCCGGTGAGGTTGATGTTGTCCGAGTTCAGCGTGGCTCCCGAACCCACGGTGGCGATTCCGGTTCCGTTGATGTTCAGGCTTCCGGTTCCGAGATTGACCGATGAGCCAGAGCCGAGGGTTGCAAGACCGTTGACGGTGATGGAACCGGTCATCGATACCGATCCGCCGAGCGAGAGAGCCGAGGTCGAGTTGATGTTGAGGGAGCCTGCGCCGGACACCGAGCCGTTGAGTGCCTGGGCGGAAGTGCTGTTGACGGTGAGTGTGGTGCCATTCGCAACCGTCCAGTTTCCGCCGATGCTCGCGGCGGTTCCGGTAAGAACGGTGGTTCCTCCTTGCACGTTGTAGGTGCCGCCGAAGCCGGAGAGGTCGCCGGAGTGGGTGATCGAGCCGCCATCGGTCCGGTTGATCGTACCCGTACCGGTGATGGCTCCGCCCCAGACGGCGGTGGTGGCTCCGTAGGCGCGGAAGGTGCCGCCTCCGCTGAGGACCTGAATGTCGCGCGAGAGGGCGATGTTCAGGTTGCTGTCGAGAAGCCCGCCGCCGTTGAGGATGATTTTGTTAGAGGCGTTGCCGAAGGACAGGTTGTGAGCGTAGGAAACGAGTCCCGAGGTGATGGTGACATCGCCTGTGAAGGTGTTGGTGGCCTGGCTGAGCCTCATGCCAAGGCCGGCATCCCCGCCGCCGCCGGCGCTGAGGTTTCCGGTTGATCTCAGGGTGAGTGGTCCGGATCCTGCGATCACACCGCCGATGGTGGTGGTGGTGCCGGCTCCCGCGATGGTGGAGGTGTCGATGATGCCGCCTGAAGCTCCGAGGGTGATGCCGCGGGTGGCGCTGAGAGTCTGGCCTGCGGCGGTGATCGAGAGGGTGCCGCCGTTGATGGAGAGTTGATCGGCGACAGCGGAGGCCGGTGCCGTTCCAAGGCGCGAGTCCGCGTTGATCGAGAGGGTGCCGCTATTGATTGTGGTTTTTCCGGTGTAGGTATTGGTTCCGGAAAGAACGATGGTGCCGCCGGTGCCGGTGATGGTGAGGTCGCGGGAGACGTTGCCGGTATCCAATCCGTTCTGAATGGCACCGGTGAAGTTGACCGTGCCACCGTTGCCAGCGGTGAGGATGGCCCCGCCGTTCAGGTTGAGGTTGCCTGAGAATGTGGATGAGCCCGTGGTGAAGTTCCCGCCGATCGTCCGGGTGCCCGCGCCGAGTGCGGTGCCGGTATCCGCCTTGTTGGTGGTGATGGCGTTGGCGACGGTGAGGCCGCCGGTATTGAGCAGGAGTGAGGCGCTGAGATTGGCGAAGGTGGTGCCGCCGTTGCCAAGGAAAACGCTGCTGGTTCCGAGTGCCGTGTTGTTTCCTGCCTGGAGAGTGCCGACGTTGATTTCGGTGTTGCCGGAATAGCTGTTAGCGGCGTTGAGGATGACGGTGTTGTTGTCCGTGACGGCGGGGCCGATCACGAGCTTCCGGCTGCCTGCGGTGAGAACGCTGTTGATGGTGACCGTTCTGCCGCTGCCGTAGAAGTGCAGTTCATTGAGGGCGGATCCGGACACATTGATGGTTCCGCCGGAGCCGAAGGTGAGGTTGCCGTTGACTGCATTGATCTCACCCCGATTTGTTCCGGCGGTGGCGGCGAAGTTGATGGGTGCGTTGATGGTGACCAACCCGGTGCTGAGGTTCTCGATCTTGGCTTGTCCTCCGCCGTTGTCGTAGAGCGAGATCACGGCGCCTCCGGAGTTGTTGAGTGTCCAAGAGCTCGTGCCTGTCCACTGCAGGATGTTTTGGGAAACCGAGGAATCCACCGTGTTGGTGGTTTGGGTGGAACCTGAGAACGTCAAGGTGCCGTATGAGGGGGCCGTATTCGCATCCCAGTTGGCGGCATCGCTCCAGTTTGCTGAGGTTCCGCCTCCATCCCAGGTGTTGCCTGCATCTGCCGCGCCCTGAAAACAGATGGAAATGGCCGCAGGGAGAATGGCTTGAAGACGAAAGAAAAAAACTCGGCTCGGTTTCATAGGAAAAACAAAAGACGCGTGTTACCTAGGGCAAATCCCATGCCAGACAAGAAAAAACCTTGCCGCGATGAGGTGGGGCGGGGAGGGGGTGAGGAACCGGTTTGAGGTGGTTGCCTCAGGGGGTGCCGGCGACCTGCTGGTAGGCCTCGCGATGGGATCGTTCCTCCAATCTGGATTGCCAATAGGCTTCCGCTTCCGGATCGATTCGGCGGGAGGCATCTTCCAATTTGGTTTCCAGTTCTTTATAAACTTCCTCTTCTTTGCTTAAGGAAATCTGTATTGCGGAAAGGGTAAATTCGATTTCTTGAAGCAACTCTTTTGAAAGTTTGGGTGCGGTTTTGCACTCGTTCAATCGAATCCATTCAGAGCGTTTTTCGTTCAGGCGGTTCGCCTGGGCCTGGAGTTTGATTGCGACGGAGCTGAACTCGCTCTGGGCTTCCTCCAGATGCCGGGATCGGTCTTCTGCCCGGGCTTGGGCGTGCAGGGCCTTGGCGAGGATGGCGGCAGCCGTCCATCGATTTCGGGAAGTCCGCAGAGGTTCCATGTCGGCCTCTGCGGCTCGCAAGGAGGTTTCCGCGACGGAAGCGGCGGTTTCGAGCCCGGCGAGGGCCTGTTTTTTCTCGCGGACGGCAGACTCTGCCGCGGTGAATGCCGCGGCGGCCTCGCTGGCGGTCTTCCGGCGAGCTTCGTCCGCCTGTTTGGCGGCTTCTGCCTCGGCGTTTTTCTTGGTCTCGTTGGCTTGGTGCAGGGCGGCTTCGAGGGCGGACAGTTCGTTTTTGCCGGATTCGAGACGCCCCTTGTGGGTCTCCAACTCGGCGAGGGCTCCTTGCAGGCTTTTCCCGAGAGTGGCGATCTTGGCATCGATCTCGGCGAGTCGCGTTTCGATGAGGGGTGGGTTACTGGGAATCACTCCGGCGGGCTTGCCATCGTTGGCTTCGAACACATGAACCTGGCCGATGGCGTCTCCGACGAAAACCCGCTTCCCTTCCATATCGATTGCCACGGAAGTCGGCAATGCGGGGAGGGCTTGGGACAGGTCCCTCGCATGGGTGAAGTCCGGCTTCCAGAGCTTGACCTTCATGTCCCGCCCTGTGCTTGCCGAGGAGCCGTCCCGGGCGAAGGCAAAGGCGGTGACTCCACCCGGGTGGGCATCGATCTTCTTCACCTCCGAGCCGCCGTTCATCTCCCAGAACCGGATGGTTCCGTCCTCCGAAGAGGTCCCCAGGATGTTCGAATCCGAACGGAACGCCGCTGCGGTGATCGCCGCCTGATGGGCTCGCAGGGTGTGAAACTCGTTGCCGGTCTCACTTTCCCAAACCCAAACGCCGCCGTTGCGGTCGCCACTGGCCAGAAGCACGCCATCGGGGGAGAGGTCGAGTGCCGTGATCCAGTCGGTATGTTTCTTGATCGAATGGATGGCCTCCCCGGTTTCCGTATTCCAGAATTTGAGGAGCTTTGAAGGGCCGCCGGTGCAGACGATGTCGAAGCTGGGCCGCACGTCTGCGGCGAGGATGCTGTCAAACTCTTTCCCGGTGGCAAGGAGCCGGGATCCGTTCGTGACGTCGAAAGTGACGGTCACTCCGGATTTCCCCGGTACTCCGCCGCCGACGATCAGGTAGCGGGCATCGGGCGTGAAGGACAGGGAAACGGGATCACCTTCAGGGAACGGAAGGATGCCTGCAAGTTCGAGAGTATCCGTCCGATGGAGGAGCACCTGCTTCTGTCCGGTGATCGCCACCAATGGAGCCCATGGTGAGGCGGCGATCGCATGGACGGCCGAGGCGGATCCCGTGACGACCGGAGGTTCAAGGAGAAGGTGCGCCGGCATGGGCGGGGGACCCTCCGGTCTTGCCGCCGGGTCCGAACCCACCGGAGCGGAGAACTTCGGCTTGGTCGGCTTCTTCGCCGTCGAGGATTTGGTTTCCAGCAGTCCTCCCTCGATCCACTTGACGAGGATTCCAATCTGCTCGTTCGACAGTTTGTCGCCCTCCGGCGGCATCTTGGGCTCGGCGCTGTGTTTGACCACCGCGATGAGGGTCGATCCGGTGTCGCCGGGTTCGGCGATTTTCCCGCCGGAGCCTCCTTTCATGGCTCCCGTGTAGGACGATAAATCCAATCCGCCCTTCGTCTTGTCGGGATTGTGACAGTTGAGGCAGGCCTGCTGGAAGACCGGCAGGACGTGATCTTCGTAAGTCACCACCTCGGCGGCGGTCGCTCCGGCAGCGGAAATCAGGATGATGGAGGCTCGAATCACAGGACCCCGCCAATACGGCGCTCTTACCGGTTACTATTTCTACGAAAAAAATCGGCACGCCCTCGTGAGAGTGACGTGCCGATCGCGAACTCCGAACGAATTACCCGGAAAATCAAAAATCCTCTCGCAAGTCCGGTCCTTCCATGGTCGCCGGAAGGGTGGGCGCGATCAGGACGCAAACCGCGGCCAGGGCGAATACCAGCCAGCGCGTCGGATCCTGCTCCACCACGCGACCGAAGTGGAAATACGCATTCTGACTCGGCGATTGGAAAATCAAGGCCGGCAGGCTCAGCAGAGCACAGGCCAGCAGCGAAGGCGAGCAAAGCAGGGCGATCCACGCTGCACACTTCCCGCTGATCTTGCTTGTGAAGAGGCGCTTCGGTCCATCCACCATCACCCATAGCGCCTTGATGACGGACGCTCGGGATGAATCGTGCGTTTTCTCGGGAGTGGGCTGGGGTGAGGCGTGCGTTTTCATGAGTGGGACTACGCAAATCCCTACACGCATATGCGTAGGATGACAAGAATTTTTGGAAAATGTTCAGATAAATTTAGAGAAATTTTCAATTAATTGAAATAACTAAGGATCAACGCGGCAAGTTCCAAAAGAAACAATCGATTGAATACATCGATTAAATCGATCGCATGTGACTTCAAGAAGAACGTGGAAGGGGAGACTGGACGGAGGGCTGCATTTACCCTTTTCTGCGGGCGGCCTCGGGCATCCCGGGGATTCAAGGAAGGCCGTCGTGGCGGAATGGTAGACGCTCCGGACTTAAAATCCGTTGGGCCGCAAGGCCCGTGGGGGTTCGAGTCCCCCCGGCGGCACTTTCATCGTCCGTGGCGGGTGGGGCAAGCAATCCCGGTTTTCGCACTCGTGCAAAGGGGCGGTTTCATTCAGGGTCTTTGGCGTCGAGCATGAGCGATTTGTTTTCCATCCCTGCCGAAGGTGCCCGCAAGGAGCCGCCGGCGGAGCCGCTTGCCTCGCGCATGAGGCCGCGGTCGATCGAGGAGGTGGCCGGTCAGCAGCACATCCTCGCCGAGGGCAAACT
>JAIXOR010000015.1 GCA_027486655.1 Verrucomicrobiaceae bacterium | reverse complement strand
CCGCTCACGTCCGTGCTGATGGTTCCCGCGACCGTGAGCGAGGCTCCGCTGTTGAGAATCACATGGTGCCATGCGAGGGGCATGGTCAGGTTCCCGTTGAAGGTGTAGTTGGCACCGGAGTTGAAGGTGATGACCCTTCCATCTCCACCACCGAACGTTCCGTTGTCGTAGACCTGGGTGTCGGTGTAGGTCTCGGTGGTCGTGGAAGTGACATCCGCCGCGTAGGCAGACGAAAGCGCGATCGCAACGCTGATCGTGATGGTTTGGAACAATCGATTGATCGAGGTTTTCATATGGGTTGTCTGAGGATCCGCCATCCGATGCATGGCAGTGCTTTTGCAACACCGAGCGGGAGGTGGGTTTGTCGCAACGGAGAAGCTACAAAAACCTATCCTTCGCCACCCTCGCCGCGAGAGTCGAATTGTCACCCGATCAGGTGAATAACCGGTTTTCGAGCAGGCAGCGCGGTGCCGACGCTTCGTTTTCGGACTGGTCTCAACGGAGCAATCCGAGCGCCACCGCCCGCATCGCGAGGCTGGTTCGATCGTGGACGTCCAGTTTGCCCATGATGCGGGCGATGTGGGTTTTCACGGTGTTTTCCGAGAGTCCGAGTTCGCCCCCGATCTGTTTGTTGACCCGCCCTTCGGCGACGAGGCGCAGGACTTCGATTTCGCGCTGGCTGAGCGTGTTGGTGGCGGCCCGGGCGGACAGGCGGCGTGCGAGTTCAGGCTCCAGGAAAGATTCACCACCGGCTACGCTGCGGACGGCCCTGACGATGACGTCCTGATTCTGGGACTTCGAGACGTAGCCGGCGGCCCCTGCCTCGATGGCCCGGTGAATGTCTTCGGCGGATTCGTTGATTGAAACCAGGATGATCTTCGCATCGGGATGCCTTGCAAGGATGGCCCGGGTGGCATCCACCCCGTGGATGTCCGGCAGCATGCCGTCCATGACGGTGACGTCCGGAAGGAGTTCCTCAAATCGCGAGACCGCCTCCGCGCCATTGCAAGCCTCGCCGACCACCACGATGTCCGGTTCGTCTGCCATAAGGGCGGCCATGCCGAGGCGGATCATGACGTGATCGTCCACGATGAGGAGGCGGATGGGCGTTTTCATGAAGATTTCAATGGCAGTCTCACACGAACCGTGCAGCCGCATCCGGGTTGGGATGTGATGGTCAGTTCGGCGCCGATTCTGGATGCACGTTCGCGCATTCCGATCAATCCGAAATGTGGAAGTCCCTGCGGATTGACATGCTCCGCGTCAAAGCCACGGCCATCGTCGTGGATGACGAGGAGGTAATGATCCGCTGCCATGTCGAGGGAGATGAGGATATGGGCGGCACTTGCGTGTTTCAGGGCATTTGCGATCGCCTCCTGGGCCATGCGGAGGAGTTGATAGGTCACCGTCGATGGCAGGTGGGCGCGGGAACCTGTGATTTTCGTGGAAACTCCGGGGCCTCCATCAATGGCAGCGGATGCGGCGAGGCTTTCCAGAGCGGCCGCAAAACCATGGTTTTCCAAAACCCGGTTGCGCAAGTCCCACACCGATCGCCGGGCCTCCTCGCGCGAGTGCTGGAGCATGCGGCCGGCAAGAGTCAGGCGGCTTGCAAACCCGGGCGATCGCGACTGCGGGGACTTGGCCAGACTCTCCAATTGCATGGCGACACCGGTGAGTTGCTGCTCCAGCGTATCGTGCAAATCCCTTGCGATGCGCTCCCGTTCGCATGCAACGGCGTTGGTTTCGAGTTCTCTCGCGATGATGCCCACCTGTCTTTTCACCTGGCGGCGCAGCATGGCTACACCCGCGATTGCCACCAGGGCGGCCAAGCCCGTGCCCATGAGTGCGATCCATAGTCGGCGCGTGTCCCACCATGGGGCGGGCCGGACGACCTTCAGATCTTCGGGGGATGCCAACCACAGGTGGAAACCGACTGGATCGTAGAGGCCCAGCGGGTCCGGCCGCCCGCGGAAATCGAGTTCGCAGGCTCCGGTGAGTTCGGCTTCGGCACCGATCTGCCATCGGTCCACCTGATGGTCACCAATCAAGGCTCCCGGAGAAAGGTGGGCGGGAAAGAGCATCTCATCGCTCTCCAACCAAACCGCGAACGGTGCTGGCGGACTGGAGCGGTCCACCCTCCGGATGACACCCCGCAGGGTGACGATGTGGCCGCTGAGATCGGCAGCGGATGCGCGGGAGCCCGACTGCCAGCTTGCGGACTTGAGTAGGTCCCTGGCAGAAACAAGCTGCGGCACCGGAGTCTCGGCCACACCGGTTTTCCGAACGAATCCGTTTCGAAGTGCGGCGAGATGCTGGGTTGTGTCGATGAATCCTGCAACATCCACCATCCAACCGGGCTTCACTCCTGTGGCATCGGAGGCCACTCTAACGCTGGTGTTGCCGTCCTGCAGGAAGAAGAACTCACCAGGCCTGACGAAGGTCACAATCCCCGAGGTGACCTTCCGGTGGAACAAAGGTGATCCAGGTGAAAACCTTCGAAGCTCGGAAAGACCGACCCGAGGGGCCTCAAACGGGTCCGCCGGAGGAGGTTTGATGATGCGGATGCAATCCGGCGATGAAGCGATGATCTTTGGAAGAACAGCTTCCGATCGGTTGTTGAAATCCGGGGCGAAGGCACCGACGGCAAGCACCCGCGCGTCCACCAGGGATGGAAGACTCCCGATCTGGTTCCCCTGCAGGCTGAACAAACAGTTCACTCCTTGGGAAACCAGCGAGCAAACAGTCCGATCTGATAGCACCTGAACCTCCTGGACCACACCTTCGATTTCGACGAGTTGGCCATCCTCGTTGCCAGCGACCAGTTGTTCGGCCGTGAGTCTAACAGGCGAGGGCAATGCCCCTTGTCCGGTTTGACGAATCACCACCGGAAGGATCTGCCGGGCATACCCGCCGGGATCGATGCGTCCCTCCACCTCCAGGGTTCGACCGGGGACCAGTCCCGCGAGGCCAGAGGTGTCCTTCAAGAGGCCGCGTGACCTCGCCGTAAACGAGCTGACCCAGATTCCATGAGTGCCGTCATGGATGAAAAAGTCATCATTCGCCGCATAGATGCAGGTTCCAGTAACACGGACCGGCAGCCCGCGTGCAGCTTCAGCGCGGGACATCTGGCGAAGGCTGCCGATCCGATCCCAGCGCGCTTCCTCATTCCGGGCTGCTGCCGACTGAGCGAAGGTCGCAAGCAGCATGGCGATCCGCACCATCGCGCACACGGACGGGATCGCCATCAGCCGAATCATTCCAGATTTCACAAGCTGAGCTTGGAGCGGTCTGGATGACCCTGCAAGAACCATGAGCCACCCCGGGGCGGCAGCCCGGGATCCCCCACTCAGGGGATGCTGGATTTGCAGCGGATCACCGTCAGGGAGCTGGGCTTCAGCTCGCAGGACAAGTTCCGCCCGTTTACTGGCAGAGAGTCTTCGACCGGTGCAACGCGGTCCGGTTGATCCAGATCATTGATCGCCGCGGGATCTCCGGAAAGGATGATGCGGCGGGCCTTGCCAACGGGAAGGCGGGCACCGGCAAGCTCAAGTTGCAATGAGGATGGAATGCCCAGTGGATTCACACACTTCACCACGAGCTCGCCTGCCTTCCGATCATATCCAGCCACGATCTCCACTCTGGGTGTGGACGGAGCAGGAACCTTGACGTGATCAAACAGCTTCTCACCGTCGAGGCTGGCGCTCAAGTGGTCGCCTTCGAGGGAAATCTCCACCTCATACCAACGTCCGGACTCGATTGATCCGGGTTTGCGCAGGAGCGGGCCGGAACCACTACGCTCGATGCCGTGCGCACTGTTTCCCCACCCGCCGAAGTTGACATGGACGTGGTTGCCGTCCCGTTCGAGGAAACGCACGATGAATCCTTCTTCACCGGCAATCTTGCGGGCTTTCAGACGGATCGTGTAATCCGCCCACGCTGGGTCGCCGATGCGGATGACGCTGGTTTCCACTTTGGCGTCCGTCTGCCGCAACAAGCCGCCTGCAAGCTCCCAGTTGCCTTGCACCGGACGGCTCCATCCGTCGAGACCTTTGGCGGCGTCGAAGGCATAGAGCACGCGGGCCCCGTGAGTCACGCGGAGGTCTTTGAACTCGGCGGCGCTGCGCCATGTTTGCAAGCCGATCGCCCCGGATGCCGACGGCGTTACGGGTGCCCGTTTCACCTCGATGGGAAGAAGCTGGTCCGGACGGTTCGTGCCGAAGAGTTTCTGGACGTGATAGGAAGGCGTTCCGTATGAGCGGGTGTTGGTGAACCAGATCAGGTCCGGCGTCCACTGGGAGCCGCCGATCTTGCAGAACAGCGGGGCGTAGGCCGTCATGCCGACGATGTCCGAGTTTCTCTCAAAACCCGTCATCATCGCCGCTTCCGCCAAGGCGGCGAACAGGCTGTTGGCCTTGTCAGGAAGGTGGCAGGCGTATTCGCCCACATAGACCCGGGGTCCCTTGCGACTGAAGTTGTCATATCTTCCGGTGGACTGGAACAACCAGTCCGAGGAGACATAATAGTGCTCATCGATCCATTGGGCTCCGATTTTCGGAATACGGTCCCAGGCAAGATCATACGACTCGCCATTAGGCCCGGCACCAGCGGACGAAATGATTTCAATCTCCGGATGCCTTGCCTTGATGCCCTTGTAAATCACCTCATAACGGCTGATGAAATCCATACTCCAGTTTTCATTTCCAATGCCCAGCATCCTGAGCTGGAACGGCTCCGGATGCCCCATGTCCGCCCGGACCTTTCCCCAGGGCGTGGTGGCGGGGCCATTGGCGAACTCGATCAGGTCGATCGCATCCTGGATCACACGGTCCAGTCCATCCAGCGGGATCATTTCCGACTTCTTGAACTGGCAGGACATGCCTGCGGCAAGAATCGGAAGCGGGGCGGCACCGATATCTTCCGCAAGCTGGAAGTATTCGAAAAACCCGAGTCCGCCGGACTGCCAGTATCCCCAGAGGTTGTGGTTGACGGGGCGCCCCTCGACCGGGCCGACCGTGCGCTTCCAGTCGTAGAGATTGGCAAGGTCCGTGCCCTCGACGATGCAGCCGCCGGGGAAGCGCATGGAGCCGGGTTTCATCGCCTTCAGGAGCTCGACCAGGTCCGCCCTCAATCCGTTGCGGCGTTGCTTGTAGGTGTCCCGTGGGAACAAGGAAACGAATTCAAGGTCCACGGTGCCGGGCGCATCACAAAGGATCACGAGTCTCGCGTCATCCACGGTCGCCGTCGGTTTGAGTTCCGCCTCATACTTCTCCCATTCCGGCGGCACCATCGGCTCGACCGGGGATGCGGATCTTGTCGGAGGCCGACGGTTTTTCCAGTCACCGGGATCGATCCGGAACGAAGCAAGGACCGCGCCGGATTTCGATTCGAGGGCCACCGTCAGACCTCCTTCATAGCCGGGGTGGGGTCGGGCATGGAATGCGAGATCGTAGATCGCACCGTGCTTGAGAGCGATGCCCCCGAAGCCGCTGTTAGATACACCGACGCCCGCCTTGTTTCTTCCGGGATGAAGCACCTCGATCCGGAGGAATTGAGCGGTGGCCGGATGCAGGGGGAAGCCCGCCTCGCGGGTCAGCCTTGCCGTTCCAGCACCCCGGTATTCCTTCGACCAGGCCTCCAATCCCTGGGACGGCCAATCGAATCCGCGGTTGGCGATCAACTCGGCGTAGATTCCGCCATCGGCAGCCTGGTTGATATCCTCGAAGAAGATGCCGTAGAGCGTTTCCGGAATCCGGTGCCCCGGTTGATCCGCCCTCACGACGGCCTGGATTCCCGCTTCGCCTGCCATGGCGGCCGCCATCGTGCTGATCGCGAGCGCCCCCATCCATCGGATGATGCGTTTCATGGTTTCCGCATGAATACGCCGCAATCAGGAACGGCGATGCGCATGGATGATGAAATGATGCGCATGGAATCCAGCGCGGAGCGCGCCGGTCGTCCCACACCGAGGATCATGCCGATACGGGCTCGCACGGATCGGATCCGGCGGCGTTCCGCAGGATCAAGGCAAGGAAGGGGTGCGGCGGCGGCGCAGGCAAGCGGCCAACCCGAGAGCGGCGACCAGAGCGGTGCGGGGCTCGGGAACGGCGATGAGGGCGATGTCATTTCCACCGTTGAAAGAATTTCCGATCGAATCCGCGGTGTAGCTGATCCTCCAGTCGAAACCGCCGAAGGTGGTGACGACATCGTTCTGGGCAAGCCCGGAGAAGGTGCCGTTGATGGCGTCCGAACCGTCGTTCAAGAGGATGAAGACGAGATTTCCATTTGTATAAGCCCCTCCTCCGAAAAGAACACTGAGAGATCCCCCGAGAGTGACGGAGCCCTCGCCGCTCAAGCGGTCCACATTCAACTGGTCATGCTGCGCGCCCGGGGTGAGGCCATTGACTTCGATGACGAGCGTGCCGCTCTGGCTGTAGTCGCCATCCACGTTGAGAATGCCCGGACTGTTTCCCGGCGAGATGGTGCCGCCATTCTGGACGATGACGGAACCCACGGTGCCGCTGCCACCGAGCGTGCCGCCATTTGCCACGGTGGTGGTCGTCGTCGAGATGTTTCCATTCACGACAAGCTTGCCGGCGGAGATTGTGGTCGCACCGGTGTAACTGCTGGAACTGGAAAGCGTGAGGGTGCCGGCACCGACCTTGGTGATGCCGTAAGAGCCGCTGTCATGATAGAAACCGGATACTGTCAGATTGTCGGAATCCACTCCGATGACGGTGTTTCCATCGATGGCGAGGCCTGGACCGCTGCCACTGTTGCCATTGGTCATGGTCAGCGAGTTGTTGCCGCTGATGCTGCGAATGGCGCCGAGTCCGCCGACGCCACTACCGATGACATGCATGTGTTCGTCCATGCTGATGCCGCCCTGAAGCGCGAGGGTGGCGCCGTCGCGCACCCAGGTCATGGTGGAGCCGCTCCATCCGCCGGCACCGAGAGCCGTGTTGCCGGCCGCCACGAGGGTGCCGCCCGTGACGTCGGTCACGCCGCTGTAGCTGTTGGCTCCGGAGAGCGTCAGGGATCCCCCACCCGCCTTGGTGATGCCGCCGGTGGAGACAATCCGGTTGTGGATGGTTCCGCTGAAGTTGAGGGTGCTGCCGGTTTCCACCGTCATTGGCGTCATCGCGTTGAGCGCGGTGTCTACCGAGATCGAGGAGGTGGCATTGCCGGCCGCGGTCACTGAAGTGTTTCTGAGATACATGCCGCCCCAGTCACCGTTGTTTCCACTGCCGTTGATGGAGCCACCATTGAGGGCGAGGCCGTTGCGCACGGTGCTGCCGGCGGCATTGATGGTCCATGTGCCGCCTGCATGGATGGTGATTTTACCCACATTTCCGCCGTTCCATTCGTTGCCGGTGG
>JAIXOR010000067.1 GCA_027486655.1 Verrucomicrobiaceae bacterium | reverse complement strand
GTGGCCTTCAGCCGCGCCATGACCCGCCGGTAGCTGGGGGCCTGGGCGTGGTGGACTTCGTCGATGATGGCGTAGTCGAATGGCTGGGCATCGAGCGCGGCGAGGCCTTCGGGACGGGTGAGTTTCTGGATCGAGGCGACGACGAGATCGCCGCTCATGTCGCTGTTCGCGCCGAGGTACCAGGTGACGCGGGTTTCCTCCCACTCCGACTGCATGGCGGTGCGGACGGTGGCCTCGGCCTGGACGAGGATCTCGGCGCGGTGGGCGATGAGGAGGACGCGGGGCTGGCGCTTGAGGAGCTTCCCGGCGGCGAGGACATCGAAGGCGGCGAGCCAGGTTTTCCCGAGGCCGGTGGCGACGGCGACGAGGGCGCGGCGGTAGGCATCGGCGCGGATCCGGGCGAGCGATTCCAAGGCCTCGCGCTGCCATGGGCGAGGCGGATGGAGGATCGCGGGGAGATCGATGGATTCCGGCGGGATGAATTTCCGGTGCTCCTCCCGGGCACGCTCCGCATAGCGGGCGACGAGCGCGTTATCGAGCGGAGTGGCTTGTTGCCAGAGATCGGTGAAGGCCGCCGCCAGCGACTGATCGATGGGTTCCGAACCGGTGGTCTGGCCAATCAGATTCCATTCAACGCCGGTTTCGAGCGCGGCCTTGGAGAGATTGCTGCTGCCGACGACGAGCAGGCCGCCGGACGAATCGAGGATGCGCCAGGCTTTCGGGTGGAAAGAGTCGGGCTTGGAGGGGAGTTTAGAGATTTCCGCGAGGCGGACTTCGAGCGAGCTATTTTCGCCAATGTCGGCGGCGAGCGACATCCAACCAATCAGGCGGCGGAGGGCATCGGCGGACGTGATGTAGAGATAATCCCCAACGAGGATGCGGATGCGGGCCTCAGACCGGAGTGCGGCGAAGATCGATGTTTGGATGAGATCGAGGCCGGAGGGCTGGATGAAGGAGGCGAGAAGATCGACTTCAGCTGCTGCGGAGACGCGTTGCCCGATGCTTTTCCATAGGGGCGTGTACGGATGCCCGGTGCTAAGAGTGAGACCGCGTCTGAGGACATCAGCTTGGCAGGGATCGACCTCCGGGCGGTCCGCGAGAATGGGAATTGAAGGCGCGCCCATGGGCAGATGATGCAGCGCTTCATGGGATTGTTTCTTCTCTACGCATTCGCTGGACCGCCCGGAGGTCGGTCCCTGCCTTTCGGCGGCCGGTGATGTGTCAGTTAGATAGTTGCCTTTGCTCGGTATCACGTGACGAACGCCGCCGCGGGGATCTGGCATGTCTCCGTGATAACGGGGAATCACGTGGATGTGGACATGCGGCACGGTTTGGCCGGAGGCGGCACCGGAGTTGAAGCCCACGTTGTAGCCGTCGGGCTTCGGATCGAGGCGGAGATCGAGCAGGCGCTTGGCTTCCTTCACGAGGGCCATGAGCGCGGCCTGTTCGTCATCGGAGGCATCGAACCATGTTTCGACGATGCGGCGGGTGGTGACCAAGACATGGCCGGGAGAGACGGGGAAGCCATCGAAGATCGCGAAGGCGAAATCATTCGAGCAAAGCCAGTCGCTCGCTGGAACGGCGAGGAATGGAGACTCGAAAACACTCATGGGGGGCGAAGAGGTGGCTTTTGTTTCCCAAATCAGAATGAAGTTGGACGAATGGGTCAACAGACGAAATCGGCATTCGTCTGTCAGAAGCCCGGTTTACCGACGTGGTGCCGAAGTTGAGGAGCTCGGGTGGGCGGTGCCCCGACGTTGCCGAGCTATGCCGGGCAGGCTGAGTGAGAAGTGAGAGAAGAAGTCGGCGGTCGGCGGGCGTGGGCCTCATTCTGCATTCAACATCCAGCATCCAGCATTCAGCATTCAGCATTCAGCATTCAGCATTCAGCATTCAGCATTCAGCATTCAGCATTCAGCATTCAGCATTCGAAAAAAGGGCCGTGGCGGGGGGAGGGGTGGTGTCATGAGGTCCCGGGGGGGGCACTCCGTCCTTCCCGCCACGGCGGATGGTTTGGGGGTCCGAGCGGGCTGGGGAGGCGTCCGGATCGGTTGAAAAATCACGGTGGCAGTGATGGATGGTGGAAAAGGACGGGTCAAGCGTGAAAGTAGCACCATTGGAAAAAGTCGTGACATTTGGAATCGTCGGGCTAGATGCTTTGGGGAACTGAAGTAATTTCGCAGGCATGCCAAATTTGACCAACGAAGAGAACTGGGCGGCGAGGGAGCGGCTTCGTCGGGTGGAATTTTTGTTGTGGTGGCGGGGCTGGGTGGGTCGGAGCGATTTGGTGGAGGGATTCGGGATTTCCCCTGCGCAGGCGTCGGGGGATTTGCAGCGGTATGGGGGGATGAATCCGAGTGCGATGATCTACCACACGAGCCGGAAGCGGTATGAGGCGGTGGAGTCGATGGTGTGTGTGCTGCACGAGCCGTCGTTTGAAGAGGCGGTGCGGGTGTTTTTGGGGGGCGGCGTGGCGGGCGGGCGTTGGTCGGTGCCGGAGCCGGTGGATGCCAGGTTGGCGATCGTGAGTCTGCCGGTGAGGCATGTGGATGTGGGCATCGCGCGTCGGGTGCTGATGGCGCTGCTGGAGGGTCGGCGGCTGAGGGTGCGTTACCAATCGGCGAGCACGGGGAGCGATGGATGGCGTGAGCTGGTGCCAGCGGGGCTGGCTTGGGATGGTCAGCGCTGGCACGTGCGGGCCTGGTGCGGCAGCCGCGAGGAGTGGAGGGATTTTGTATTGGGCCGGATGGCGGCCGCGAATTGGCCGGGCGAAGCGGCCGGGGATCTGCCGAAGGACAAGGACTGGAACACGTTTGTGACGGTGAAGCTACGGCTCAATCCGGAGCTGTCGAAGGAGCGGCGGGAAGCCCTGCGCATGGACTACGGCCTGCGGGGCGAGATCCTGGAGCTGCGGGTGAGGTCCTCGATGAAGGCCTATCTGCTGGCGTCGATGTGGATCGATCAGGACAGTCACATGGGACTGCCGCGGCATTTTGTGGTGGGGTGAGGAAGAGGAGCGGGAGTTTGCTAGTTTTCAGTTTTCAGTTTTCAGGGGAGAGATGAAGAAGTGCCGAGTGAGAAGTGAGAAGTGAGAAGTGGAAGAGGTGCGGGAGTTTGCTGGTTTTCAGTTTTCAGTTTTCAGGGAAGAGAAGTTGGCAGGGACCGACCTCCGGGCGGTCCGTGAGAATGGGAGGAGAAGGCGCGCTCATGGGCAGATGATGCAGCGACTCATGGGATTATTCCTTCTCGATGCATTCGCTGGACCGCCCGGAGGTCGGTCCGTGCCTTTTGGAGATCGGTGATTTGCGGGTGCGCTTGAAGAGCGTGGTATCGGTGCTGGCGCGCAGGGTGGGGAAGTGAGACACGAGACACGAGACAAGAGACGCGAGACGCGAGAGAAGAGGAGGGAGAAGTTTGCTAGTTTTCAGTTTTCAGGGGAGAGAAGTTGGCAGGGACTGACCTCCGGGCGGTCCGTGAGAATGGGATGAGAAGGCGCGCCCTTGGGCAGATGATGCAGCGACTTATGGGATTATTCCTTCTCGATGCATTCGCTGGACCGCCCGGAGGTCGGTCCCTGCCTTTTGGAGGCCGGTGATTTGCCGGGGTGCTTGAAGAGCGTGGTATCGATCCTGGCGCGCAGGGTGGGGAAGTGAGACGCGAGACGCGAGAAGTGAGACGCGAGACCCGAGACGCGAGACCCGAGACGCGAGACGCGAGACGCGAGACGCGAGACGCGAGATGCGAGACGCGAGACGCGAGACGCGAGAAGTGGAAGAGGAGCGGGAGTTTGCTGGTGTTCCGCTTTCCGCTTTCCGCTTTCCGCTTTCAGTTTTCAGTTTTCAGTTTTCAGTTTTCAGTTTTCAGTTTTCAGTTTTCCGCTTTCAGTTTTCCGCTTTCGCCTTCTCGCTTCTCTTCACCAGGAGGAGGTGTTCGCAGGCCATGACGCAGTTTTGGTGTTGGTTGAGAACTTCGAGTTTTTCGACGACGATGCCGTAGTCGGGGCGTTTGTGGTCGCGTTTTTCGGTGATGGTGGCGCGGGTGCGGAGGGTATCGCCGATGAAGGTGGGATTGGGGAAGCGGAGTTTCTCGTAGCCGTAGGTCATGGCGAGCGGGTTGATATCCGCTGCGGTCTGGCCGACGCCGATGGTGAAGACGAGGGTTCCGTGGGCGATGCGTTGTTTGAAGGGCTGGGTGGCGCACCACTCGGCATCCATGTGATGGGGGTAGAAATCGCCGCTTTGTCCGGCGTGGAGGACGATGTCGGTCTCGGTGAGGGTCCTTCCGGTGCTGGTACGGGAGGAGCCGATTTCAAACTCCTCGAAGGGAATCGGGTTCATCGGGGGTCACTTGGGGAGGAGGGCGGTGAGGTCGTCGTGGGGGCGGGCGATGACGTGCCCGGCGATGACTTTGCCGAGGGATCCGACGGCCTGTTTGCCGGCCTCGATGGCGGCGGTGACGGCGGCGACGTCACCGGTGACGATGACGGTGACGAAGGCGGCACCGATTTTTTCCTTACCGACGAGTTTCACATCCGCCGCCTTGAGCATGGCGTCGGTGGCTTCGAGGATGGCGGTGAGGCCCTGGGTTTCGAGGATGCCGATGGCTTGGGGTTTCATGGGATGAAGGGCTGGGGGCTGGGGTGGATGGTCGGTGGGCAGGAGTTGGTCGCGGCCGCCGTAGAGCGGGTTGTGGGCATTGGGGAAATGGATCATGGGTTCCATGCCTGGATCGGGCCGGGGCAGGGTTCCGGTGAGGATGGAAGCGCCGAGGCGCGGGGCGAGGGCCTCGGCGGCATCGAGGGCGGCGCGGACCTGGGCGACCTCACCGGCGAGGCGGATGAGGAGGTTTTCGTTGCCGGTGCTTTCGAAGCCGAGGATGCGGACATCGGCCGCGGTGGCCGCCTCCTGGGCGAGCATGGCGGAGATGCTGAGGAAGGGGGCTTCGATGAATCCCAGGGATTGCATGTGGGGGATCAGCGGGTTTGGGCGGCCTCGATGTTTCGGAGCACGGCCTGGACGATGGCGTCCACGTTCATGGGCGGGGTGCCGGGTTTGCCGGAGGCGCATTCGCCGGCGGCTTCGCGGAATCCGCAATCGGTGAGGACGCAGGCGAGTTTGGAGCGCATGGCGGTGATGAGGTCCTCCTCGGCGGGGGAGAGCGGGAAGCGTGCGTGGCCGGCTTGGAAGCCGCGGAGTTCGTATCCGGTGCGGAAGCCTTCGGGGAAGTTCGGCGCGCCGACCATGAGCGAGAAGAGGTCGAGCAGCTCGAACTGGATGCGGCGGGCCTTGTCCCAATCGTTGGAGCGGGCGGCCTGATAGAGGCTCATCACCACCTCGGGGACGACGCCGGCGCTGGAGAGCGTGCCGCCGTCCGCGCCCATGAAGAGGCCGGTGCAGAGCAGTTCCTCCCAGCCGATGAGCACGGAGAAATCCGGGCGCTGGCGTTTGATGGTGTGGAGCGTTTGCTGGAAGCGGCCCATGTCCTTGGAGGTGTCCTTGGTGCCGACGATGCGCGGGCAGTCCATGGCGAGGCGTTCGAGCACCGGGAGTGAGATCTCGTTGGCGAAGACCGGGATGTTGTAGACCACGATGTCGATGGGGGACTTCGCGGCGAGTTCGCGGAAGTAGGCCTCGATGCTTTCCTGGGTGAGCTTGTAGTAGTAGGGGCCGGTGATGGACACCGCGCGGCAGCCGAGGTCGGCGCAGTAGCGGCACATTTCGAGCACGAGCTCGACGTTGGGTTCCGCGGCTCCTGCGAGGATCGGGCGGCCGCCCGCCTGTTCGGCGACGATTTTGAGGACGCGTTTCCGTTCCTCGTAACTCAGGCGGATGAACTCGCCCATGCTGCCGTTGGGATAGAATCCGGTGACGCCCTTGTCGCCGAGCCAGCGGATGATGCGGCGGAGTTCATCCTCGTCGATGCGGCCTTTCGCGTCGTAAGGCACGATGTTGGGGACGAAGATGCCTTGGATGGTGGAGTTCTGGGCGGACATCGGTGGGATTGTTCGGGATTCGGGAAAGACTGGCAAGCCGTCAAATGGAGTAGAGCGAGCGCGCATTGAGCTGATAGAGCCGCGCGAGCTCGGAGTCGGACGAGCCGGCGAGGATTTCATCGAGCAGCCGGCCCCAGGTGCCGAGGTCTCGGGTCAGGTTGCAGACCGGCCAGTCGCTGCCCCAGAGCACGCGGTCCCAGCCGAAGCAATCGATCACGTGCTCGACGACCGGGCGGAGGGTATCCGCGGTGATGTCACCGGCGGCGTAGGCGATGATGCCGGAGATCTTGCAGGCGACATTCGGGCGGCAGGAAATCTTGCGGACTTGTTCGCGCCAGAACTCGAGGTCGCCCGAGGCGATGTCCGGCACGCCGCAGTGGTCGAGGATGAAGGTCGTGTCCGGGCAGGCGTCGATGAGGGCCGCACCGTGAGTCAGTTGCCTTGGCAGCATGCAGAGGTCGAAGGTGAGTCCGGCTTTGCCGATGCGGCGGATGTTTTCACGGAAGAGCGCGCCAGTGGAGAGTTCGTCCGGCTGGGTGTGGAGAACCCTGCGGAAGCCTAACAGCCTTGGGTGGGCGAGTGTTTCGAGTTGTGATTCGAAGTCCGGTTTTTCCGGACGGCAGGCCGCGATCACGCCGCAGAGGCGGTTGGCGGGATCCTCCGCGAGTTGGCAGAACCAGGCCGATTCGGAAAACAGATCCTTCTCCGCCACGTCCACTTCCATGAAGATGGATGCGGTGATCCCGAGTCCTTCCGCGGCCTCACGATAGCCGCACAGTGGGAACTCCTGATTGGCAAGCGCCGGGATGCCCGCGGTCCAATCGTAGGCGAAGCGCTCCGGATGGATCAGGTGGAGATGGGTGTCGATGCGGTCCATGGTTTACTTGCCGGCGAAGGTTTCCGGATGGCGGTATTTCACGGTCTGGATGTGCTCGCAATAGAGCACGAGTTCGCCGTCGTTCTTGAAGATCTCATACGAGGCGCGGTAGAGCCCCATGTCGGGATACTTCGGGGATTTTTCGAGGTCGGTTTTGATCGTGTAGATCGAGTCTCCGATGAAGACCGGCTTGATGAAGCGGAGCTTGTCGTAGCCGTAGCTGAAGGCGTTCACGCAGTTGGTGGCGACGAGGCCGAGCCCGGCGGAGAAGACGAAGGCACCGGCGACGAGGCGCTTGCCGAAGATGCCTTGTTCCTTCGCGAAGATCTCATCGGCAACGTAGGGGTGCATGTCGAGGACGAGGGCATTGAACTGCATGCTTTCCCCCTCGCTGATGGTGCGGCGGATCGAACGGATCTGGTGGCCGATGACGATGTCCTCGTAGAACCAGTCCTCGGCATTCCAGATCGGGACGGATGCGTGTTGTTCCTTGGGGGTGTTGTGGGGTTTGCGGTCCATGGAGTTCAGGGGTGGATTCTTGCTTTGAGTTTCATGAGGGCATCGATCTGCCAATCGGTGAGGCGGCCGTCCTTGCCGGGGCCGACATCCAGGAGGAGGTTGCCGCCCGCCTTGTGGACGGTGGAGTCATACAGTTCGAAGAGTTTCTCCGTTGGCCGGGCCTGGTCGCCGGGTGTCCAGAACCAGTCTTTTCCGAGTACGTCGCAGTGTTCGTAGCCGAGGAAATGGTTTGAGCCGTTCCATTCCTGCCGGGGGACGAAAGGTTCGGGAATCACATCGCGCTCGCTGTTGAGGATGTCCGACGGCCACGATTCTCCCCGGGTGGTCTGCGGGTTGAGGTTGGGTTTCTGGTTGAGGAATCCATGGTTGTAGAGCACGACACAGCGTGGATTGAGACGGCGCAGCATGTCGTAGATCTCCGCGCGCTGGGCTCCGCTGGCGGCTCGCGGGATATCGAGCCAGAAGTAGTCCACCTCGGGATAGTTCTTCGCGAGTTCGGCGAGCTGGTCTTTGGCGAGTTGGAAAAAGTCGTCCGGCAGGAGGAATTTCCCCCACTGTTCGTTGTGCGGGACGGAGTTGTTATGGAAATCCAGAAGGCAATAATAGAGTCCGGGGCGGATGCCGTGTTTCTTGCAGGCATCGACGAAGGCGCGGACGACGTCCGTCTTGTTTCCGCTGGTGGCCACGTCGTAGTCGAACTCCCTGCCGCGGAAGGTGACCTTGCTGTCCCAAAGGCAATGGCCGGCGACGTGTTTGGAGGTGAGCACGGCATACTTCATGCCGGCTTCCTTCGCGACGCGGATCCATTGGTCCGCATCCACCTGCGGCGGGGCGTAGGTCGTGGAGGGAAGGTTTCCGGGATCGAGCTCGTTGCCGGTGAAGGTGCTCATGCCAAAGTGGAGGAACATTCCATACTTCAACGAGCGCCAATCCTTCATGCGCGGTGTTTCATCCGCATCCGGCAGCAGCGGTGCGGCCAGCGTGTGGCCGAGAAGGAGGCCCGTGAGAAGGAGTGCGGCTTTCATGGCTTCAATGGCCGGGGGGGGAATCGTTCAGGTGGTTTCCGTAGCCGATCACCAGCACCGAGAGGACCAGCAGCGAGATGGCGAACGTGATGAGGCGTTTGGTGGCCGGCGAGCAGGATGCCCACTCGCTGCGGAGGATGGCGACGAGCGTGCTGAAAAGAATGAGCATGATCATGTGCAGCGGCCAACTGGCCACGCCGAGGGATTCCATGCGATTGTGGCCCATGCCGTAGAAGATGAACTGGAGATACCACAGCAATCCGGCGAGGCAGCCCCAGAGGATGTTGGTGCGCGGGGCGGGGGAGCCATCCGAGCCGGTGCCGGTGATTTCGCGAAGCGTGCTTTTCCTGGCGAGCTGCCAGAGGGTGATGGGAAGGATGCTGAAGAACGCGCCGGTGCTGGCGAAGAGGAAGCGGACGTTCATGACCAGCTCCGGGTTGGCCCCGCGCTTGAGTGCTTGTTCCGCCACGGGATCGGCCGATCCGAGTGCGATGCTGTAGAGCGCGGAAAGCACACCGGCGATGATGCAGAGCGGGATGCCGATGGAGGGACGGAACGGGTGATCCGAGTTGCTGGCGGAGTTCTTGACTTCGACATCCTTTTTCCGGCCAGCCACGCCGCAGAGCAGGATGCCTGCGAATCCGATCGCCACGCCTGCCAGCACCGCGTTGCCTCCGGCGCTGCCGGTGATTTCACCGAGTTTTCCCTGAAGCAAAGGAGTGAGGAAAAACCCGAGCACGGCGGAGATGCCGACGGCCAGGGCGTAGGTGATCGAGTAACCGACGTGGCGAATGGCGAAGCCGAAGGCCATGCCTCCGAAGCCGTAGGCCGCGCCGAGGCCGAAGGACTTCCACATCGCCTCGCGCGGCGAACTGGCGAGGACATCCGCGAGATCCGGGATGAAGAGCAACGAGCCGATCACCGGCAGCAGGAACCAGGATGCGAGGGACATCCAGAACCAGAACGTTTCATAGGTCCAGCGGTGCACCCGGTGTTGCGGAGTGAAGCAGATGGCTGCGGCGAAGGCTCCGATGGCGTGCAGAAGGATGCCGAGGATGGGGAAGGACATGGGTTTTCCGGGTGGGTTGTTAGATGGCGAACTCCGCATCGATCGCGGCATTGTGCTGGCCGATGGAGGGGGCACCGACGGATGACGTGGAGATCGAGCCGTCGATGCGGATGGGGCAGCGGAGGGTTTTCAGGGGGGTGCCGCCGGGGCAGAGGATCTCCTGTTCCATGCCGAGGACCTGATAGCCCTCGGTCTGGCGCAGGCGTGACCATGAGAGCACGTCGGCGCACCAGATATCGGCGGGTTCCAGCACCGCGAGCCAGTCCGCAGTGGGGCGGGTGGCGAGGTGGTCGCGCAGGATGCCCTTGATTTCATCGCGGCGGTCGAACCACGACTGCCGATCCTGATAGGCGAGCAGGGCCGGGCATTCGAGCAAGTCCCCGAGCACGGGGATGGAGCCCATGGCGAGGGCGAGGTGGCCGTCGGCGGTGGGATAGATGCCGTAGGGTGCGCCGAGGTAGGCGTGGGCGTTCCTAACAGAACTGCGCAGGGGGGGCTTGAAGCCGTCGTTGAGATGGGTGGTGATGACTTCGAATTGAAGGTCGAGGATGGATTCCAGCAGGCTCACTTCCACGCGTCCGCCCTCACCGGTGATGCCGCGGCGGACGAGGCAGGCGAGGATGCCCTGGACGAGGTGTGCGCTGGTGGTGAGGTCCGCAACGGCGAGGCCCATGGGCACGGGGCCTTCACCCTCATCCCCGCTGAGCCATGCGAGGCCGGACATCGATTGGGCGAGCAGGTCCTGACCCGGTTTGCCCACCCAAGGGCCTTGCGCGCCGTAGCCGGTGACGGTGCCATAGACGAGGCGTGGATTGAGTTGCTTCACCGCCTCGTATCCGAGGCCCAGCTTGTCCATCACTCCGGGACGGAAGTTTTCGATGAGCACATCCGCTTTGGCGATGAGGGTCCGGATTTTTTCGAGGTCCGCAGGGTCCTTGAGGTTGGCGGCATATCCCTGTTTGTTGCGGTTGATCGAGTGGAAGAGCGTGCTGTCACCCTCGACGCCGAGATTGGAAATGTACAACTGGCGGCAGATATCCCCGGTGCCGGGGCGCTCGATCTTGATCACGCGGGCGCCGAGGTCCGCGAGTCGCATCGCGGCGGCGGGTCCGGCGAGAAACTGGGAGAAGTCGAGGACGATGAGGTTTTCCAGAGGTTTCATTCGGCGCGAAGATGGAGTTGATAGAGACGGTTGATTTCCACTGCGGCGGACGAGGGGGGAAGATGTCCGGAAACGGCGGCATGGGCGACAGGGGTGGCCTCATCCTGGAAGGCCATGTAACCGGGGAACTGCGGGCGGAGCAGCGACTCATCGAGCGTTTGGAGCGTGTTCCGGAAGAAATCGTTGCTGGCACCATTCACGGCATCATCCAGCCAGGCCGAGCGGTGTCCGGGTTGGCCGCCGGATTGGAAATAGACGCCTTTCTGGGTGTCTGCCGAAGCGGTGAAACGTGCGAAGTCCATGCAGGCCTGCGGGTGGCGGGTCTTGGACGACACCGCCAGTCCCGCGCCGCCGAGGGTGGAGCGCAGGCGTTTGCCATTGAAGGTGACAAGCCCTCCGGCCTTCAGGAGATGGGGGGCGTAGCGGGGCCGCGAATAGTTTGAGTATCCGTAGGCAAAGGGACAGTAGGCGGCGCGTGGGTCATCGGTTTGCGACATCCACTCCGCCGTGCGGATCGGGTTGCGATCGAGGCAGGCGGGGTCGCAGAGCTCGACGAGTTTCCGGAGTTCGGTGAGCGCGTCGCAGAGGATCTCGTCGGGGGCGACTTTTCCATCGACAAACGGCTCGCTGCCGAGCGCGGCGCAGAACGTGTAGCTGTGCATCAGCATGTCGATGGGAAAGGCGGACACCGTGACAAAACCGCGTGCGGCGAGGGCGAGCACGTCCTCCCAAGTATCCGGGTGTGGCAGGGCGTGTTTCTCCATCAGATCCGGCCGC
Source organism: Verrucomicrobiaceae bacterium (assembly GCA_027486655.1). Taxonomy (GTDB): domain Bacteria; phylum Verrucomicrobiota; class Verrucomicrobiia; order Verrucomicrobiales; family Akkermansiaceae; genus Luteolibacter. The sequence goes on along the minus strand of JAIXOR010000067.1, from coordinate 92,581 downwards.
CAGGTGGCGATGGGGGCCGCGGCATCGGTGGCGAGAGTCCATTGTTTCCCCTTGAAATGATAACTTCCATGGGAGCCGCCCACCGAGTGAGCCGCCTGATCCGCGAGAAATTCCGCACCGAGCCAGTCTTCGAAGGGGAGAAGCAAACCCTCCGTCGCCGCAAGCGCGGTGTGCGGGTGATCCATCACGATCAGGTCATAAGCCGATGCAAGCTCCTCCATCGAGGCATCCGCAAAGGCCTGGAGGGAGCGTTTTTCCCATTGGATGGAAACGTCGGGGTGGAGTTCCTCGAAGCGTTGGGCGCACGCAACGATCGAGACGAATCCGCGGGTGTGGTTCCAGGCGATGCCTTTGAGAGTGGTCATGAAGTCAGGAGAAATCGGAGGGTTTCATGCCACCTTGGGCAGAGGAGGCGTAGGCGGCTTCCACGCATTGCATGGTGTGGATCACATCCGCGACATCGGTCTCCATCCGGGCAAGCGAGCCTTCCTTGTGGCACTGCACCTGGGCCATCGAACCGATGAAGGCCTCGGGAAACCACGAGCCTTGCAAGGGGACGGATTGCCAGGGGGCGGGCTGTCCCGAGGTATCTAACAGACAGTATTCAAACTCATCCCCCGCGCCGTGTGGATAGTTCATGAGCAGGCCGACGCGGGCCTTGATCGCGCCCTGGGTGCCTTCCCATTTGAGATAGCTTTCCTGGTGCTTTGCGCCGAAGCGGTGCATGTGGTTGGTGGTGATGGTGGCGCGGACCGGGTCCGGGTAGTCCATCAGAACAGCGCTCGAAACGGAGGCGAGATCCGGGAAGTCCGGATGTGAAACGGTGCGCGCGTGAATGCTGCGCGGGTTGCCGAGGAAGGAACGGACCACATCGATGTGGTGCACGCTGTGATAGACGATCTCCATGCGGGGCAGTCCCTTGAGGAAGGGGAAATGGCCCCAGGGAGTCATGGTGGTGAGGCGCATCTCCATGTCGATGAGATCGCCGATGAAGCCTTGCGCGATGAGATGGCGTGCGGCCATCACGAAGGGGGCGAAGCGCAGCTGGCAATTGATGGCGGCATTCAGTTTCCGCTCGCGGCAAACGGCGAGGATCTCGCGGGCCTCCTCGATGGTTTCACCCATCGGTTTCTGAATCAGCACGTGGGCCCCCTCGGGGAGCATCCGGAGCGTGTCTGCAAACATCGAGGCCGGTAGGGCGAGATCGAAGATGATCTCCGCAGGGGCCATCGAGATCGCCTCATCGAGATCGTCGAAAACATTCGGAACGCCATATTCCGCAGCGAGGTCCGCGGCGCGTTCGCGGGTCCGGTTGTAGAGCCCCCAAACCGGAAAACCCGCCAGTCGATAGGCGGGGAGATGCGCGTCACGAACGATCCCGCCGGTACCGATGATCAGGATGGGAAAGGGCGTCTCCGGCAGCCTTGGCGCGATGTCCGGTGCGGAAAAAGGAACGGGCGGTTGCATCGGTGTCTTTTTATTTGCAAAATGAAGTTTCAAATATGAACGTCAAGCCGCAAGAACGCGATGGAAATCATCAGTCGGCGATGAGTGCGAAATCCCCTACCTATTCCGTGCCCGCCCTGGAGAAAGGGCTGGATATCCTCGAGTCCCTGGCGGCTTCTCCGGTGCCCCTGTCGCTGGCGGAGCTGGCAAGGGATCTCGACCGTGGCAGTGCCGAGATTTTCCGCATGCTCGTATGCCTTGAGCGGCGCTCCTACCTCAGGCGCGACGCGGTTTCCGGGAAGTATTCGCCGACGCTCCGGCTGTTTGAAATCGCCCACGCGCATTCACCGCTCAAGATGCTGCTGGATGTGGCGGCCGGGCCGATGCGGGAGCTGTCCCTGCAATTGCGGGAAAGCTGTCATCTGAGTGTGATCGAACGCGGCAAACTGCTGGTCATCGCCCGCGAGGACAGCCCGGAGAGCGTGCGGCTGGCGATCGAGGTGGGCGGGCGTTTCGAAGCGAAGAGGACGGCCTCCGGCCGGCTTTTGCTCGCAGCGACCGGCGGCACCTTGACCGCCCGCGACGAAACGATCGAAGGCGTGGATGATGCGGCGGTCCGGATTGGTTCCGCCGCTGGTCCGGTTCATGCGGCGCTGGCGGTGTCATGGCTGCGGAGTCGCAAAGGGGCGAAAAAACCGCGGGAGGTTCTTGCGGCGTTGAGGGTGGCTGCGGATGCGATTCACCACGCTCTCGGGCTGTAAGTTTCTGGTTGTTTTTCGACCGGGTTGTCGACGCGCTCTGGAGAAAAAGTGTAAGAGAATCGTGGATTGTTCCATGGTTTCAGATTGGGATATTCGGGACGCTGATGGCGCCCTGATGCGTATCCCGGCCTGACCGCATGCTATCCACAGAAATCCAGCCCCAGCGAGCTTCCCGAGCATCGCTTGATACGCCGCAGAACGGACTCTTTGACGGGTTCCTTGCGCCGCCCACCAGCTATCGGCCGGTGCCGTTCTATTGGTGGGCGGGAGGGCGGCTGGAGAGGGACCGCCTTGCCTGGCAGCTCGACCGCTTGAAAGAGGGCGGCGTCTACCAGATGATCGTGAGTTATCCGCATCTTCCGGATGGAACGACGGATCTCGGCGACCCGGTATTGTTCTCGCAGGAGTGGTGGACCCTTTTCAAGTGGTTCCTCGGTGCCTGCAAGGCGCGGGGCATGAAAGTGGGTTTCCAGGATTACACGATCATCGAGCCGCTGCTGAGCCGGATCGGCAAGGGTACGGATGGCATGGAAGGTGGCCGCCTCACTTGTGTCTCCGGCCGCGTCCGGGAGGGTGAGTCGCTTGTCCTGCACGCCGATCCGGCTTGGCGGGTGATCGGGGCACGTGCCTATCCGGTCCATGAACAGGGGGCCACGATGGATGGCTCGCTGGATCTCGGTGATGCCGTGAGCGGCGGTTCACTGGAGTGGAAGGCGTTGCAAGGCGAGTGGCTGGTGGTGTGGGTGCTTGCGGAGATTTCCAACTTTGATCCGATGCATCCCGAGGCAGGCAAGGGAGTGATCCGGGATCTCTATCAGCCATTCGAGCGTGAATGTGGTGAAGACTTTGGCGATACGCTCAACCTGTTTTTCCAGGACGAGTTGGATTTCGGTTCTCGGATGCCGTTCTGGTCGGGGGTTTTGCTGGAGGCATTCCGGAGCCGCTTCGGATACGATCCGGTGCCATGGCTGGCGGCGCTCTGGCATGACCTCGGCCCGGCTTCGGAGAAATTCCGCATGGACTATGCGGACCTTGTGGTGGAGTTGGTCGAGCGGAATTATTTCCAGCCCGTCTTCGAATGGCATGACAAGCGGGGCATCCTCTTCGGCCACGACAACAGCGGGCGGGGAGGCATCGCGACGGGTCGATCGTTTTACGGTGACTACTTCAGGACGATGCGCTGGTTTTCCGCGCCTGGTTGTGATGATCCGAAGATCCATGGACCGAGGGCGTTCAAGGGGCTGAAGATGAATGCCTCGATCGCCCACTTCAACCATCGTCCGCGGGTTTGGGTGGAGGCGTTTCATTCGAGCGGTTGGGGCACGACACCTGAAGAAGTGGTGGGTGCCCTCAACGAGGATTTTGCCTATGGGGCCACCGTGGTGAATCTGCACGGGCTATACTACACGACCCAAGGTGGCTGGTGGGAATGGGCACCGCCGGATTTCCACTTCAGGCAGCCGTATTGGCAGCACTTTGCGCGCTTGAACGACTACATGACGCGCCTGTGCTGGCTGTTGTCCCAAGGGGTGCACCGCTGCGATGTGGCGATCGTCTATCCGATCGCCAGCCTGCATGCCCAGGCCGCGGATCCGGCGCGTGATGGTGTCATCGCCCACATGGGCAATGAGGATTTCTCCACGGGAGAGCCGCTCCATCCTTCTGCCGAGCAGGCGGCGTTTGGTCTGGGAAAACATCTCTTCGATCACGCCTGTGATTTTGATTTCATCGATGATGCCTCTCTAGCCGCCTCGGAGTGTGAGAAGGGGACCCTGCGGGCCGTGGCCGGTCGCTATCGGGTGATGATCCTGCCGGCGATGGATGCCGTGCGTCATTCGACATTGGAAGCGGCATTGAGATTGGTGGAATCGGGTGGCATGGTGCTGGCCTTTGGCCGATTGCCCAAGGTGTCGGACCTTGGCGGCCGGTCGCATCCGGCGACGCTTGGGTTGCTGGACGAAATCTTTGGCTCTCATGACGAGTCGCGGGATCTCCGGAAGTACCATGGGGACCGCGGGGTGGCCTGCTATGTGGCGCGAGGCTATGATCAGGTGCTCCAGCTGATTCGCCATCACATCGAGAGCGATGTGGTTTCCGACATCCCTCTTCAGGTGCTTCACCGGCAGGTGGGCTCGCGGGATGTTTATTATCTTTTCAATCCGTCTCCGCTAGCCGTTTCGGCAGAGATTTCCTTCCGGAGAAAAGGTGCCGCGTCATGGTGGGACGCGTGGACGGGTGCCCGCACTCAGGCATGCGTGAGGAATGGGATGAAGGTGGATTTTGATGGCAGGCAGGCCCGGGTGCTGGTGTTTGACGATGCTTCCGGAGCTGTGGATGCCCCCCGGGCATCTGTGGCTGGGAACAAGCGCGTCGAGTCGCTGGACGGGCTCTGGGACTTCCAGGTGGTTCCGACTTTGGATAACCGCCATGGGGACTTCGAACTTCCGGTGAAAGACACGATGATCGGACCCCAGGCGCGGAAGTTCCGGTATTGTGAGGAGCATGAGACCGGTCTCACGGAATGGGCGGATTGCACCTATTCATTTGGTGCGAGGATGGAGAGCATTGGTCCTTTTCCCCCGGGAGAGGACTTCGCGGCCATGGAGCGGAATTTGTTGGACGATGGGAATCGATTCAACTGGTCACCCTATGAATTCTCAACGCAGTTGGGCATCGAGCGCGATCCTTTCCTGACGGATTGGTTGAGTGGCCCGCACGGGCTCAAAGGCGTTGTTCCGGATGACTTCATCGATTTTCACAGCGAGACTCCCGGATCCGTCTGGTATCTCCGAGCGCAGGTGGTGGTGGAGCAATCCGGCAGGTATGCTTTCCTCGCCGGCGGGCGCTGTGCTTATGAAATCTGGATCAACGGCAGTCGGATCGCGAACCAGTCGGAAGCATTGGCTCCGGGTGTCCACGCGCCCTGGAGCATTCCGCATTACGAGTCCGAACCGATCCGGACGGAGGTTGATCTAGCAGCGGGCGTGAATTCGATTCTCGTCAAACTCGTGCAGCCGCAAGGACAGAGGACGCGTGCCTATTTCGCATTCAATCCGCCGGACACAAGCCTCGGGATTCCGATGCTCAAATGGTTCGCTCGGCCGGGAACTCCGGTTCCATCGGTCCCTGCGCCGAGCGGCCGCAAGGCCTTGAGATTCCGCTTTCCGGCTCCTCCTGGAGCGCAGTCGATGGAGTTTGTCTCACAAGGCCCTGCCCGAGTATGGGTGGCCGGGCATGAGATGGAAGTCGGCGTGAAACGAGTGGATGCCGATGGCTGGCATCATTGCCGGGTCGAGATCCGGCCTGCATGTGGCATTTCCGCCGAAGTCGAGGTCCGGATCGAGGCCCCGCTCGATGTGAGAGGAGGAGCTGCGTGGGCGGAGCCTGTCCGGTTCGACTGTGGTCCGGGCAAGGCCCCGGCTGGAGATTGGCGGGATCTGGGGCTTGCCACCTTTTCCGGGATGGCAAACTACACGAGGACTCTGGAAATCGCGGGCCGCGACGAACAGGTCACCTTGGATCTGGGAAAGGTATCCGCGACTGCTGAGGTGCGCGTCAATGGCCGTGTCGCCGCCACCCTGGTGGCTTCACCGTGGAAATGTGACATCACTCCATTTCTCAACGAGGGGAGCAATGAGCTTTCCGTCACGGTGGCCAATACCTTGGCCAACCAATACAGCGTCGGCATTCCGTCGCCCTATGCGTTTGATCATCAAACCCTCTCCGGACTGATCGGTCCGGTCACCTTGATCCATGATTAGCACGACTCGTTTCCTCATTCTCCACGTCGCCCTTATCGTCACGCTCTTTACCGGAATTTCAGCACGTGCCGCCACTCCCGGGGCGATGGCGAATTTCCAGAAATCGAAGTTCGGGTTCTTCGTCCACTACGTCTGGGCAGGTGGCGGACTCACGGTCGATCGTGATGGAAAGTCGCCGCAGTCCTTCGATGCGCTGGCCGATGCTTTTGATGCGAAAGGCTTCGCCAACGACATGGAAGCCTGGGGCGTTGGTTATGTGATCTTCACCGCCTGGCACGCCAACATCAACCCGCTCTTTCCCAGCGAAACCATGAGGAAGTGGGGCATGCCGCAGCACACTTGCAAACGCGACGTGCTGCGCGATGTGATCGACGCCTGCAAGGCCAAGGGCATCCCTGTGGTGCTCTACACCCATCCGCGCGACGGCCACGACCTGCGCGGCGAGGACCGCGTCAAGACCGGTTGGGGTGCCAACAGCGGGAAGCAGCCCGGTGATCCCGATTGGTCACAGTTTGACTATCAGAAATGGAACGACTTCACCAACGAGCTCTACGCCGAGCTCGTCGACCGCTACGGCAAAGACATCACCGGCCTTTTCCTCGACGAGGGCAGCTCGGCCGGCGACAGCCACCGCGTGGTCGACTATCCGCGTCTGCGGAAGACCATCAAGTCGCGTGCGCCGCATCTGGTGCTTCAGCAGAATTACTACGGCACCGTTTACTCCTGCGATGTGGGGGTGAAGGAATACCACCATTGGCAGCAGTTTGAGAACCGCGATGGCGGTGCCTGGCCGGGTTGGGATCTGCCGGTGGCCTCGGTCTTCGCCACCACCTGGTGGGCCGCCAAGCCCGCGACGCAGAACACCGTGGTTTATTCGGCCGAGGACATGTTCCGCTACACCGTGCTGCAAGCCGGCACCAACACCCTCGGCGGCGGCATGCAATGGGCCGCCGGTCCCTATCCCGGTGGCGGTTGGGAACCCGGCGTGGCTGAAACGATGGCGAAGTTCGCGTCCTACCTGAAGCCCGTCGCCGCCTCGATCCATGGCACCGTCGCCAGCACCGCCTACCCGACCCAGAAGGGCGCCGCGCTCAAGAACATCGGCTGGGGCGTGCGCGCCGTCGATTGGGGCGTCGCCACCGATTCGCCCGACCGCTCGGTCACCTATCTCCACGTCCTCAATCCCCACGAAGGCAAGCGACTGCTCATCGGCATGCCCGCCAATGGCGCGCGCTTCGGAAAGGCCACCCTGCTGCCCTCCGGCAAGGCTGTGAAACTTGAATCCACCCCGGCCGGCTATGTCGTCACCCTGCCCGACGACGAAAACTGGAGCCCCGTCCACACCGCGATACGCCTCGAACGCCTGTAATTACTCATGACGTCCCGCTCCCGCCTTTCCCTGCTCGCCACTGCCGCGCTGATGGTTCCGTTTTCCGGCCTGAAGGCCGAGACCAATGGCATGGCCGAGTTCCTCAAGTCGAAGCACGGATTCTTCGTCCACTACGTCTGGGGCGGCTCACCTGAGAAACGCTTCACCATCGACCGCGACGGCAAGGTGCCCGCCACCTTCGACGAATTCGCGCGCGCCTTCGACGCCAAGGGTTTCGCCAACGACCTCGACCGCTGGGGCGTCGAATACGTCATCCTCACCGCCTGGCACTACAACATCAACCCGCTCTTCCCCAGCGAGACGATGAAGAAGTGGGGCCTCGAAAAACACCGCTGCGAGCGCGACGTGCTGCGCGACGCGATCGACGCCTGTAAAGCGAAGGGCATCAAGGTGATGCTCTACACCCACCCGCGCGACGGCCACGACCTCGGCCCGGAAGACCAGGTGAAAACCGGCTGGGGCGGCCCCAACGGCACCGATCCCGATTGGGCGAAGTTCGACCGCAAGAAGTGGAACGACTTCACCAACGAGCTCTACCACGAACTGATCGAGCGCTACGGCGACGACATCATCGGCATCTTCTCCGACGAGGGCAGCGCCGCAGGCGACAGCTGGCGGGTGGTCGACTACCCGCGCCTGCGCCAGACCGTGAAGTCGCTGCAACCCGATCTCGCGATGGAGCAGAATTGGTACGGCACCACCTACTCGCTCGACGTCGGCTGCAAGGAATACGCGCACTGGGGTGAGTTCGCCAACCGCGACGGCAACGCCTGGCCGGCCTGGCGCATGCCGGTCGGCACGATCTTCACGCCCGCCTGGTGGGCCACCAAGCCCGCCGCCGAGAGCGCCACTTACTTTAAGGCCGAGGACATGTACCGCTACACCGTCCTCCAGGCCGGCGCGAACCACGAAGGTGGCGGCACCCAGTGGGCGGCCGGCAATTTCGCCGGCGGCGGTTGGGAAACCGGCGTCGCCGAAACGATGGACCGCCTCGCTGGCTGGATGAAACCCGTCGCGGCCTCGATCAAGAACACCTATGCCAGCGTCTCGTGGCCGACCGCCCAGGGCACCCGCATCCCCGATCTGAAATGGGGCGGTGTCGCCACCCGCGCCACCGACGACTCGATCGAATACATCCACATCCTCACACCGCCGGCAGATGGATCTCGCAGCGTCCAACTCCCGCCGCCCGCCGATGGCCGGAAGTTTTCCAAGGCCCTGCTGCTTTCTAACAAAAAGCCCGCCGCCATGGTGCAGGACGCCACGGGCGTGAAGCTCACCCTGCCCGAAGGCGAAAGCTGGAACCCGCTCCACACCGTCTTCGCCCTCAAGGTGGCGGACGATTCTCCCGAGCAGAACCTCGCGCTGTGGAAAGCCTTCCGCGGTTCGTCCTTCCCGGATCCCGGCCCGCAGGGCGGCTCGGCCTGGGCCTTCGCCGCCGTCGATGGCGACCCCGCCACCGCCTGGCGCTCGCGCCCCGAGGGCCGGACCGAGGGCAACGAAGCGCCGCCTGCCGATCCCACGCCCTCCGGCCGCATCGACCTCGGCCAAGCCGCCAAACTGTCCCGCATCGAAGTGCTCGGAAGGGTCGGCAAGGACGTCGTTGTCGAGGTTTCGCTCGATCCGGATTTCGCCGGCGCCAAAGCTCTGCCCGTTTCTTCCTCCGCCGCGCCTCTCCCCGAGATCGTCAAGGCCACCTACGGCATCGCCGGCCAGGAAGTCGACGTCACTACCGTGGTGCGCGAGCGCTTGAAGTTCGGCGTCACCACCGTCCCCGCCGACCGCTCGCTCTGTGGTGGTGATCCCGCGCCGAACCAGGTGAAACGCCTGCGCGTGGAAATCAAGATCGGCGACCAGCTCACCGTCCTTGAAGCTACGGAAAACGCCGCGCTCGAACTTGTCACCCCGCCGCTCGCCAGGATCGCGCTGCCAGCCGACACCCGCGCCCGCTACCTCCGCATCCGCCGCGCCGTTCCGGGTGCTCCGCTCTCTGTCCAGGAACTCCGTGCCTTCGGCCGCTTCCAGTAAAGTCCTTCCAACCGTCACTCCATGAATCCAAAACCCAAGTCCTGCCCCACCGGCAGCATGATGACCTATTCGCTGGGCGAGTGTGCCAATTCACTCGTGATGAACGGCATCTTCGGCTTTGCCATGCTGTTCTACACCAAGGCGCTCGGACTCGACCCCAAATGGGCCGGCTTCGCCATGTCGCTTTCCGTGTTCTGGGAGGCCATCACCGAGCCGGTCATGGGCCACATCAGCGACAACACCCGCAGCCGCTGGGGACGCCGGCATCCCTACATGCTCGTGGGCGGCCTGCTGATGGCGGTTTGTTCCTACCTGATCTGGACCGTGCCCGCCGGTTTCCGGGACGACCAGATGTCGATTTTCTGGTATCTCGTTTCGATGAACCTGCTGCTCCGCACCGGGTTGACGATGTTCTTCATTCCGTATCTCGCCCTCGGCTTTGAGATGTGCACGGACTATCAGGACCGTTCGCGGATCCAGGGCATGCGCTGGGTGTTCAACATGATCGCCAACTTCGCGGGACCGGCCATGGCCTGGACCTTTTTCTTCAAGGACAAGGATGGCGTCGCCGCCACCACCGTCGAGGCGAACTACCACCACATGGGAGGCACCTTCGCCATCGCCACCGCGCTTTTCGTGGTGATGGTCTGCCTTTTCACCCTGCGCTGGAGGCAGGACACCCGCGAGGCTCCCGCCACGTCGGAGCACGGCTGGTTCAAGGCCTTCTTCATCGAGATGAAACAGATCCTCGCCGATCCGAATCCACGCTGGGTCTTCATCTTCATTTTCATCGTCTGTGCGGGCATGGTCATCGTCAGTTCGCTGCAGATGTTCGTGTATGACGACTTCATGCATTTCACCGCCGGGAAGATCCTGCTCGGCGGCCTGGAGTTGAGCCATACCTCGGTGGCGCACGGCAGCACCATGGTCGGCATGGCTCTCGGTGCGATGATCTGCACGCGCCTCACCCGGGTGCTCGACAAGAAGGGCGCTGTTCTGTTAGGCGGCGGACTGAGCATCGTCTGCAACATCCTGCTGGCCTTGATCTTCCTGACCGGCTGGGTGAAACCCGGCGCCGAGTGGCAAGCGGGCGGGTTCACCGTTCCCGTGGCCCTCATCCTCTTCGTCGTGTTCCATGCCGCCTATTGGCTGGGCAACGGGATCATGCTGCCGGTTTCCACGGCGATGATGGCGGACGTCAGCGAGGTGAGGCGCATCGAGACCGGCGAAGTGCGCGATGGTGGATATTCGGCGGTCTTCAGCCTGGCGATGCGCATGGCGATCTCCTTCAGCCTGGTGGTCTCCGGGTGGTGCCTCAGCGGCATCGGCTATCAGGTGCCCAAGGCCGGTGAAAAGGTGACCCAGTCCGCCTCCGCCGTTTGGAATCTCGGCATGGTGACCTTCGTGGCGGGCGCGCTCATCTGCCTGGCCTCGCTCCTTGCGATCCGCAAGTATCCCTTGTCGCGCACGCGCCTGGAAGCCCTGCGCAGCGGCGGACGGGAGGCTTGAAACGACTCCCGGTTTTGATCCGGTTTTCGTTGGCGTGAGACGATATTTCCCGCTAATCCCGCCGTATTCCGACCATGTGCCGCCGACTCCCGAAACTTGCCGCGATCGTTCTGTTAGCTCCTGCCGCGCTTTGCCCGTTGCTCCGGGCCGAGGCCCCCTCGGATCATGTCTGGTCCGCCCGCTGGGTGGGGCAGGAAGGCCCGCTGCCGCTGCGTCTTGAGGGTGCGAACTGGATCTGGGCGGATGAGCCCGGGAGTGATCCGGCCACACGCGCGCCTGCGGGGCTGCGCCGATTCCACAAAGTGATCGAACTGCCGGCCGGCTCGCGGGTGAAGCGGGCCGGGGCCTTGATCGCCGCGGACAACCGCTTTCGTCTGATCGTGAATGGCACGCTTGTCGGTGGTGGCGGCGATTGGCGGCAGCCGGGTTTGCTGGATCCATCGGCCTCACTGCGTCCGGGAACCAACGAGATCGTGATCGAGGCGGAGAATGATGCGGACAGCGGCGCCATCCAGGCGGCGGGGCTCATCGGTCGTCTGCGCATCGAGCTCGATGGCATGCCGGCGCTGGATGTGGTGACGGATGGCTCATGGCAGGCGATGTCCAAGGCCGCGCGGGTCATCGGCGGCCCGGGCAGCGGTCCGTGGCAGGGGCTGCGCACCGAGGGAGATGCGGCGGTTTCCAATCTCTGGACCTGTTTCCGCAAGCGCCTGAAGCTGCCGGGCAAGCCGGTTTCAGCCGTGGCCCGGATCGCGGTGGATTCGAAATACTGGCTTTGGATCAACGGCCGGATGGTGGTGCGCGAGGGTGGCGTGAAACGCGGACCCAACCCGCAGGACACGTATTATGATGAAGTCGACCTCGCCCCGCATCTCCAGGCCGGGGACAACCAGATCGCGGTGCTCGCCTGGTTTTTCGGCAAGGAAGGCTTCTCCCACAAGAACAGTGGCAAGCCGGGTTTTCTCTTCGAGCTCGATGCGGATGGAACGCGCGTCGGAACCGGTCCGGATTGGAAGATGATGCGGCATCCATCGTTCGGCCAGGCTTCCAATACGCCGAACTTCCGCCTGGCGGAGAGCTCGGTGAAGTTCGATGCGCGGCTTGAGCCCGCGGGTTGGACGGAGCCCTCGTTTGACGATGCCGCATGGCCGGTGGCGGCGGACTTCGGCGCGCCGCCCGCCGCCCCCTGGAACCGGCTTTGGAAGCGCTCGATCCCGCAGTGGAAGGACTTCGGCCTGAAGGACTACACCAACGCGTCCGAGCTGCCGCGGCAGGGGAGGAATGCGGCGATCCGCGCGGTCCTTCCCCACAACGCCCAGATCACTCCCTGGCTGAAGGTCTCCGCTCCGGCGGGCCGCCTGATCCGGATGAGCACGGACAACACGGCCAACGAAATCCTCGCCGAGTATGTCACGAGGGAGGGCGAGCAGGAATTCGAGACACCCGCCTGGATGAGCGGGCATGCCGTGATCTATCAGATCCCGGAGGATGTGCGGATTCTCGGGTTGAAATACCGCGAGTCCGGCTACGACACCGAGTTCACCGGCCGCTTCGCCTGTGACGATGCGTTCCTGAACCAACTCGCCGCCAAGTGCGAGCGCACGCTTTACATCAACATGCGGGACACGTTCTTCGATTGCCCGGACCGCGAGCGTGCCGCCTGGTGGGGGGACATCGTGATCCAGCTCGCCCAGGTGTTCCGGACCTTCGATACCAAGAGCCACGCGCTGATCCGCAAGTGCATGTACAATCTCGCCAAGTGGCAGCGCCCCAGCAAAACCTTCTTCTCGCCCATACCCGCGGGCAACTGGGACAAGGAACTGCCCCAGCAGATGCTCGCAAGCATCGGCACCTACGGATTCTGGACGTATTACCTCCATACCGGTGACAAACAGGCGCTCGCCGATCTCTATCCGCACGTGCGGGACTATCTTTCGATCTGGCAGATCGATGGCGACGGATTGATTGTCCACCGCTCCGGCGAGAATGGTTGGGACTGGGCGGACTGGGGCGAAAATGTGGACATCCGCGTGCTGGACCAGGCCTGGTATTGCCTCGCGCTGGATGGAGCCGCCCGGATCGCTGCGGAGCTCGGCATGCCTCAGGAAGCGGAGGCCTATCGGAAACAACGCCAGTCGATCGTCGATGCCACCAACCGCGTCTTCTGGAATGGCACCTCGTATCGGGATCCAGGCTACAAGGGCGCGACGGACGACCGGGCGCAGGGCATGGCCGTGGTTTCCGGAATCGCCGGAGCGGACAAACATGCCGCCATCCAACAGGTTCTTGCCGGGAGTTTCCATGCGAGTCCCTATCTGGAGAAGTATGTCCTCGAATCCTTGTTTCAAATGAACCAACCGGCCAAGGCCCTTGAGCGCATGCGGAATCGTTACAAGGAGATGGTGGAAAGCGAGACCAGCACGCTCTGGGAGTTGTTCAGCCGTGCCGGCACGCTCAATCACGCATGGACCGGCGGTCCGCTCACGTTGATGCATGAATACGTCGCCGGGGTGGCACCGACCTCACCGGGATACGCGACCTATCAGGTCAAGCCGATGCCCGCCGGGCTCGCGCGGATCGAGACCGGATTCGACACGGTGAAAGGCCGCATCGGTTTGAGGATCGCGCGTCAGGCGGATCGCTTCCATCTGGCGCTGGAGTCTCCTGCCGGCACCCGTGCCACGGTGTTCATTCCCCTGCGTGAGCTTGGCTTCGGTGCGGTGCGTGTCGGCCAGACCACCGTCTGGCTCCAGGGGCGGGCTGCGGGATCGGTCGATGGCCTGGAAGCCGGTCCGCCGGTGGATGGTTTCGCCACCTTCATCGTCGGCCCCGGATCGTGGAAGTTCGAGGCGCGCTGAGTCTTGTGCATCCGGCGGGGCTCACTCGGCCACGACGGGAAGACCGTCTTTCCAAACGATCCTCACTTTGGACAGATACCAGGTTTTTCCTTGGTCGTTGTTGCCTTGGAAGAAGAGATGGGTCGTCCCATCCTCATCCACAAACACACCGGGGTGGCCGGACTCGGAGGCGTTCCAGGATCCCGGTGGTCCGTTGGGTAGCAGCGGCTGGTCGCGGACGCGCTTCCAGGTCACGCCATCCGTCGAGCTCGCCACGCCGATCTGTTGGGGTTCGTTGTTGTAGCCACCGGCGTAGAACATCCACAGCTTGCCATCCCGTCGCATCACGGAGGCCGCCTCGATGCATTTCCGTTCCCAAGGCAGTTCGGGTTTGAGGATGGGGCCGTTGACCAACTGCTTCCAGCTGGCCCGGCCGTATCCGGAATCGATCGGTGCCGCGGCCACTCCTTGCATCTGGACTTCCATCTTCGGGTCCCTTGTGGCGAACCAAAGGAAGAGGCGGTCGCCCACGGGGAAGACCTCGGCATCGATGGCGCGCCCCACCGTCCAATCTCCCGTCGGCGCGAATACCGGATTTTCCGGATTGCGCGTGAAGTTCACGCCGTCCTCCGACCAGGCATGGCAGATCGCATCCTTGCGGCCGTTGCCATACGTCTGATAGAACAGATGGACCTTGCCGTGGCGGACCCAGGCGGCAGGTGCGGCGAGGCCCTTGCGGTCGCATTCCTGCGTCGGCTTGACCGAGCCCACCTTCTCCCAATGGACGAGGTCCCGGCTGCGGGCGATGCCCACCGACCAACCGCCGATACCCTCACCGGGCCCGGGCAGTGAGTAATACATCAGATAGGCCCCGCCGAAGCGGATGACCGAGGGGTCCTTTGAAAACGGTCGGCCGCTCGAAGTGTCCGCCCAATGCATTTCCGGCAGGGCGGGGGAGGCGTGGGCCGCGCAGACCCACGAGGCGACCCACAAGACGGCCACGAGATGGCGTTTCATGGCCCACGGCATAGACCATCGCGGGCGATGTGGGAAGCTTCGATCAGCTCGCGTTGGCCTGTGGCGGCAGTTTGGACCGCTTCTTTATCCGGCTGCTGGGAACGGCATCGGACACCTGATAGCGCTGAATCATGTTGTAAATCGTGCGCAGGCTCACCTTGAGGCGCTGGGCGGCGCGGCGGCGGTTCCCCCCGCAGGCCTCGAGCGCGGCGAGCAGGGTGGCTTTGTTGATGTCATCGATGCTGGAGATGCCCAGCGGGATGAAACTGGTGCGCGTCGATTCGGACGAAGAAAGCAGGCGCGGGAGATCGTCCGGGCCGATCAATCCGTCGCCGGTGTGGGTGACGGCGTGTTCGAGCACGCTGTGAAGCTCGCTGAGGTTCCCCGGCCATGCGTGATCGAGAATGACTTCCATTGCCTTGCGGGTGAGGCTGGGCCTCCGCAGCTTCCGCGAGACACAGATGCGGGTGATCGTGGTCTCGCAAAGGTCGGGAAGATCCTGGGCGCGTTCCGCCAGTGACGGCACTTCGACCTGATAAACCGAAAGCGCGTAGCGAAGGTCGTCGCGGAACGAGCCTTCGAGGATCAGCCGTTCGAGAGCGGCAGGGCCGGATACGATCAAGCGGCACGGTGAAACACCGCCCGGACCGCCCTTGTCGGCGGCCTGGATCCATTCGAGCAAGGCGGATTGGGCGGGTGCGCTGAGCCGCTCGATGTTCTCGATGAAGATCGTCGATCCACCCGAGCGTTCAAGCCGCCCGCGTCCGGCTTCATGGGCTTCCTCGCCTTTGGAGAGCGGCTTGCCGAAGAGCTCGATCTCCGCTTCCGGCGGAGTGAGGTTGGCGAGGTTGATGGTGACGAGGGGCTTGCTCCGGAGCTTGCCGCCCTCGTGGATCATGCGGGCGATCGAGCGCTTGCCGGTGCTGGGTTCCCCGGTGATGAGCACGGGCGAGAGCGTTTTCGCAGCGAGTTTGGTCACCTCGAGCGCTTGACGCATCTTCGGCGACTTCCAGCGGCGAATGCTGGGGAAATCCTCTTTGCCCGTCTGGTTACGCTCCCTCTGGCCGCGGTAGAGACTCATCGCATCCGCCAGCACGGTGACGAGTTTTTCCGTATCGAAGGGCTTTGTGAAATAGTCCATCGCTCCTGCCTTCATCGCGACAACCGCGCTCTCAACGCTCTCTTTGGCAGTGAGCACGAAGAAGGGAAGCCCTGGGAACACCTGCCGTGCCTTGCGGATGACGTCGATGCCATCCCCGTCCGGCAGACCGAGATCGATGACCGCCGCGCCGATCGTCAGGTTTTCGCGGATCGCTTCCATGGATTCGTGGACGCTTTGACAGGGCAGCGACGGGATGCCCCTGTCATCAAGGACCGCACAAATGAGGGAGGAGGTCGTCAAATCGTCCTCCACCACGAGAACCGACCAAGGGCTGGACCGGTCATCGGTCGGGGTGTCTGGCTTCTTCATGGGGTGGGTGCTTTGGGTGCTGTGAACAGGATTCAATGCCGAATGGGACGATTCGTTGCGCATTGAAGACGTGCAAATATTTCACGGATCCGAAGCGATGGGTTAGTGCAAAGTTTGCATGGTTGGTACGCGATTTGTGTCTTGAACCGGGTGCAGAATCGGTTTCGGGATGCTTACCTTGGTCCAGCCGCGCCATTTTACCGATGCTCGTGGCATCCACCGGGACCTGACAAACCACCAGGATCTCCTCCCCAAACCAACAACCACCCCCCCAAACCATCATCCCATGCTGCACTTCGCTTCCGCAAGTACCCGGGTCATCAATTCAAGACGCGCCATTGCCGAGTGCGTCGAAATCGCCGGAGGAAATCCCGGCTTGGATTGCGATCTCCTGATGATTCACGCCTCCGTGGGTCATGATTTCACCGAGCTCGCATCGGAGGCCGCCAAGCTCGCTCCCCGGGCCTTGGTCGTCGGCGCTTCCTGCTGCGGCATCATCGGCCGCGAGGGGGTGAGCGAAACCATGAGGGACGTCGCGATCATGGCCGTCACCGGCAAGGAACTCGCCGCCGTTCATGGAGATGGCGTGTTCGGCCACAACAGCCGCGAGAAGGTCGGCGAGCTTGCGAACGAGTTGAAGCGCCGCCTGCCGGGAGTGAACATGGTGTATTTCATGGCCTCCGGCATCGATATCGCCAATGACGAATGCATCCGCGCGATCGAGGATTCCCTTGGTTCCGATGTAACCGTGTTCGGTGCCACCTCCGCCGATAACATGAGGGGGCTGAAGAGTTATCAGATTTTCGGAGAGCACGTCTATGAGCACTCGGCATGGTTGGTCGGCTTTGCGGATCCCGACCTTCACGTGGCCACGGGGGCGAGCCATGGCTTTCTCGCAGTCGGGGATCCGATGCGGGTTACGCGTTCCGAAGGCAACCGGATCATCGAGTTGAACGGCCGGCCGGCCTGGTTGGAATTCACCGAACGCCTCGGTCTGGCTGAGGACGCACACTGCGGTCAGACGATCCCGATCGGGGCGCTCGCGGAGCGGCTGCCGGAGGCACTTGCAGCCGAGTATGGAAACCCCCACATCCTGAGAGTGGTAACCAGTCACGATGACTCCGGGGCGATGCATTATGCGACCACCATCGAAGAAGGCACCGACCTATGGCTTACGGTGCGCGATGAAGACCGCATCTTTTCGGACATGGACCGGCTGACCGCACGGCTCGTCCGCGAGACGGGTGGGGTGACTCCCGTGGCCGTGTTCCATGCCGACTGCCTCGCCCGGGGGCGGCATATGTTCAACCGGATCCTCAAGGAGGAGCTGGTTTCGAGAATGCAGGCTCCCTTCACCGAGGGAGATGAAACGCCGCCATGGCTCGGCATGTACGGATTCGGCGAGTTTGCCCGGCTTGGCGGGCAGAATGAGTTTCACAACTACACCACGGCCCTATACGTCCTGTACAGGCGTGATGGCTCCTTGTGATACCTCGATGGATTCAGGATTGTCAGCAAGAGCTCCTGTGGATGGCCTGATGTCAGCGCAGGATCCCGAGCCCGAGATCGTGCTGTTGCGGCGGCAGGTCTCCCAGATCGAACGCCTCCGTCAGGAGGTGCTCGACCTCAGCCATCGGCTCGATCAGGAGCGGGCGAGGTTCAATACGATCCAGCACTTCATCCGGCAGGCCGTGCAGGTGGACAGCGGCGACAGTTTTCCCGACCTGGTTTGCGAGGCCATCATCGAGTTGTTGGAGTGTGGCGTGGCGGCTTGCTGGTGCCTGCAATGCGAGCAGAATGAGGACTGTCTCACGCACTCCGGTCTGGGCGAGGTGAGCTACACCCAGTGGCGTGCACTGCGTGATTGGATCCTTACCAATCTTGAGGCCTTCGCATCGAGGGCGAGGGCAGGAGCGGCGGTCCTGCCGCTGCCACCGCTGCCCGGTGAGCTCGGGTTGCAGGATGACTTCTGTGCCGAGCTTGTCGTCGACTCCCAGGGGCAGCCGGTTGCAATGTTGTTCGCCTGCAACACCCGGCATCAACCCGGTTTCTATCAGGGTTTTCCCGGCGGTGTTTCCGCGGTCTTCACCACCTTTGCCAATCAGGTGGGCGTATTGATCGAAAGCCTCCGCCGTCGCGCGACCATCGCGGGTCAGATCGAACGGATCCGGGTGTCCGAAGAACGTCTGGTCACCGCTCTTGCTTCCAGCAACGTCGGCCTGTGGGATTGGGACCTTTCTTCCGGCCGGGTCTATTACTCGGAGCAATGGAAGCGCCAGCTCGGACTGTCCGAGGATGATGTCGGGGATTTGCCGGAGGAGTGGAGTGGCCGCTTGCATCCCGATGAGCGTGACGAGGCGCTCCGGGTGGCGGGCCGCTGCGCGAAACGCCCCGGAACCCAGTTCGAGATGACGCTCCGCATGCTCAACCGCGATGGTGAGTGGCTCTGGATCAACACGCGTGGCTTCAATATTTCCAAGCCGAACGACGGGATTCACCGCATGATCGGCACGCACATCGACGTGACCAAACAGAAGATCCTGGAATGCCGCCTCATCGAGTCCGAGAGGATGCACCGCATTGCCAAGGAGCGAGCCGAACAGGAGAGCTTCGCAAAAAGCTCCTTCCTTGCCTCCGTCAGTCACGAGATCCGCACGCCTCTCAACGGCATGATGGCAGCGTTCCAAATGCTCGGATCCTGTGAAGACGAAGGTCGCAGACGGCATCTGCTTGCTCTTGGCGAAGGTGCCGGCCGGTGGATGCTCAAGATCATTGGCGAGAGTCTGGACATCGCGAGAATTGAGGCCGGAAGGCTGGACCTGCGGCCAGAGCCGGTCGACCTGCGCGCCATGCTGGGCGAGCTCGCCGGGATGGAGGAGAAAAAGGCACGCGATCAGGGTAGCGAACTGGACTGGAAGGTTGATGACGCGGTGCCTCGTCTGGTCCTAGCAGATCCGGTCCGCCTCCGGCAGATTCTGGCAAACCTGATGGGAAATGCGCTCAAGTTCACCCGCAACGGAACCATCCGCGTGCGTGTCTCGATGGGGCGCAAGGGAGCATCCGGAATCCAACCCGTGAGGTTCTCCGTTTCGGATACCGGCATCGGCTTCAACCGCGAATTCAAGAACCGGATGTTCCAGCCCTTTGCCCAGGCGGTCAGGAAAAGCGAGTCGGGTGACCACGGAATCGGGTTGGGACTTGTGATCACCAAGGAACTCACCGCCTTGATGGGAGGTGCGATTCGTGCTTTCAGCCGACCCGGAGTGGGGAGCTACTTCGTGGTGCGTCTGCCGCTGGCGGAGACAGCCCTTCGGAATCTCGACGTCCGTGACGTGCCGGAGTCCCGCTCAGAGAGGTTCAAGGGCCGGGTGCTGCTTGCCGAGGATGACGAGACCTCCGGAGTGCTCGGACGGATGATGATCGAAAGCACGGGACTCTGCGTGGATCTCGCGATGGATGGCGGCGAGGCGCTCGCGATGGCAACAGAGAAAGAGTACGATCTGATCTTCATGGACTGCTGGATGCCGGTGATGAATGGCGTCGAGGTCACCCGTGCGCTCAGGGCGGAACCGGGAAGAAAGTCGTCACGGGCCCCGATCATCGCGCTCACCGCCAACGCCCGCAGTTCCGACCAGATCGAGTGCATGCAGGCCGGCATGAACGGCTTCATGGCGAAGCCCTTGTTTCATGGCGAGATGATCGTGAAGATCCGAGAGTTCATCGCACCGGTTTGACCTTAAAAAAGTTTGCCGCAGGAGGAACGAGTCCTCCTGCGGCGTTTGAGGGCATGCTCCTCAATCCGGACACATTCCCCCCCGGGATCTGTCCGGAAATCTTTTGGGTCCGCATGCGAGGGAGGGTCTTCCAAGGGTGTGGAGCCTCCCGCCCCACACCCTTGGAGGGCATTTACCCCCTTACAGGCAAACCGCGACACGTGGTCGTGGAAAACTTCCGGTGATGGAATTGACGGCATGCGGTGGATCCTTGCGGAGTCCGCAGTGCCGACGGCGGGAAACTGGCGCATGTCGCGAGTCGATGAAATGCCGAAGTGCATGAAATGTGGGGGATATCATGCATGAAATGCATGCATTCGCCGATCAGGAGGAATTCGTGCAAATGATGCACCCGGGCGGAATTCCGTTGAACGTGATTCATCCTGAAGTTATCTCATCCGGGTCTTTGACGCTGCGGGGGACATCCAATGCGCGGCGGAAAAGACGTTCATATTGTTGTTCGATATCGGGTCTGATCTCCATGCGAATGGGGTATGGCTGCAGTCATCCTGGACATGGAGGTGATGGGTGTCACCTCCATGTCCTTTTTTGTGGCTGCGGATTGTCCCTGCAACCTTTGCACGAAACAAATGGACAATTTGATATGCGGTTCTGACGAAACTGTTACTCAAATCTCCATGAAAGACAGCGTCGGTGCGATTTATCCCATCCTGGATCTCGCCCACATGAATACGATGGGGATCGTGAGGAATCCCCGGATAAAGGACATCATCGATGAGTTTGCCAGCAGGCTTCCGGGATATCTTTACGTGCTTGAGTCCAAGATGATGTCCGCCACGACCGTGTCGGAGGCCCGCCCGCTGCTTGTGAAGCTCAAGGGGGCTGCGGTGAGTTGCGGATTCGTCGCCTTGGCGAAGGTTGCCGCGGAATGTCTGTCGGATGGAACGCAGCCGTGCGACGCGCGGATGGAAGCGCTGCGCGAGGTGGTTCGAATGAGCATCGCGGCCTGGTCCACTCTGGAGATCGGCCCGGTTGTGATGAACGATGTTAGACTAACCGAAAAATAGGACTTATGGAATCCGATACCTTGGATCAGGAACTGCCCCTTGAACCGGATGTTCGCGTCCGTGCGGATGTTTCCTCCGTGTTCATGATGCTTGCCCGGAGGGCTCTTGAGACGGCTGATTCGAGCGGAATGCCTCCGGATCTCGAATTGAGGAGACTCGCCGCCTGGTGTGAGCTGCATCGGCATGAGCTGCACAAGCTCTCGAAGCGGCACGACGATGAGGAGTCCCGGCAGAGGAGGGTTTGGCTGCACGAACTGGCCTCCACGCCCACCGGGCGCTGGGTGGATCTCCGTGGCAGGCTCGCGTCATTCATCCGGACCTTCGGAAGGCTGCCTCGGTCCCAGAACGAGCCGTTTCTCAGCCATGAGGTGGGTGCGGACGGTGGTCATCCATCGCGCCCCACCCCGGTATCGGGCAGGGCGTTCGGGAGTGATTCCTTTGCAGCTTATGGCTCATCCCTCAGAGAAGAAAGGCCGGAGGAGGAGTGAATGCCGACGGAGTTGAACAGGGACGGTGGATGCAGTCCCCGTGAAGGCGGGGTCGCTCCGGCGGCCTGGATGGCTGCGGAGGAACTTGAGGTGCAGGCGCGTCTGGCCTGGCGCAACCATCCCCGCTGCATCGGCCGATTGTTCTGGCAGGGCCTTGATTTGTTAGATGCAAGGGCGGCTGCAACCGCGGACGAGGTCTTCGACGCGTGTGTCCATCATCTGGTTCATTCCACCCATGGCGGCCGGATTCGTCCGGCGATCACGGTGTTCCGTGCGGAGGATGAGCCCGGGCGGGGGATCCGGATTTGGAATCGCCAGCTGATCCGCTACGCGGGATACCGGCTGGCCTCGGGCGAGGTTCTCGGGGACCCCGAGCAGGAGGAGTTCACCCGGCGGGTCATCGGGCTGGGGTGGACGCCGCCTCCGGTGCCCGGACGGTTTGACGTGCTGCCGCTGGTGATCGGGATGCCGGGGCAGGAGCCCCGGCTCTATCAGATTCCAGAGGAGGCCGTGCTTGAGGTTCCGCTCAAGCATCCGGATTTCACCTGGTTTGCGGACTTGGGATTGAAGTGGCATGCGTTGCCAGCCGTCTCGGACATGGCCTTGGTGGTGGATGGCGCACGGTTCACGGCGGCGCCATTCAGCGGGTTTTATATGGGCACGGAGATCGGCTCCCGCAATCTCGGGGATGTCGGCCGCTACAACCTGATGCCGGAAGTCGCACGGCGCATGGGTCTGGATTTCAAGTCTCCACATGGGTTGTGGAAGGACCGTGCGCTCGTTGAGCTCAATACGGCGGTAATCCATTCTTTCCGTGAGGCGGGAGTGACGCTGGTGGATCACCACACGGCATCGGAGCAGTTCATGAAGCACGTTCGTCACGAAGAGGCACGGGGTCGTGAGGTTCCCGGTGACTGGTCATGGCTGGTGCCGCCGATGTCAGGATCGGCCTGCCCGGTTTTCCATCGATACTACGCCTCTGAGGTGGAAGGGCCGGCATTCGTGAAAATGCCCGCTCCATGGCAGGAATGAAGGGTGCATTATTTGCACTTTGTGGCGAGTGCTTGCCCTCGCGGTGGTTTGCGGCGGTGCCTATTCATGCAGCTGCAATCTGTAAATCATGAGATTGATCCGTGTCACTCTGTTGCTTGCCCTGGGCGGCTGGGCATATGCTCCGGCCTCCGATCCGGCTGCGTCCCTTCCGCCGCCGGGTGCGATCCTGAAGGATGCGTCGCGGGTGGTGTCCGCGCTTCCATTGGCCCGCCTGAGTGCGGACATGAACCTGCTTTCCGCCGAGTCGGCGGCAGCGTTCATCGGTGTTTTCGGGATGCTTGGACTGATCCGTCGCCGCCGTCGAGGCATCGCCTCATCGGCAGGACGTGGCTCATGACTGCTGACGGCTTTTCCCGGCGGCGCACTCCGCAAGCACACGATCGAGATCGGTGAATACCACGGGCTTGGTCAGGTAGTCGTCCATGCCTGCGTTCAGGGCGAGGTCGCGGTCCTCATGAAAGGCGTGAGCGGATAGCCCTACGATCGTCACCCGTGGTGAGCCGGATGAGCTCTCAAGCTGACGGTATCTCCGGGTGACCTCGATACCGTCAAGGCCGGGCATTTCCACATCCATGAACACCACATCGAACTCTTCCCGTTCGAGCGCGGCGAGGGCCTCGTTGCCGTTTTCCGCGAGTGTGGTCGAGGCTCCGCGTTGTTCCATGAGGGCGACCATGAGGCTGCTGTTCACGGGATTGTCCTCGGCGATCAGCACGCGGAGGTTGGCGGAGGCTGGGGTTGGGGCATCGGATCGATGGTTCTCCATCAGGTGGATCAGGCGCCTTGCGAGACTGGCGAGACGGACGGGTTTGGCCATGCGTTCCCTGAACGCGGGATCGGGTGGTGCCAGATCCACGCCTTTTCCGGTGAGGGCGATCATCGAGGGCGGATGGGCGCGGCCCTTCATGAGGTGGCTGCGCAGGGCCTTGCCGGCAGCGGGTTCACCGCTCCAGTGCATCATCACGAGGTCCACTCCGTCGCTGCCTTCGGAAAGGCGGATTGCCGCGGATTCGTCCTCCGCGGTGATCACCTGTGCACCCATGCGGCGGATTCTTGCTGCCAGGGAATCCCGGCAGCGTTCGGAGGGGTCGATGATCATGACGGTCTTGCCATGCAAAGGTGGAGGTTCGACGTCGGACGCCGCATCGACCTTGCCGGCCATGATCCAGAAGTGGAAATCACTGCCTGTGCCCGGCTCCGATTCGAAGTCGATGCCTCCCCCCATTTTTTCGACCAGGCGGCTGCAGATCGCGAGGCCAAGTCCGGTGCCCTCGTATTCACGGGTATTGGATGCGTCGAGCTGGCTGAAAGGGGCGAACAACCGGGCGCGCTTTCCCGGGGGGATGCCGATGCCGGTGTCGCTGACGACGAAGGCGAGCCGCCAGCGGTCGCCTTCGTCAAAGGCCTCGATGGTGACCGAGACGGACCCGTCGTGGGTGAACTTGAGTCCGTTGCCCACCAGATTGTAGAGCACCTGCCTGAGACGCCCCGGATCTCCCATGACTTGTGCGGGGATTTCTCCACGGGCCTCAAGGTTCAGTTCGAGACCTTGTTCGTCCGCGGCGGTGGACATCATGTCGATGACGTCGTCCGTGCATTCGAGCGGGGAGAATGGAAGGCAGCGCAGGTTCATGTCTCCGGCGGAGATCTTCGAGAAATCGAGGATGTCGTTGAGGATGCTCAGAAGGTGGTCTCCGCTGTGGCGGATCACCTCCACATGATCCCGCTGGCCGGGAGTGAGCTTGGAAGCCATGAGGAGGTCCGCATAGCCGAGAACGCCGTTGAGAGGGGTGCGGATTTCGTGGCTCATTGCGGCGACGAACTCGCTTTTGGCGCGGTCCGCCGCCTCGGCACGGAGCCTTGCAGCCGCCTGTTCCCTTTCGGATTCGCGGATGCGCGTGTAGGAAATCGCGAACCACGATCCTAACAGAACCAAGGACCCGAGGAAAATGAGGCCGAGGAACTTGGAAAGGCGGTGGAGGCTGCCTAGGTGGACCTCGCTGTCCGTGGAGAACACCAGGCCCATGCGTTCTCCGCCCAGGTGCAGTGGTGTGTAGGCGCTGACAACAGAGCGTTCCCCGGGAACCAGGATGGAGTGTTCCTCCACGCCTTCCAAGCCCTGGCCGAGGGTTTGGTGGATGCGGTGAAGGGCATCGGGAGCGACGTTGAATGAATCGATCCCCAGCTTGAGCGGATTGCGGATGAGGGTGGGTTTTCCCGCCTCTTCGATCGACCAGATCCAGAGGTCCGACTGGCCCATGAGGTAACTGGCGAGTTGTTCGCCGAAGAACCGGTTGTGATTGATGTGCAGGCAGACCCTGCGGATGACGGTGGACTCCGCGGCCGGGACGAGTTCCTCGATGATGAGGTGTTCGTCGGCATGGGTCACTTTCGAGGGGGCGGAGGGAATGATGGGGTGGGTGGACTTGGCATGTCTGGACGTGCGCAGGTAGTTGCCCGGAGCGATTTCAAGGAGGATGGTTTCACCGTCGACGAGGAGGACTTCGACGCTGGAAATCATTTCCTGATAGCGTGCGAAGAAGCGTTTGACGCTGGCGAGGTCGCGATTGTTGCGTCCGGGTTCGCCGACACTGGCTTCGAAGGCACCGGTTGAGACCAGCACGCGGAAGTCGTCGCGCAGGGAATCGAACTGGGTCTCAAGATTGCGGGAGGCTCCGGCCGAGTGGCTGACGAGGCGGTTGGTTGCGGCCTGGAGTTCGAGGCGCATAATGCGCACGGACAGCCAGATGGCGGAGCCGACGAAGAGGGTGAAAAGCGCGAGAAGGTGCCAGTTCCTGACGACGCTGAAGAAGCGCAGCCAGTCGGTGCGCCCCTTGAGCTCGCGATGGACGTCGTTGCGGGTCATTGCCGCGGGATGAACTCAAGAAGACGCCAATCGAGTGCCGGGATGGGTGTGGAGTTGATGGTCCATTTCACATCGTCGAGTTCGAGCATGGCGGAGGGATTGTTTTTCACGAGAAGCGCGTCCGCCATGTTGCGGATGGCGATGGAGCGGCTCTTGAGCATGTTGTAGTCAGCGGAGCGGAAGGTGTCCGAGCGGACGGTGTCGACGTAGCGGTGGTTCTTGAGGGCGGGCAGGCGGAGGACGTGGATGAGGTGTTCTCCGGTGGCAACGACGGTGCCGTCGGCCGCCGCGAGAAGGCACATTTTGTTGGCGTTTTCGAAATCGAAGTTTCTGACGATGGCTTCGACGGTGATGTCGAGTCCGGCCACGCCCATGAGTGAGTTTTCGTGATAAACGGGGGCGATGCAGGAGATCATCCAACCGCGCCCGGCGGGATCGACGTAGGGTTCCTTGACCCAGACTGCCTTGCGCTCCGGGTTGTGTTTTGAATCCGCGAGGTAGTAGAAGTTGTAGGTCGGAATGGGCATTCCCGGCGGGTATTGGGTGAGCACGTCGAAGGGGGGATAGATGCGGTTGTAGCTGTGACAGTCGTTGTAATACGCTTGAACGACGGCGGGATGGACTTCCGGAATGCGTTTGAGGACGGGGTCGAGGGCTTCGGTGCCGAGCACGACGGTCATGACGGATTCATCGACCTTGACGGCCCCGGAGACGAATACGGCGGCTTGTTCGTTCTTGATGGCGGCGGGGCGGTGAAGCACTCCGTTGGGTTCCAGCTTGTATTGAGAGCGGTCGGCGTTTGCGGCGTTGCGCTGGAGATCCGGATACATTCCGGCGATCTCCGAGGCGAGGCGCGAGGTCTGCTCCTCCGTGGCGCGTATGGCCGAGGTGATGTCCTGAGCCATGGCTTCGAGGTGTTGCCGCTCCTGGGCTTCGAGGCGGGCGTCCGGGGAGTTCCTGCCACAGGACACAAGATGACCGCTGGCGATCACCGCTGCGATGGCCAGCGGTCGGACTCGGAGAGAGCGTGCGTGTTTTCTGACCGGTATCCGTGGAACAGTGGATAAACCTGTAGCTGAGGCGCTGTTTGGCGGGTTCATTGGGAAATCTGCAATGAGATGGGAGGGTCCTTGGAGCCCTTGCTCTGGTCTCAGCCATCCCGTCGGGTTCCGCACGATCCGATAGCGGAGCGGTCCCGGCTTGCCAAGGACAGGATTCCCGGGTCGCCCCACGAATGCGGGGGATTCCATCCGATGGTGCAATTTTTGCACGTCGTTTGCGTGGTTTGCGTGGATAACGGATTGGAATGAGGACGCTCGCAGGAAGACTCCCCCGCGGTTTGCATGAACCGACCACCCCACCCCCCGGATGCCATGAGCGCACAAAGAACCCCCGATGAAGCCCGTTTGACCGAACAATTCCGTGAGGAGTTCTGGTCACGTATCGACTCACACAACCTGTTTTGCACAGCCGTGCCGTCCTTCGAGCAACGTCCTTTCTGGCATGCGCATGTCTCACGCCTTGGGGTTTGGGGCGTGCTTTTGGTGGGGCTGCAAGCGTTGGCTGCCGTTTCTTGCGGCCGGTTTTTGGTGCAATCGGGACGCTTGAGTGCGGCGGAATCCGTGTCCGGACCTCTCTTCCTGGGATTCCTGCTGTTGAACTTGGTCGGATTCCTTCTCCGGCATCGGGGTGCATCGCTCCGGAGCGAATGGGTCTATTTCAGCGTGCTGGCAGGTTTTTCGTTGATGCTGTGCCTCACGAACCCTGCCTGGGCGGGTGAGTGGAATCTTGCCGAGGTGATCACGGGGATGCCGCGTCCCAGGCCTTGAAACGGAAGAATCCGTTCGTTCCGCTGACGGTTGCGTGACGGGTTTCCCAAAGATCCGAGCTGTTGCCGGTGGTGGTGGCCGTTTCGGTCCATGAGCTCAGGTCTTTCGAGAACTCAGGGTTCACGCGAATGCGGTCCATGCCACGCCTCACCGGATAGGTGATCCGCATTCCGCCTGTCACCCGCTCTGGCATGATGGCTGGGTTCGCCTTCATGGGGTCTCCTCCTGTGGCGTATTCATGCCAGTTGGAGAGTCCGTCTCCGTCGGGATCCGCCGGGCCGGCTGATAGACTTGAAGGCAATCCGGTGAAGACTCTTCCGGTCCATTGCTCGTAACGTTCGGCGGTGAGGGTGAAGTTCCCTTTCAGAGTTCCTTCGTGGTCCTGCGTGCTAACGCGGGCCTCGAAAGGATGGACTCCCGGAATCGCGGGCAATGCGGAGTTGCCCGAGAAGGTGACTTCGCAGGGAAGTCCGGGTGGATCCGTGGTGAGGACAGGCCCCAAAGGTGGATCGGCCACCGATCGCACGAGTCCACCAGCTTGGATCATGGCCGTTGCTTTGGAAACCCTTAGCACGGCAGCGGCCTCGACGGTGGGCGAACTGATCGAGGCACTCACATGATAGATGCCGGCGTGAAGCGGTGAGACCGCGCTGCTGAGAACCGGCAGAGGAAGGGCGTTCTGACGCGCGTTGAGCGTGATCATCGGCGAGCCCACTCCTCCCCAGCCGGTTGCCGGATAGAACCACTGGCCGTTCTTGATCCAGAACACCGAGGATGGATCCGGGTCTGTGCCGGTCGCTGGCTTTCCCGAGGATAGTGCCACATTGAGCTCATTGTATGGGCCTGGTGAACCGATCGGTGTGGACCCGGACGATTGGGTCGAATAGGCGATGGCAACTACGCAGGATTCCGGCAGGGCGATGCGTGCCGAAAGAGGGATGATCACCCTGAAAGCGTATCCATTGTAGGGGTAGGCCGCTCCTGTGGGAAGGATTGTGGGTTTCCAAGGGATGTGGACGTGCACCGTCGATTCGTCGACGAGCTGGAAGGCGGTTCCCCCGCCTGTGGCGGGCACCGGCTGATAGATCCGGGCGGTGACCGGGTGGGTGTAACCGGTTGGATCCGATGAAGACCAACTCGGATATCTGGACGCAGAAGCCCAGGTTACCATGACAGTCTCGACGTGATCCGCCACACGCCGGCTTCCCGCCAATTGAACAAAGTTGCCGAGTTCGCTCGTCTGCTGTGCGGAAAAGGAAAGGCTTGCATAAGACCACGCGATTGCCGCCGGAATATTGCTGAAGACGGTTTGCGTGCTCGATGGATCGATCAGGCGGCAGGCAAAACGCGGGGTACAGGCCAATCCGTCGACCGAGAGATCCGGATAGGATGCTGTCCCGTCGTAAGTCTGGACGAGATTGTCGAATTGGACTCCTCCCGGGGCCTGCCCGCCGCAGCACAGGACGGAGATCAGGAAGAATACCGGTCCTCTCAGAGAATGGCGCATGATCCGAAAGCGGGATGGCTGGAGACAAAAAAACCATTCGATGGAAACAAGTTCCATGGAATGGTTTGTTTTGAAGCGAATCACCGTGTTCAGGCCCGACGCCTGCGTCTCACCATGAGGGCCATGACGCCGGAGCCGGCGAGCATCAGCGAAGAGGGCTCGGGGATGACCACGAGGTTGTTGAAGACGAGGTGGTTGGTGCCGAGTTGTTGGCTGTCCGTCACACTTGAGTAGGTAGGGCTGATGCCGACCTGGATCTCCGTGATCTCTTCGTCGGAAAGACCTGTGAGCGTGCCGCCGGTGGTGGCGGTATTGAGACCGGCGATGGAGAAGCTGAAGTCCACGTCATCTCCGTCCGGACTGAACGACATCGTCAGGGTGTGAAGCTGCGATTCATAAATGCCCATCACTGTGGTTTTTACACCCCCGGTGGACCAAGACACGTTCCACGCATCGTCAGGGCTGGCATTCGGATCGGGATCGCCCACCACAGGGTCAAAGACAAGGGCGAAGAACTCCTCGTTCAGGGCATTGTGCAGGCCGATGCGGAATGAGTTTCTCTCCTGTCCGTAGATCGTGCCGGATCCATCGAAGCCGGGTTCTCCATATCCGATGCCGTTGGAGTCGAAGCCTGTGCTGTCGTTGATTGCGAAATTCATCGATAGCGTCAGCTGCCGGGATGCCTGAAGCGAGAGCGCGTGATAGGCGTGAAACTCGGTATTGGGGTTTGGAGGATCGGTCAGGAAGTAACCACCTACCGCAGCCGCTGGATTCGAGCCGATTAGTGAGCCGAAGGCGAGGGGATAAACATAGGTCCCATCGGTTTCGTTGGGTTCATTCTGCTGCCAACCGTCCACTCCTTCCAAGGCTCCGTTTACGGAGAGCCCCGAGAAGTCGGAAAGGTAAACCGAAGCATGCAGTTGGGACAATGGCCATATGGCCAATGCCGTCAGGATCAATGGGTGTGCTTTCATGGGTGTAGGACTTCAGATTGGGCTCACCACAGGCTTTAGGGTAATGGGTGTCACTACAGGCGGCGGTGGAGTGACGTTAGGGGGGCGGCGTGCCGCATGGAGCGGTGTGGAGAGCGTCAGCGTCGCCAGAAGAATCAAAGCTGCTCTTTTCTTGTTCACGCCCAAACATCCCGCCGGATGTTAATGCACTCAATTCAAAGCGTTTTCAGAATCGTGCAAGATTTGCACCATGATTCCGAGTCTAGCAGCCTATCGCGGGTGGCGGCTGCGGAATCCGGGTGGGAAATCCTGCTCCCAATCGGAAAGAATCCGAATGTCTTGAAATGCTGAATGGTAATCACGGTTCTGGCGTGGTCGGTTTCGCCTCGTCGGACGCCACTTGCGGGCCCAGCGCCGCGCGGGACGCTCCGGTCAGTGAGGGATCTTTTCCGGCGGTTTTCCGGATGTGTGAGGTGATTTCTTCTTCAAAGCCCGTCTCGTGCCCGCGGCTATCCGCATCGCGGGCCCGTTGGACGGCCTCCTGCCAGAGAGAGGCGACCCGGACGGGGTCGATTTTTTGCCAAGAGTCCGCCTGCATCAAGGGCAGGCGGACCCACGATGGATTGAGGAGTCGCTGACGGGCGAATGCCTGATCCGCGATGGCGTCCTTATCGTCGAAATGAAGGGCCAGGGTTCCTAACAAGCCGTGGACCCTGCCTTCCATCGGAGTGAGTTCGGCTGCGGCAGTCAGGTGGCGGATGCCCTTGAGCAGGGGATCGGGTTCCCCGGATTCCGCTGGATCCCGCTCGTTTGAGGCCGCGTCGCGCTCGTATGCATGCCAGGACTTCTTTAGAAGTCGTTCCGCAGCTTCGCTGGGAAGAAGGGGGGATTCCAGCGAGTGCCGGGCAAGCAGCAGGATCCCGAATCCGAGGATGGTGGTTCCAGTGATCCGCCAGGCCCAGGATTGGGTCGTTCCGGCGCGTCGTCTATCGATGGGCAACGCGATTGCGGTGAGGAGGGCCGCGCTCCAAAGAATCCCGGCGCGGTGGGGGGACACATCGAAAAAACCATGGATCATCGGAACTAAGGCGGAGGCGACGCAGGCACCGCGGAGCGCCTTGCATCGGGAGACCGCCTTCCGGCTCTCGCGGGCGGCTGTGAGCAGGATCCAGCCCGCAAGGGTGAAGGCAATCAGGGCTGAGGGCAATCCGGTCTCCGCCGCGATCCACAACCATGAACTCTCCGGGTGCAGCACATCGCTTCCATCGGTTGAAAGCGATGGCTTTCGATACTGGGGGAACACATAACGAAACTGGCCTGCGCCACAGCCGGTCCATGCGTTCTCGCGGATCAGTGCGAACGTTTCGCTGGCGATGGGGAATCGTCCGTCGATTTCTTCGGGAGAGGGCGGTGATGGATCTGCGTTCCTCGATGGATAGGCGGATGCGGAAACCGCCCGGAAGGTGTTAGAGATCCGATTCTTGACGGTGGATTCTGAGAGCAGGAAGCCGAGCGACGTGGCCAGCAGCAGAAGCGCGCAGGCTTTGCCGGCGTTGCCTCTGAGATAGTCTTTTCCCAGCAGAATGACCCAAGCCAGAACGGAAGGAAGCAGCAGGATAATGCCGGCCCTGCTGGAGGATCTGGTGAACAAACAGAAGACGAGAAATCCGAGCAGTGTGCCGGCGACGAGGAACTCCGAAGGCCGCCTCCGCCTCACGCCGTGGACCAGCAGGCCGAGGGCGGTGACGGACGCCATCACCACCAGACAGGCGCTGTGATTCCGATTGGGAAAAAATCCGAAGTCCGCCTGATGGGGCAGGGTTCCCTCGACCGAGCGAAGTGCAAGGTCGAGTGCGCACAAGGCCCCCACCATGCCGACAAAGGCAAAGGCGATGGTTGCTCTCGTTTCATCCGAGCAGCCGTGGCCTGTGATCCAGAGAGCGACCATTCCGAGCACCGCAAGCTGGGCAAGAACCACGGCGGTCTCGATCGGCTGCGGGCTTACGAGTCCGGAAATGCCGAGGCCTGCGGAACCGACGAGCTCACGCCACTCCGCACCGCCTGCCCACGAGATCGGCATGAACGCCAGAAGACCACAGGCCAGCCATGCGAGTCCCAGGGCACCCCATCCGGGATGCTGCCGGAAGCGTGGCGGATAAGCCAGGATGAGTGCGCCCGAAGCGGTGAAAAGAATCCCATGCGAGAGCCCCCACCGGGCTGCGGCGCAGAGGCAGGCTACGGTGACGATCGCGCCGAAGATGAAGAACGGCAGCGCCCTTCCAGCCCGCGAAGGCGATGAAGTTCTCCAACGCGGATGCGGTCCGTGATGGCTCATTCGGATGACGGTGGCTTGGTGTCCCAAGGGCTGTCCGGTATCTCGATGATCTCAAGCTTCGAAGGCGGGACGCGCTTCGGACTCGGTGAGCGGACGCACCGATTGCATCGAAGCGTTTTGCATTGGTTCGTATCCGGTCAGGATGCGCCTGGGTTTCAAGTCGGACGCCCACGAATACACCGCCAGATCCAGTGCTGCCGCTTCCTTAAGGATTTCCTGCATGCGTTCTTCCGGCAGATCCTGGATGGCGATGAGGATGCCGTGGATGGGATACTCCGCGCAGACGGTCGAGAGGACATCCAAGCCCCCAAGGATCTTGAATCCGTTGATCGTTCTCCCTTTCAGGGCGTCCGAATCATCGAGGTAGCCGGAGATCTGAAAGCGTTGGAAATCATCGGGGCTGCATGTCTTGAGATATTTCACAAAGAGGTTTCCGACATCGCCTGCACCGTAAACGAGGACTTGTTTGCCGCTGTTCTTGCCACGGGTGAGGTGTCGGTGGCTGCTGTCCATGGCGAGCTCCCGCAACACATCCGGAAGGGCCCGGGGCAGCAGCAGAAGCCAGGTGGCGCTTCCGATGGCGATGATCGAAGCGCGCAAACCGCTCCAGGCGATGTCTCCGGCCGCAGTTTGGAAGATTCCGGTCGCGGCCAGACCACCGATCATCAAGCCCATCGATAGCAGCAGGAATTCCCTAAGCGCGGAGCGGCTCCATACACGCCTGTAGATACGGATCAAGTGCAGGACGACCATTTCACAAGCCACGAAGGTTGCGACAAAGCGCATCGTGGTCTCCACCGAGAAATCACGGGTCGCAAGGTTGGTCTCGATGAGGATGGCGCCGGTTCCTGCGATGAAAAGCGCAGTCAGATCGTAAGTGAAGTACCAGGTGCGCATCTTGCCCGGCCCCTCGCGCCGCTTCACAGCGAGATGGACGAGCGATCCGGTGTGCTTCAACTCGACCTGTGCGAGGTGCCTCAGACCGAAGAGCCCGAGGATCATCAATCCGCAAACCGTGATCATGATGCCCCGGGTGCCCACCAACATCGGGACGAACGCGAGGGCGGCGAGCAGAATGGCGAGTCCTTGCATGAGAAGCGCCACCTTTTTCTGGCCCAGGCCGCGGGCAAGGAATCGATGGTGCAGGTGATCCTTGTCCGGCGAGAAGACGCCGACGCGATCTCCTCCATTCCAGTGGCTCACCGTGCTGCGTGCACTTCTCCGCCAGATGGCGAGAAATACGTCGAGCAAAGGCACACCCGCAATCGCGATCGGAAGAACGATCGATCCCACGACCGCCCGGCGGCCGCCCGCCTGTGTGGCTGCGCTTGCAAGGAAAAATCCAAGCATCATCGATCCCGCATCTCCGAGGAAGATTTTCGCCGGGTTCAGGTTGAACTTCATGAAGCCCGCGACACACACCATCATGATGCCGACCACTAGCGCATCCGAAAGGTGGCCTGCGGCGAGCTCGAGTCCCGCGATCACGAAAAGGCTGATGCAGACCAGACCGCCACACAGCCCGTCGAGCCCGTCAATGAGGTTGAATGCGTTGATCAAGAGAACTGACCACCCGGTGAAGAAGGCGAGCTCGACCAGATAGGGAATCTGGTATCCCATGAACATCCCAACAGTTTTCGGATTGAGCAGGAAAAACGTGAGCGAGGCCGCGATCTGGCCACCAAGCTTGACGAAGGGGCGGATGCCTTGCCTGTCATCGATCACTCCAACGACCATCAGCATGCCGGTGGAAAGTGTGAACGCGGCCAGTTGCATCGACAGTTGTCCGTCGAAAAGTCCGGGTGCCAGGTATTTGCCCACCCAGACGGTGATCATGAAGGACAGCCAGATGGCAATGCCGCCAGCGCGCGGAATCGGGGTGACGTGGACCCGTCGTTCGTCCGGCTGGTCCATCAACCCGAGTTTTGGCCCGAGATGGATCATGATGCGGGTGAAGGCCAGGGAAATGGCCAGCCCGAAGAGCGTCAGCGCGATGGCTTCGTGGAGGTGCGGGATCATGGGTGTGTGGGTGCGGGTGAAACAGAAAGACAAAAGGACAAGTTGGCGGAACTGGCTCAGGATGTGGTGAGGTGGGCAGCGATGCGCCCGGCATTGAAGCGCCTGTTGAAGTACCAGAAGGAGTAGACCCGTGCGGCCTCTCCCTTGCTTGCCCGTATCCTTGGATCGCGAATCTCATCAAGCGCCTCACGCATGGCCGATGGGTTTCCGGGTTCGACGACCCAGCCACCGCCACTCTGGAGGATCCACTGCCCCATCGAGCAGGTGGTGGAACCGACAAACAGAACCGGCCGCCCGATGGCAAAGATCCCCTGAAGCTTGGAGGGGACCATTGTGCCATCCCAGGAAGGCTCCAGGGAGGCGAGATGGACGTCCGCCGATGATAGATGTGCGGCCAGACCCGATCTGGGCACGTAGGGTCCGAGTTCGATCGGTGCCTCCGGATGGCTCGTGGCAAAGGCCTCGATTTCCGGACGTCTCTTCCCATCTCCATTGAATCGCCACCGAAATCCTTGACCCGCGCTGGCGGCCGCTTCCAGAAACTCGCCGAACCGATGTCCTAACCCCATGTTTCCCGAATACATGAGGACTACGGGGTCCTCCCTGTTCTCAGGAACCGTTCCCCGTTCCAGCTTTGCCTGGCCGGTTTCCGCCGTTCCCCACAAGGGCACCCACTCACACGGGGTGCTCTCGGTTAGATAGACTTTGGTTCTTGCCGCCATGTCAGGTCCCAGCGTGAGCACCATCTTGCAACGGCCGCCGCCGAATCCGAAGCGAGCGAGACCCTCCAGGAAACTTGCGGTGCCCGATGGTCTGCGGATCATGCCGTGGGCGGTCATCACATCGGGGTAAAGGTCCATGATCCAGTGCGCGTGGTCCGCTCCCCGAAGGCCGGAGAAGATCCTTGCGAGAATCGACAGGTAGGGCGGCGTGGTGAGCGCCACGATGCGGTCCGGACTCGGCCTCATGAAAGCCAGCATGCCTGCCACGCCCAGATAGTAGGTGAGATAGTCCAACAGCTTCCCAATGAAGCTTGATCTTCCGAATCCGGTGGCACCAATCCTCAGGACGCGGGGGCCGGTGCTGGCCCCATCACTTGCTCCACCGCGCTCGATCGAAGAATCCGTTCCAGCGTAGCCGCCATTCGCGCAGACAATGGTCACTTCATGCCCGAGTTCGACGAGACTTTCAGCCACGGCCTCCAGCATCAGGCCCGTCGGAGCCTCGTCGGGTGGGTAATACTGATTGAGGAAAACGATGTGCATCGGATTGGACTCGCAGGGGGAATGAGTGAGAAAGGTCCTTCAATCCTCGTCGGCCTTGGGTCTGGAGTTCATCAGCGTCATCTCGATCTGGGACGCGGTCTTGCGCAGGGTGCTGCAGAGGCGTTCGATCGATTGTTCGTCTGCGGCGGCCATCAGGTGGTCGAGAGGGCTGGCAATGGCCGGGCGCTCTGTCCTGCGTTTCTTCCTGCCGTCCAGGTCGTCGCGGATGGCCTCGATCGCGCTGGATTTCCATAGACTCACGAGTGGCTGAGGGATGTTGTATTTCTCGCCGATCTCCCGCTGGGTGAGGCTGCCGCGCAGTGTTTCGAGAATGACGGTAAGCTTGAACTCGCTCGAATGCACGGATGGCGATTTGCCACGTTTCTTCGGCTCTGCGGGTGGGGTTTCGGCAGGACGCGAAGTCGCGCTTTTGGTGGTCCTTGGTTTCGCAGGTGCGGAAGCGGGCAGATCAGGACTTTCGTCTTCCCAGGGGAGTTTGTGTGTGTTCATTGGGATTTTCTATCAGTTTGGGAGAATGGGGATGCGGTCTCAGTGATCGAAACCAAGCTCGGCTTCGAATTGATCGAGAGCAGCGAAGTAGCGGACGGAGGACTCCGGGTCGGCGAGGATCTCGGCGATACCGAAAACGGTTTGTTCGATGGATTTGCCAGAGATGGCTTCGATCCGTCCGGAATCCTCGATGCCGTTGCGGAAAAGGATCCCGCACAGGGCGTTGCTGACGAAATCGGGGTGGGTGGCAAGGAAGGACGGAGGCAGCGATCGTTCAAGTTTGTTGGTGACACTCCGGACGTCGAAAGACGGGTGATCCTGGATGAAATTCATGGCCGTAGGCTGCGGGAGGGATCAAAGTGGTATGCCGGATCGGTTGAGGCGGATTTCCCGGATTTTCAGATCAATCAGGTATTCGTAGATCGATTGGAGCAGGCAGTAAGTGAGTCCTGGCGCGCCGTCGAACAGGCCTCTGCGCCAGAAATAGAGGTAGATGAACTTGACGAACGGCCGGCACGGCATGCGCAGTGCCGCGTTCTTCAGGGCCACTCTTCGAAGGGCTGCGTCACCGGAGAACAGCGATGGGGATTCGGAATCCCGATCGAGAATCTTGATGGCTTCGATTGCTTCGGCGAGTGAGTATTTGTTGTGTTTGTCGAACCACTCGGTGAGGCCCTTGCTGAAGTTATAGTGCAGGAACCGGTGGGAGAGTGACCCGGCAGGCCCGTCGATGATCGCCACGGGATTGACCAACCGTTCGTAGCGGATGTGCCCGGGTTGGAAAAACCGGAGGATGGGGACCGGAGGATAGCATCTCGTGATGGGGCGTCCCATGAAGTAGTTGATCCGGCCGCAGTAGAATCCCTTGCGCGTCTCCCCGGAATCGGCAGCGATCTGCCGGATCTCCGCGGCCAGTTCCGGAGTCATGCGTTCATCCGCATCCAGATAGAAAACCCACTTGTGGCGGAACGGGATGTTGGCGACCGCCCAATTCTGGTGGCTTGCCCAGTTGTCAAACGGCCTTGTGACCACCGTGGCCCCCGCACTGCGGGATATTTCCGCTGTGGCATCCGAGGACCCGGAATCGAGAACAAAGACATCGTCGCTCCAGGACACCGAGTCCAGGCAGGCCTTGATGTTGCTTGCTTCGTTGAGAGTGAGGATGAGGATGGAGATCATGATCGTTTGCGTACGGGTCTTGCAGGGTTTCCTGCGACGATGGTGGCCGGTGGAACGTCATGCACGGCCACGGCGGCGGCGGCGACGATCGAGTGGGCTCCGACCTTGATGGAGGGGCCTACAAAGGCGTCTGCACAGATCCAAGCGTCATCACCGATTTCGATCGGGCATTTGACAAGCGGCATCGATGGATCCCGGTGATCATGCGAACCTCCGCAGAGGTGGCTCCGCTGGGAGATGGTGACCCGCGACCCGATCTTCAGCGGGCCGAGGTTGTAGATCATCGAGTCAAACCCGATGGATGAAAGTTCGCCTATGTCGAGGTTCCATGGGATGAAGATCACTGCGGAGGGATGGATATGTACGCCCGACCCGATCCTCGCGCCGAAGAGACGCAGCAGCATGCGCCTCCATCCCCAGCAGAGCCGCGGACTCCAGCGGAAAAGAGGGCGGCAAAGGCCCCAGAGCGCGCGTCCGCCAAGTTCACGGCGGGTCCACTTGCGAACGCTGCGGTTCGCGCTGATATTGGTTTCGGTCAACGACATCCGGCGAGTGGGTTGATTCCGTGGCGCAGCGTGTAAAAAACCATGGCGAGCCGTTCACGGCGTGCGTGCGAGATTTCGCAACTGCTCGGGGTTCCGGGTTTGGGTTCGAAGGAGGCGTGGAACACCTTGTCAGGTTGGGCTCTCCTGAAAACGGCGAGTGCCCGTGGAATATGAAACCAGTCGGTGACGATCACCACCTTCGATGCGTGGCAGCGATTGAGGATGGGCTGGGTGTAGAGGGCGTTTTCCCAAGTGCTCGTCGCCCGCGTTTCATGATGGATGCTGGTGGGGCTTACTCCCTTTCTCACGAGGCTGTCGAAGATTTCGTTGCCGTCACCCGTCACGATGAGTGCCGCAGCGGGATGGGCGAGGTGCATGCGGTAGGCCTCGCGGCCGCGTGAGCCGTCGCCCCCGCCGAGGACGACGATCGCATCCGGCTCGAAAGGGATCGGGGACAACTTGGGGTCCGGCAGTGTGCCCCAGGCGAACCATGAAGCACAAGACGCAAGCAACAGTGAAAAGAGGATCATCCATCTTTTGCGGACTGCCGATGACTGAGTCGGGAGCATTCGTTTCTATCAGTCGTTGGTGATCACGAAGTCCGGTTTTTCCTCCCTGCCGGTGAGCCATTGATAGACATGGCAGAGTCGCTCCGCGACGGAGCTCCATGAGAATCTGTCTCCCGCGAGTTGGCGTCCCCTGGCTCCGATTTCGTTGCGTTGGCCGTGACTCAACCGGGTGAATTCCCGCATGGCGGTAAGGATGGATTCTGCGTCCGGCTCGATCCGCAGGGCGGCCCCTGCCGCGAATCCCTCGGGGAGGTTGCAATGATCGGTCATGAGCACCGGCAGAGCGTGGGCCCATGCCTCAAGAACGGACATCGGGAGTCCCTCGCTGAAACTCGGGAGAATGAATGCGGAGGCGGATTGAAGCAGTTTGTTCTTCTCATCACCGAAGGCCGGGCCGGTGAATATCACGGATGCCTCAGGCAATTCGCCCATGTTGAAATCCCGTGCGGCGATGTTCTCGAAGGCGAGTCCCGATTCCGAGCAGATGCGGTGCAGTTCGGCCTCGTGGCCGCCCTGGTCCCAGCCCGCGATCACGAAGGTCCATCGTTTTTCTCTGGGCAGATTCTCCTGCTCACGGCTCAGTGTGGCCCATGCCTGCAATGCGTTGCCGATGCCTTTCTTGGGGTGGAGTCTTCCCAAAAACAGGAGAATGGGTGGAGATTCGGGTGCGGCTGGTCGATGCGCGTCATGCAGGTCGATGCCGTTAGGAATGAGGGCAACCGGGTTGTGCAGTCCGAATGAGCGGACGTCGGCAAGCTCTTTCGGGGTGTTGGCGTGAATGCATCCGGCCCCTCGGAGCATCCTCATCTCGTAAAGGGAGCGTGCGATCGACTTTTTCCATCCAGAGTTGGCGAGGGCCCAGGGTTCCAGCATGCCGTTGGGGGTGACGACGTAAGGACGCCCTGTGGACCGTGCCCATGACGAGACCGCCACACTCGGGTGCATCCACATGGAATGAAGGTGTAAAACCTCTGCCTGTGATGAACGCAGGTGGGCGGAAAGGCCTGGAGAGTAACCAAACGACGAGGGCCCCATAAACGGGAAGACCTTTGCGGGCACCGGATTCCAACGAGCCTTGTCGAGTTCCCACGATTCATCGTGAAGTCCTGCGGCGGAGACATCGAGGCCCATCTTCCCGAGTTGCCTGGCCACGGCCACGGCAATCTCGAAAATGCCTCCCGCCTTGCGGCTGAGGGATGCGGAAACGTGAAGAACGCTCGGCTTGTGGGTCGGATGCATGATGAATGGGCCTTACCGCCAGTCAACGGCTTGCCAGTGAGAGTCCGCGCAGCGCGAGACGGGTGGTGAACGGTGCTTTTGTAGAGCGGTGGCTCACGGCGCATTCCGCAGCCTTGGCAAATCCTTCTCGGAAACGATCCGGTCCCCATGAAGCGATCAGGATCCGGCTTTGGTCGCCCATGAGTTGGCGTTCCTCTGAATCCATGGTGCAGAGCCGGACAAGAATGTCGGCTAAAACCTGGCGGTTTCCGGGTGGAAAGGTCCATCCGTTCCTGGCTTCCTCGACGAGATCCGCAGCGCATCCGCAACGGTTCGAAACGGCAACGGGCAGTCCGGAGGCCATCGCTTCATTGACAACGAGACCCCATTGTTCGGTGGTGCTTGCATGCACGAAGGCCCCCGCGCCTGCATAAAACCGGAACAAATCGCCGATCTGCCGGAATCCCGGAAGCAACAGCCTCCCCCGTCCATGGTCGGGGGCCGGGCACTCCCAGGGAGCTCCATGAAGCACCTCAACACCAAGTTGTTCCGCATGCCGGATCAGTTCCTCACGGAGCTCGCCGTCGCCTAACAGGCAGAGATCCCACGGGGGAGTCTTCGAATGTGTCGCGGAGTGTGAGGCGAGCATCGCCAACGCATCCAGGAGGATCGGAAGGTTCTTCTTGGCCACGAAGCGGCAAGACGCGAGGAAATAGGGATGGAACTTTACACCCAGTTCTGCGGATTCCCGTCTCCATCTATCGGCACCCTGGCTGAAGGCTTGATTATCCACCACGTCGTAGCCGTTGAAGATGCGTGAAGGCGGCATGCCGAGGGTGATCATGTAGTCGGCGTGCGGAGTACCGGCCACAAGAGCGGCGGAGGCACCCGCCACAAATCTTGATTTTACGGCTTCCTTCCACGTAACGCGCGGTTCGTCCCATTCGGTGCTGTCCGACATGAGGATGTATGGAGTCCTTGTTTCCATGGCCCACTCCATCGCGACGAAAGCACCCCGGCCTGACCAGCCGGGTATGGCGATGACTTCCGATTTGGCCTCTGAGAGCAGTTTTCTAAGGCGGTTCCTGAAAACTCCCGCGCTCAATTGATAGGCCGGGCCGGTTGGATGCACCGTGGTGCGTTGGATGCCGGCAGCTTCCGGGGCGCTCCAGGCGTATTCCGCACTTCGTCCGCTGAACTCGATCGCACTGACGGGCATGATCCGTGAGGCTGCGGCCAGTCTGGCGACATGATAAGGCCCTAGATTGTCAAAGAGAACAGTACTTCTTGGAAGATTCATAGGCGGTTTCCTTCAATTTCGCGGATCACGCGTGCCGGGACTCCTGCCGCGACGACTCTTTCTGGAATGTCACGAGTGACCACGCTGTTGGCGCCGATGACCGCTCCGTCGCCGATGGTGACTCCTGCGCCAACAAAGACTCCGCGTCCGATCCAGACGTTCTTGCCGATCTTTACAGGACCACCGGTGAATCCCTGTTCGGCAACCGGTTTTGACGGGTCGCCGAACGCGTGGTTCTGGTCACGGATCGAGCAAAACTCGGCGATGAGAGTGTGATCGCCGATCTCGATGTGTTCCACGGCAACGATATGACATCCGGTGTTGATTCCGCAACCGTTGCCAATGTGAAGAGTGGCACCTGGACTGGCGGAAAGAAACAAATCATGACCGATCATGCAGTCCGAGCCGACGTGGATGTTGCTCTCCGCGGAACCAAAGCGGATCCTGCCGAAGAACCGGGTTCGGCGTCCCACCGTGCGGATGAGGGCGCGTCCTAGGAAACGGTAGAACAACCAGCGCGCACAGGACGAAGCGCGGCGTCCGATCGCCCAGACCATCTTTCCAATTGAAGGCATCGTATCTAACATCATTGGCTCTCCGCATCCCGGATGACCGATCGCCAGGTTTCGACCATTTTCGGGAACGACGAGATGTGGACGGCCAGGTCCCTGGGCGAACGTCCATCGGACCACTGTGATCCGGATTCCAGCAACCCACGGACCTTTTCGATCCACGCGGAGGGGTTGAAGATGTCTTCCACAGTGGCGTAGGGCCGGAAACCGTCCTCGAATGTGTATCCGGAACACGAGTGGCCTGCGGAGGTGATCACGGGGCGGTTGGTGGCGATGCCCTCGCAGAACGTGGTGATGCCCACGGGCCAGTGGCGATCATCCACGGCATTCAGGACAAGAAGTGCCTTGCGATACAGTTCGAGGACCTCGTCAAAGCTGATGTTGCCGCGGCACTCGACGAAACGGGATGGGTGCTCGCGGTGGTAATCGAGCACATGCGGGTCGGTGGAGAAGCGGACCACCTTGATGGAAAGAGCCTCCGCGACGGCAACCACGACGGGTTCGAGGCGCCGATGGTCGCCGGGGCAGAGGATGTATTGTTCCGCCGGCTCACCCGTGCAGAAAGGAGTGAAGAAATCGGTGTCTACAAAGTGGCCGATCCAGCGGACGTCGGCACCGGGAAAGCGTTTGCGGAGGGAATCCGCGTCCGCCGCGCTGTAGCTGAGGATGATCCTGCTGTTGCCGAGGACGTTCTGATAGATGGCATTCTTCCATGCGGGAAGCAATTCGGGCGGCCACCACTGATGGAGGGACACCAGACGGGTTTGGCGGAAAGGCATGGCGGATGCTGCGGCCTCAAGCAGACCGACGTTGAAAACGAGGGCGGACTTCGCCGCGTGGCCCCCTGCAAGGGAGGAAAACACCTCACGAGGATTCCTTCCGATCTTGAGTTCCGGATCCGCGGCCGCGATGGGGGCAGCGAACCAGCGGGGAAGCGAGCCGGGGCTTGTTGATAGTCGAGCGAGTTGTCCTGGAGAGGCGTCGAGGAGGATGTTCATCGCGGTAAGCTGGGGATGCTGCGTGACCCTTGGCTGTCTCGGGTCACCTTGCGGTTGAGAATGAGGTAGAATGCGACCACCGAGGCGAAGAAGATCATGTTCATGCCCACGTTGGTGATGGAGCGCATGATGGAGTAGATGTAAAATCCAGTGGCCAGATAGAGAATGACGCCGCCGGGTTGGCGCACCACAGGGAAGATTTTCAGAAGGATCTGTTGGAGTCCGAGTGCCATCGTGAAGGCTGCGGCGAGGCCCAGTGTTTCACCGAACATGGCCACACATTCGCCCAAAAAGGTGATTGTCACGTAGAAGAGCTTCCAGTCACCGTAGAAGTTCTGCTCGATGAGGGGTTTTCCCGGCCAGAAGTATCGGGGGATGGGGTTGACCACGGCGGCACCCACAAAAGTCCGGGCACTCCAACGAGGGGCGGTTTGATCGCGATCGGTGAGG
Source organism: Verrucomicrobiaceae bacterium (assembly GCA_027486655.1). Taxonomy (GTDB): domain Bacteria; phylum Verrucomicrobiota; class Verrucomicrobiia; order Verrucomicrobiales; family Akkermansiaceae; genus Luteolibacter. Next base: position 49,904 of record JAIXOR010000067.1, on the reverse strand, counting down.
ATGACGTGGACGAGACGGAAGTAGTTGTCGTCCTGACGGTATTCAACTTTGCTGTCCTTGGGAGCTCCTGCCATTCTGGCGATGCCCTCCTGACGGAATTGCGACATCACCGAGATGAGAGCAACTGCTCCAGCCACTGCGGCTGCGGCCCCCGTGAGTCTCATCCACCCGTTTTTGGAGATCCACCAGAACATGCCCCAGGAAAGAAGGGAAAGGACCATGGGCGTCCGTGATCCGTCGCCGACCAGCATGAACAGGTGGAAGAGCCAGAGAATGAGAAACACCGGGCGCATGCGCCTGCTCCCGAAAATCGAGGCGTAACCAAGGAGCACGCCCGACATCGGGAAGAGGTTGCCGACGAGGCTCTGGATGTACTCCGTGCCGCCGATGTAAGTGCCTGCCCACGGTCGTTCGAAGCGTGGGCCTATAAGGAAGTTGAACCAAAGTGTGGGCGACCACGCGCTCTTCGAGATCTGAAGCAGTATCTGGACGATGAGAGTGGCAGCCCCGATTGCTCCCGTGGGGGCCACCCACTTTGAGAATCCGGAAAGTGCCTTCTTGACCGCGTCCGAGCCATTCATCGAGCCGGGCAGGGACCCGCCGGAACGGCGTGCGAGCATCCACGTGGCGACAAAGAGCGCGACCATGAAGAGTGTGGCAAGGTCATGGATGCCGGAGAGCGTTTTGCCATCGCATCCAGCCAGTGAAATCAGATCGTCCGCCGGTTCCGGATTCACCACAGGACCGAGGGGCAGCAGGTAGACCCAGCAGAGTGTGAAGACAAAATGCGGATGCAGGGGATCCTTGAACGTCAGATAGGAGACGAGCGGGCAAAGGATGCAGATCCAGAGGAATGCTTCGGGCTGTGGCATGGTGCCGTTAGAGAACGTGTTTCAACGCCCAGGCCGCTGCCTTGGGGCTGACCTCGAGTTGTCTGCGGACCAATCCGCGGAGGAAGTCCTTGATTCCTTGTGACCCTGAGTGGTTGGAGAGTCCCGGAAGATTTGCAACCGCCGGTTTTCCCGGTGTAAACAATCTGCCTTCCCTCGGACCGAGGCCTCCGAGGTAATGTTCGAGATCGTTGGCCATGTGGGCAGCAGTGAAACGCGAACGTGCCCTTAGGGACGCGGCACGTGACATGGACAGGAGAAGGTCGCGATCCTTGTCGAGCTTGTTAATTGCGGCTGCGAAATTCTTCGGACTTCCCACACGTGCGAGCAAACCGGATTCACCGGGAACGATGATTTCGAGGGTTCCCGAGTCGACGTCCCATGCAATTGGAACGCATCCCATCGCCATGGCTTCGATGGTGACCATCCCGAAAGGCTCCTTGCGGCTCGTCATCATGAAGATGTCGGATGCAGCGGCGATTTCGTAGCACTTTTCGTGGGGGATTCTTCCCAGCCACTCGACCCGATCACTGAGTTGGAGGCGTTTGAAGCGGGAATTCAGCCGATCGCAGAAGCCGCCAGCGATTGCGAGCTTGCAGTCCACTCCCATGGAGATGGAGGCGTGGAGGATTTCTGCGAGATCGAAGGTTCCTTTGACCAGAGGATCCATCCGTCCCATGAAAAGCAGGCGCAGCGCATCCTGATGAATCGGGCGTGGAGGAATCTCAGGGAAATCCGCGCCATTGTGCACGGCGGCGACCGGGCCGAGGAACCCCCGGTGTTTCAAAGTCTCACGGACCTTGCCTGCGAAATGTTCCGCCACACAGATGATACCGTCCGCAAAGAAGGAGTTGCGTGCGGTTGCTGCGATGTAGCGTGCGCCCGAGTCGTGGACCTGGATCACATGCAGGGTGCCCTTCGGAAAGTGAGGCATGCAGGGCGCCAGGGTCTCGACGTCGTTGGTGATGACGATGTCCTGTGGGTTGGATTCGAGCCAATCGAGAAAGGGTGTCGTATCGTGCTCGGGCAAATCGAGGGCCACCATGCGGGGTTGGCAGGAGTCTGTTTCGCATTCTCCGGGAGATTCGTGAAGCGCGACCACGGTGGTCCGCCATCCATGACGCAGCGCAAGTTCCTTTGCCGCATAGTGGCAGACCGGGCCGATCCCACCCGAAGTGAAACGGTGGACCGCCCAGGCTACCCGGGGTCCGGCAACACCTTCCGTTTCAAGTTTGGGATGGGACATGTTCGGGATCATGGTGTGGCGGCGTTAAAAATCAGACATCGGAAACGAGCGATGATCTTGTTAACCGATTTGCGTTCATCGCTTCGGAGAACCATTGAATAGAGCGTCATATAGGCTGCTGCACCCGAGAATGCAGCGGCCGCTCCGAGGGTGAGAACATTGGCATGAGTTGCGATTCGGGCGGCGAGTGAGGACCACCCGAAGGCAACCAGAAACACTGTGACAGATGTAGCGATACCCCGAAGTTGCGCTCCCGGGGGGCTACCTAGGATTCGCGAATTGTAAAACGGTGCAAATAGAAGGGTTTTTGCCGCAAGGACAACCACACCGACCAGCGCGACGCCCATGGTGCCGTATAGGTGGCAGATCGGAATGGCTAGCAAAGCGTTCAAAGCGCCTGCGGCCAATGTGGCAATAGCTGGTAACCTCACCCGGTTTGCTGCTAGCTGCACTTGATTGAGAGGATGCTCAAAAAGGGTCACGCATAGAGATCCCACCATCACGGCCATGAGCATGGGACTGGTGTGGTGGTTGTTCCCGAGCCAGACATGGAGTAGATTCTTTGAGAGTCCGCAGGCCACTCCAACCGGCACTGCCATTAGGATTCCATAGAAGCGGAGCGAGCTCACGAGATAGGCCTCGGTGGCGGATGAATCACCCTTCGCATGCAGTCCAGTGAGCGTCGGGGCGAACAGTGAACCGATGATGCCGCCGATTCCGCGGAAACCGGAAACGAGTTGCAGAATGGGTGCGTAGTAACCGGCTTCGGTCGCGCCGAGGATCCGGTTGATCACCAGCAAATCGATGCCGAGCATGAGTATGCCACCGACCAGATTCACCGTGATCCAACCACCGGTTCTTACCATTTCGAGAAACACCTCACGGTCCCATGCTCCGAAGAGCTTTGGCATGTAACCGGGGATGATCCGGTTCTGGATGAGGATCGTGGCTGCCAGTGCAAGCAGTGAAGAGGCGCAGAGCGAGATGCCGACCGAGACCAGAGAAGGTCCCGTGAAGTGGAACAGCAGCCAGACTCCAGCGACCCGGATAAAGGTCTCCGCAAGCGAGATCATGCCTCTGATATCGAGGCGATTCTTCGCAAAGGTGGCCGCTCCAAATGGCACGGAGATCTGTGCGACGAGAAAGGAGAGGAGGACGGAGGCTGCGAGGAATCTCGCGGAAGAGGCGGTGCCTGCGGGAATGTCAATCAGGGAAGGCAGGCGGGCGATGCAAAAGGCTCCTGTGAGGAGCAGAGGAACGGAAAGCAGCATCAGGCTTTTGATCGCAACGCCAAGGATAACCCGTGAGCGAACGGTATCGCCGATTACCATCGATACAGTGAGATGTCTACGTACTGAGGTGCTCACCGAGGCAGTGATGAGGCCAAGGTAAAAAACCATTCCCGTGAGAAGCGGCACGACACCATAGATGCCGGGTCCGAGATCTTGATAAAGAATTCTCGTATAAATCAACTGCAATAGGAGAATGCCGACATGGGAAACAATGTTTGCGATCAAATTTTTAATAAACTGGGACATATTGTTAAAGCTTTTGGTCTATTATCACATATTCAAAAGCTAATACAACCAGTTGAATTAGGTGAATACACCGAACGGCATTCGAATTGTGTATTTATTATTAAAACTTAGTATCTATACTAATGCTGTAAAGTGATTCAGAAGTGCATTCTTAATGATTATTTTTAAAAACAAACTTGGTGTGAGCTGTTAATTAACATAATAAAATTAATGAATCAAGTGCGCGGAAGAAGCAAAACATTATCCAGTGAAGTCGATTCAATATCTTGAAGCGACAGGGCCTTGCCGGGGCCTCCATCTCGCATGAGGGCGTGTGGGAAGTAGCCGCTTGCTTCAAATTCACGCCAAAGATCAGAGGGTGAGAGGCCAACAGCATACAGGTTTTTGGGGCATATCTCGATCAGAATTGCAGCGATCCTTTGTTCCTTTAGTAGCGTCCTTGCTCCCTGGAGCGCGTGCGGTTCCATCCCCTCGACATCTAGTTTAATAAAATCAATTCTGCCGATGTTCTGGCTTCGGCAATAATCATCAAGACTTGTTACCGCAACCATTTGAGTGCTGCTTGTGCTGTCTATTTTTGTGTCTTCTGGCCCGATCAATCGGTTTGTTGCTGCACCAAACTCCTCGGTTTGAAATGTAACGAACCCTTGCTCCTTGCCAACTGCAAGACAGTTTAATTTAGTTCTACTCAGTAAACCGTTGGATTTCACGTTGTTCTTCATCCTGCAAAATGTCTCTGGGATGGGTTCGAAGGCATGAACCTTGTGTCCATACGAACCTATCAGACACGTGAAAGCTCCCACGTTGGCCCCAATGTCAAATGCGATTCCATCTCCAAAGTCTCCAGCGGCAAGATACCTTTGTATGCACAGGCGTTCGGCCTCAGGAACGACATTTTGTAAGCTCCAGTATTCAGAAAATGATAGCCACTCCCCAAGATGTGCTCCTGTATCGAGAGCTAGACGAGGTGGTCTGCGAAGGACAATTTTTGCAATCAACCATCTCACACAAGCAAACAGCATATTTGGGTTTGCTGCAAGAATTCTAAAGCTCGTTACAATATTCATTATATTACAGATGTAAATGATTCTAGTGTGTGCTTTAATTGAGTTGCTTTTGCAGTAGGTGTGTAGTGTCTTCCCGTGCTTAATCTCTTACAAAGTTTCAAGGGATTTAGCGGATAAGTTGAAACAATTTGCGAGTTGGATAAAGTGTGTAGATATCTCCTGAGTAGGAAAGGTAATCACGCCTGTTTTTGCTGGTGATTTCCCCACATTTACTGATATGCAATACCACTGCGGATTTAGCCCTGTGATCATGCTTAAGTTTGTCTTATCGCGAACGACATGAAATTGCTAAAATCATGTGGGATAAGCAGGCTTTAAACTCGAAAGGTATCCGCTTACTTAATATGGATTTCACGAAGTATTTTTTTCTTTGTAATGCAAATGTATGTAATGAAAATGTTGGCCGGCTGCAGAATGTTAGGCAGCGGAAACTTTGTGTTCCAAGGTTATGGTCAAGCGAGTAAAGTTAAGGGGGGCTTGTATTCGATGGGCCGCGGATGGCTGTCTCGATCTGCTTGCGCTGGGTCAATTGGCCCAATTGAAACCGTGGGGACCCTGAAAACACGAAACAACCACGTCGATGCCCGTCGGATATTAAGCTTTCGAGGATTCTTGTGGTGTTTGGCGTTTTGAATGCTCGGAATCAGGAAAGAGCCTGTTTAAGGAAATCGAGCGATGTGCGTTTCGTCCCGTCGATGCGTCTGTGGACGTCTTCCCAGTCGATCTCGTCATGAGGAAGCCGTGTGGCATCGGAAACGATGACCTGTTTCGTAATGCCGAGCATGGCGCAAAGGTGTTCCATGCGTTCGTTGCGCCTGACGAGCGATGCGGTGAGCAGCGGGACGTAGACCTTCTTGCCAGCCAGGATGCTGAAGATGAGGCCGTGATAGGAGTTGGTCACCACGATTCCCGCGCGGCGGATTCTTCCGATCCATTCTCCGGGAGTGGCGGGATCGACTCTCCGTCCGATCCTTTTCCAAGGAAGGAGTGGGCCTCCCATGGCGGTAACCGGCATGCGATGCCTGCGTGCGACTTCGGTCACGGTCTGGCGGAGGAGGTCCGACCACTGGAGTCCGTAGAGGAGGACATGGCCGCCATTTTCGACGGGTGTCTGGCAGAATTCATCGTAGGAAGAATGTAGCAGTGTGGGATCGGCCACCAGATGGACTTCGCGGTTGAGAAGTCTCTCGATCAAGGATTTGGCGGAAGGCTCCCGCACCGAAATGGCGCTGAATCCTTGCAGGGCGTCGCGAAATGATGCTTCCTCGGAGGATTCCGGTTTCCATCCACCCATGCTTGCGGCGTATGATATCCTGCGGGTCCCGGGCGGTGCGGATTGCAGAAGGAAGAAGGGATCCACCTGGTTCTCAGGAATCAGGTGGGGATTCCAAATCTGGTCACTGCCGCAGACCATGGCCTCCGGGGCTTCTGATCGGGAGCCGGTCTGAACCTCGATTAGATGGCGGGCACGGAAGGCGGCATAAGAGGCTTCGATCACTCGCTCTCCGGTGAGCAAGCCTCCGATCCGGCGCTTCCATCCGGGTGGGGCCGCTTCGGCAGAGTGGTGTGGAACAAGGGCGGGCTGGTGCCCCGCCTCCTTGAGGGCGCGCTGCAGCGCGTAGGCCTGGAGAAATGCCCCTGGATGCGTATCAAGATAAAATGTCGCTTGGTGGATGATCATGGAGATGCGGATGCCTCTCGCGTGAAAATCCGCCCTCCGCACCCGGACAAGCTACCGCCCTTGGTCGCGACACTGGGGCCGGACGTGGAAGGGTGCGAATGGGTGATGACGGATGCGGGCATCCGAAAAGGGCGAACAAGGTCGGGACCTGCGTGAGGCAGGCCCAGGGGTGTGGGTGTGGCGCTTGTGCGCGGGGTTGCGGATCAGCAGCTGAGCTGCGGCTCGCGGTCGACAGTCATTTCCGCAGGGCCGGAGGGTGATGAATCCCGGCCGATGGTGTCATGAAGCCACTCCGCGAAGGCGATGCCGCGGTGGGTGAGGTTGATGTGGGTGAGTCTGCGGTCCGTGGTGTTCACGGTTCGCTTGGCGAGGCCGAGCTTTTCCATCGAGTCCGCAACGCTGGTGACGGCGGCGGTGGTGATTCCGAGGTTGGCGGCCAGCTCGCTCAGGCTGAGGTTGTTCTTGCGGTTCACGTAGAGATTGGTCACTGCGTGGAGGGAGCTCATCGAGATTCTCCGCGAGCGGAGTGTCTGGAAGATGAAGTCCATCTTGCTGAGTAGTGAGGAGATGCCGTCGTGCCTGACGGCGATCCCGTCTTCCGTGGAGTGTCCCTTGGTTTTCTGGGGGGATCTTCTGGTGATGGTGCTCATTGGGGTGTGTCAGGGTTGTGTTCAGCGGTCTTAGCGGCGGGGGAAGGAACCTCTTCCGTATGCTTCGTCCGGGGTGGAGGATGACCGGAAAATATTATCAAAACAAACTCAACCATATCGATTCCCGTGCAAAGTTTGCACGTATATTCAGGATTTGCGAGGGTGGGTGGCTCACTATAAACGACGATTCCGCTTGTGATTCTGTGATGTTCCGTGAGTCGATAGTGCAATAATTGCACTATCGAATTCGTGAATTGGATTGTGCGTTTGCAGGGCTTTCGAATCATGAAGCCGTGCAGCGATTGGTGCTCAGTCTGGCGGTGGGATTCGGTTTTGGGGTGACGTTCTCAGTCGCTTCTGAAGACCCCGTGGTCCGGCCTTCCGCTCCCCTTGCGGACAATTCATTGTGCGGGGATCTGCTTTCCTCCTACCCGAGTGTGCCCGGGGAGGAATTGCTTTCCGGGCTGAAGTTGGGTGCGCTGACAAGCGTGTTTTACGACAGCAATCCAGGTCAGGCCCCAGGGACCGACGAGAGTCCTGAAGAGGGTAGTCTTGCCTTCACGTTCTCGCCGAGTCTGGGTTGGCGCAGGGATGATTCCAAGTGGCGGACCGAACTCAACGCGAAGGCCGGCTACAACGAGTATCTCGATGGCGACTCTTACAGTGGCGGCAGTTACGCGCTGGGGGCCTCGGCTGCCTATGATGGCGGGCGATGGGATCTCGTTTCCCGGTTTAGGCATTCGTATTCGGATGGTGTGAACCGGTATTATGCGGCGTCCGTTTCCCAGAAATCGTATGGTGCCGGTCTCGAGGCTACCTATGATCTCAGTCCGAAGACCTCGGTAAGGGCGTCGTGGGACTCGTCCTGGAGCGTGCCCGATGGTGGATTCGGCGAGACCGAGAACCACGTGGCCTCGCTCTCTGCGCTGTGGCGCTACTCATCCTTGCTCCGGTTCGGCCCGGGCATTGCAATCCGGAACAGCACCGGGGACCTTCAGCAGAGCAGGAACTCCATCGGTCCCATTCTGAGCGCCGCCTACCAGCTTTCCAAGAAGGTGTCGATCGATGGCTCCGTGGGTCTTGATTTCACCCGCTATGATGCGGGAGGGGGAGACCACTTTGTTTCCTCGCGCATCGCCGCCGTTTATGAACTGGATCGTCTTTGGAGCTTCAATGCCTCGTTCGTTCGAGCCGCTGAGGCGGATGGCTCGCTGGCGGGAGGCTTTCGCGAAACGACCGGAATCCGTCTTGGCGTCAACCGGGAGATCCGCCGGATGAGCGCGTCTTTCGGCCTTGGCTATGAGCATTCCGCTTATCCTGTCGAGGACGGGGGTGTCGAGCGTTCCGACGTCGACTACCTGACCGCCGACCTCAGCCTGTCCTTTCCGATTTGGGCTGACCGGGCGAGTGGTCTGGTCTTTCTACGCCAGCAGCATAGTGGCAGCGACGATCTCACGCGGGATTGGGACGCGATGCAGGCAGGTTTTTCCTTGTCCCTCAATTTCTGACCGCCGATGCAACGTTACTCGTCATTTCCCTTGGCAAGATTCCTCCTCATTGGCTTCCTGCTGTTAGGCGTGCGTGTTTTGGCTGCCGAGCCTGAGGGTGAGCCGGACTCGTCTTATGTCCTGAAGGCGAACGACGTGGTGAAAATCTCCGTATTCGAGGAACCGGAGCTTTCCGTGCAGACCAGGATCCTTCAGACCGGCGAAGGGGTTTTCCCGCTCATCGGTGCGGTCAAGATCGGGGGCTTGCCGATCCGTTCCGCGACCGAGCGCATTCGCAGTCTTTATGCGGCCGATTATCTGGTGGATCCGAAAGTGACGCTCACCGTGGATGAGTATGGATTGCTGTTTGTATCGGTATTGGGTGCGGTAGCCAATCCGGGGCAGATCCAGATTCCTCAGTCCGGCAAACTTGACATCTCCGCGGCGATTGCGACCGCGGGTGGGGTGTCGGCCACGGCGGATATCTCGCGAATCTCGCTGGTTCGTGCGGATGGTTCCACGGCGGAGTTCGCGCTTACCGGGATCGAGAAGGGAGTTCGGATCCAGCTCGGGCCCGGTGACCGGGTGATCGTGGGCGAGAGCCGCTACGTCAACAAGACGGTGACATTTGTGGGCGAGGTTCGCAATCGGGGTCCGGTGGCCTTTCCGGTGGATGGAAGATTGGATCTGGTTTCCGCCATCGCAAGGGCAGGCGGGTTCACGGAGCTCGCCAATCCGAAGAAGGTGAGCGTCAACCGTGGGGGGCGCGTCACCGTTCTGGATGTGAAGGAAATGTCCTCGCGGGGTGACACTCCGTTCCGTCTGGAGCCGGATGACATCATCACTGTTCCTGAACGACTATTTTAAAACTCCGCCGCTCCGAATGCCGGCATGGGTGGCCGTGAGTGACCGCCAAACGCAAGCAATCCAAAGGAAATCATGAACGAAACGAGGGAAGTGCCAGGGAATGGCGAGGATGAAGCCCGGGCCGGCGCTGCTTCCGACAAAGCGACCGGGCGCCTGATGAAGGACCTGTTGGCGCGCTGGTATTGGATCGGCTTCGGAATTATTCTGGGTGTTTCCGCAGGGGCATACTATCTCTCCAAAGCCCGTCCCGAGTATTCCGCAAACGCGACCTTGCTGGTGAAGCAGGCGACCACTTCGGTTCTCACCAAGGACCAGAACGACGAAATCGACATGCGTTCGGTCGAGGCCATGAATACCGTGGCGGAAAGGTTGAAGAGGCAGAGCCTGCTGGAGCGAGTGGCTGCCAGAACCGACGTGACGGGCCTCGAGGGCTTGAACCCGAAGCCGGTCCGCTGGCTTCCCGGGTGGATGTCCGGCGCGCCTGAGGATGAGCTCGCGGTGGGGGGCGTTTTGCCGCCAACTCCCGTGCTTGCGGCAAAGATCGCCTCATGGATGAGTGTTTCGGTGAGACGAGGCACGCGTCTGGTGGATGTTTCGATCACCCACAGTTCACCGGAGGCGGCTGCGGTTCTGGCGGATGCGGTCGCCATGGAATACATCGCGGAGATGGGTGAGCAGAAGAGTTCCGGGCGGACCAATTCGATCGAGGTTCTCACCAACGAATCCGAGAAGGCCCGGTTTTCACTGCAGGGCTCGCAGAATGCCTTCACCTCTTACATCAGAGCCATGGAAAGCCATTCCCAGCTTGAAGTGAAGGAGAAGGAACTGGCGGATCTTGCGAGGCGCTATCTGCCGAAGCATCCGAAGATGGTCACCTGCAATGGCCAGATCGCGACGTTGAAGGCGAGGTTTCTGGCCGACTTCGATGCCGCCGTGAAGTCCGGTGCGGACCAGGCCTATTGGAAGCAATCCGGCATTGAACTGTCCGTGGACTCGCAAACGCTCGACGAGCGGCTCGACATCGCAAGGAGGGTGCTTCTGGCGCGGACTGCGGTGCTCAAGAGCGAGATCGAAAGCCAGGAATTGGTCTTCAACGCCATCCTCACGAAAATGCGGGAGACGGATGTGAATCAGGCGTCTTCGGACTCCGAAATCGAGGTGAGCAGCCGAGCGCTGCTGCCCGGTGCGCCGGTGAGCCCGGTGCGTGTGAAGGTGATGGCTGCAGGCTTGGTCGGGGGCGCGGCTTTTGGAATATTGATCGCCTACCTTTCGGTGCGGGCGGAGAACAAGTTTCACACCGTTATGGAACTCGAAGAACGCAGCGGCCTGCCCGTGATCGGTGCGGTATCGCAGGTGCCGTTCGGGGATCTGGCGGATCTCGTGGAGGCTGGCAGGGAAGAGGCTCCCGAGCACGAGAGGAATTGGGCGGAGAACGTGCTTTTCCGGAAGGCGCTTTACATGACGACTTATGCCGAAATGATCCGGGTGTTGAGGGCATCGGTGACTCTGCTGGGGCCGGAGGGAGGTCGTAAGGTGACCATGTTCAGTTCTTCGATTTCAGGCGAGGGCAAGTCCTTCATGGCCGTCAATTTCGCCCTCGCGGCCGCTGCCCAGGGGAAACGGGTGCTGCTGATGGACTTCGACCTGCGCAAGCCTTCCGTGCACAAGTATTTCGGGATCCAACTGGATTCCGAGAGTATCGGAACGAGCGGTTGTCTTGCGGGACTGTGCTCGCTCCAGGAGGCGATCGTTCCTGGAGGTGTGGCTCCGAACCTGGACGTGCTTGTCGGTGGATTGAGACTTCCCCACCCGGGCGAATTGCTCAATGAAGAGCGTCTTGTGGCCATGCTGGATGAAGCGAGGGCCGCGTATGACGTGATCGTGATGGACACTTCGCCGCTTCTTGCCGTTCCCGATGCCCGCATCATCGCCCGGTTTGCGGACAATGTGTGCCTTGTCGTCCGGGCTGCCTACGTTCCGAAGGATGCGGCCGACCGGTCCATCTCGATACTCGGTGGTGGCCGTGGCCGGATCTCCGGACTGATTTTGAACGGATACCGCGAGAGCCGCAGTCTGATCGCGGCGAACCATGCCTATGGATACTATCAATACGGCTCCAGGAGGCCTGGCGGCCGGAGTGGATACGGATCCTACGGCAGCTATGGAAGCTAGAGCGCCTGATGCTGCTCCCGCCCTGCCTCAATGGGGCCAGCGCGAAAGGGCGGTGAGAGCCGTGTCGTGCTCTTTGCGGATTTCCTTCGAGAGGATGGCGCGCTCGTGGTCGTCGACGGTTGCTGACGAGTCGTCCGACGACAGCCGTTTCTCGATTTTTGCACAGGCATGGGCAAGTCTGGTGAGGCCGATGGTGAGCGAGCCTCCCTTGAGGGCGTGGGCGGCGCGGGCGGCGTTGTGATCCTCGCGGTTTCGGAGGGCGGCCTCGATTTGTTCAAGGTGGCGGCCCGAGGTGGAGGAAAAGGTCTCGATCAGTTTGCCTGCGACGTTGCGGGACTCCCCCAGCTGTTTGTTGATGCTGGTGAGCACACCCGGGTCAAGCACGGGCAGGTCGTCCGGAATGAGTTTCTCTTTCAAGCAGTGAAATAGGGGGGGGGGTTGGCTCATGATTGCGGTGACTCGCGGTCCGCCCGAACACCCAAGAAGGATGTGTCAGGCGGGTGATTCCAGAGAATCGATCGTGGGAATCTGGTCGAACATCCCGTCATGCCTGTCAAGGGGGAATCCGGAGCCGCTGTGGAAGTCATTCAGCCATTTTTGGGGAGTCGAAGGTGCATTATTTGCATCAATGAAAAGCCTGTTCGGCTTGTGAGTAGCTGCTAAAAATGAATTGATACGGGTGCAGCGGTTCATCCAATGCGTTTGAGATCACCCTGACAATCGAACAGTCCCTACACATGAAAACGTCCCGAAACACCGGTTTTTCCGGCAAATCCCTTTCCCTCGCGGTGATCGCCGCGCTCGGAATGTCCGTGGGTGGCGTCAATGCCGCCACCATCAGCTACGAAGACAGCGAGTCCATCTCCCAGAGCTCCTCCGGTTCTCTCTTCCTGCAGAAGTTCAACACCACTCTTGGCACCCTGACCGGCATCACCGTCCAGTTGCAGTTGAATGACTGGGCCAGTACCTTCACCTTCACCCACAACAACAGCGTGACCCTGGCCCAAGATTCCATGGCCGGTGTGCGAGTGACCCTCACAGGTGCAGGCAAGTCCCTGCAAGCCACCGCCCGCCAGAATCTGGCTCCGGATGGCGACATTCATTACAGTGGATCAGGCACCGAGACGCTGACGCCGACCTCGCCTGCGAGTGCGTCGTCCCAGTTCTCGGACACCGCGGCATGGGCGCTTGCCAACGGCTACGTGGGTAGCGACAGTAAACAACTCGATTACAGCGGCATCCAGAGCCAGCTGATCGGCACCTCCGGCGCATCGACATCGAACATTCTCACACAGGACATGACCGGTGCGGTGAAGGCCGTGGTGACCTACACCTATGACGCCGCTCCGGTGACTTCGGTTCCGGAACCCTCGAGCGTCCTGATGTGCTCGGCTCCGGCACTGCTCGGAGTTGGCGCGTTCCTCCGCCGCTTCCGTGGCAAGCGCATCGAATCCTGCTGATTCAATCGGCCGCAGCCATCACTGGCCCGGCCGGACCCAAACCGGCAATCCAACCACAGAAATTCGGCGGTGCCCCTCCATCCGATGAATGTGGAAACCTTCAAAAACAACCCGCGGCGATGGATCGCTGCGGGTTGTTTTGTCGTGCTCACATCGTGGATCCTCTGGCGGATGTGGGTACTCGATGCCTTGGGCGCGGTGCCGCTGGGTCTTGCAGCGGTTCTCGCCGTGCTGTGGCGCGACCTTGCGACCGAGCCGCTCAGGCCGCTTCGTGCCGCAGGGCTTCCTCTCATCGCCATCGCGTCTGCCACGCTGTATGCCGGTGGTGTTCTTATTGAGTCGACCTTTGTCCAGGTTCTTGGCATTGGCGGGCTGGGTGCGGCATGGATCATCGGAGTCAAGGGATGGTCCCGCTCCTGGGCGCTGTTGGTGCTGTTAGGTCTTGTTTCAATGCCCCAGGGGCTGGTGCAGGAGTCATTTTTCGTGCATCTCCAGCGCTTCGCCGCGGGGATGGCTTCATGGGGGCTGGATCTGGCCGCCGTGCCGCATCTCCAGCAGGGGGCGGTGCTCGAGACTCCCCGCGGGGATCTTTTTGTGGAAGAGGCATGCAGCGGCATGCGGTCTCTGCTCACCGGTCTTGTGGCAGGGCAGGCCTATCTGGCTTGGATCCGCAAGAGCCTGCTCTTCTCGATGTGGTTTTTGTTAGGTTGCGCGCTTCTGCTCATGTTCGGGAACTGCCTCCGGATTTTCGTGATTTCACTGCTGTTGGTGCGCTTCGGCATCGATTGGACAAGCGGATGGCAGCATGAGGCGACGGGAATGGTGGTCTTCATCGGTGCCCTGGCCTTGTTGCCCGGGATGAGGAAACTCCAGGAGAGGCTGGCTTCAGCATACGTCCGCTGGAGGACTCCGTGGGCGGAACCGCAGCAGGACCTCGTTCCATCTCGAGTGGATGCGGTTCCGATCCAGGGTCGGCCGTGGATGCACGTCGTGATGGTGGAGAAGATGCCCGGAGCCGTTTTGGCTGCGATATTCATGATGACGGCCGCAGGCTTTGCCGGGCGTTTGGTTTTCGGCGGTGAGGAACCGGCATTCTTCCGGGCGGAAGGATCCTATCCAAAACTTGCGCGGGTGGAGCTGCCGGAGAATCTCGCCGGCTGGAAACAGGATCTCAGTGCCAAAGAAGTCAGCGTGATCGAAAAGTACGGACTCGACCAGCATGTGTGGTGCTTCCGCAAGGATGGGCTCACGGCCTGGGTGGCTGCCGACCTGCCCTTCGATCATCTTCACCAGCTGAGAGTGTGTTATCGCAACCGGGACTGGCTGGTCGTCGGTGAGGGAAGCGAGAAGGAATCCGCTGGGGGGGCGTTTGCCACTTTGGAGCTGCGGTCCAAGGAAGGCCAGCGTCCTCCGATGCTGGTGCTTTTTGACAACTACGATTTGATCGGCAAGCGTTACGTTGGAGGTGTTCCCCGGCCTCTTGCGTCCCGTTGGAGCCGTGCCCTTGAGAAGATTGCCGGCAGGCGCTCGGTTGACAGCGGCGGAGAGCGAGGTGCGTTCTGTCAGGTGCAGGTGGTGGTCCAGGGGGTTCCATCACTGGATTCGCCCACCGGAGCCCAGTCCAGGCGCCTGTTCGAGGAGGCTCGCGCCTTGCTGGGACGGGGATTGGCGGGGCAGTTGACCGATTGAGAACCCATGATGCTTCCGCACTCTAACAAGAAGGGTCGTTTCCAGCGGACGGATCTTTTCCGTCGCCTGAGTGGCATGAAGCGGTTGCTGCCTGAGGTGCTTGTCGGGGCGGTGCTGCTGGCGGCGGCAGGTGCGGTGGTTCTGGGGGCCTTGGGTGTCGGTTTGCCCTCCGATTCGGAGCTTCTCAAGCGGGCGGGCAAGGCGTTGGAGCGCCGTGATTTCAAGGAAACCGTGATCTGGACGCGCAAGGTGCTTCGCCATTCTCCGGAGAACCGGGAGGCGGGAATGCTTCTGGTCCGTGCCTATGCAGGGATGGAGACCCTGGGGCCGATGGTCGCGATCCTCGATCAATTGGCGCCCTTTGACCGACCGGTCCATGCGCCCGCTCATCTCCTCCGGGCGAAGATGATTCTGAGCGGGGGAGGGGATGGGGGTGTGATGAAAGAGGCAGCGGCGAAGGCATTGGATCTCGCTCACGAGGCGCTCGCAAGCCATCGCACGGGAGAACCGGTGGCGGACGAGGTGCATGCGATGCGCGCGAGGCTGTTTGCGGCTTCCGGAGATTGGGAAAACGCGCATGAAGCGGTTTCCGAGATTGCTGATGCGCCGGGAAAACGCCCGGTGAAGATGTCCCAGCTGCAAGTGCTGGTGGCCATCGCGAAGGACCAGCGCTCGCGGCGCGCGGGTGACTTCCGGCCCTGGTTGGAGACGGTGGTCCGTGCGCTCCATTTGGAACCCGCCGACCTGGATGCGACGTCGGAGCTGATCGCCGGGTGCCGGACGTGGAGGTTTCTTCCCGGATTCCAGGAGAACGCGCGTGCGGCCTTGGAAGCAAAGCGGCTCACTGGGCTCGTCCTGCTTTTGGATGGTTTGGAGGCACTGAGCGGTGGCCGTCAGGACGAGGCGGTTCGCAGGCTGGAACAAGCTCACTCGTTGATTCCCGGTAACCCGGTTCTGGCGAACAACCTTGCATCCCTCATCGGCTGCCGCATCACCGGTGCCGAGCCGAAGAGGGCGCTTGCAATCATCGACGGGGTGCTGGCGAAGCATCCCGGAAACGCGGACTTCCTCGATACCCGCGGGCACGTTCTTCTGAAGCTGGAGCGCAATCAGGAAGCGGCGCTGGTGCTGGAGCAGGCGCTTGCCTTGTTTCCCCGGGCCGATACCCATCTGGCCCTTGCCGAGGCCTATACGAGGCTGGGATCGATGGATAAGGCGAAGCTCCACCAAGAAGCGGCGCTCCGTGGTGAGAAGCCGCAAGCGACGCAGGAGAAATCGAAGTGATCCTGCGGCCGGGAAGGCTTGCCGAATTCAGCGCACTTCGAGAGTGGCCTTGCCGGAGATGTCCTGATCGACGATCCAACGGCTTCCGACGCGGCGTGCGGAAATGCTTTTGCCATTGAGAGTTACCGCGCCACTGGTTCCGGTGGCGGGGAGCTCGACCTTGGCGAGAACGCCGGGTGGGAGCCCGATGTCCAGTTGGAACGTGGCTCCCCGTTTCCATGAAACCATGAGCGGGCCTGCGGCCGTGGGGATCTTGCCGGAAGCCTGGCTGAGTCCGCCGGGGTGGGGGCGAATGAGCGTGCGTTTCCAAGCGGGTGAGAGTGGCCGTGCCCCGAGAACGTAGGTCGGTAACAGGTTGGCGGGTGCCGCGCCCCAGGCGTGGTTCCAGTCCTGGTTGGGTTTGTACTTCTGGTCCCAGGCCTCCCAGGTGAGGGTCGTGCCGCTCTCGACCATGTGCCGCCAGCTGCGGTCTCCCGGGGCCATCATCAAGCGCAGCGCGTCCTCACCGCGTTCATTTTCAAACAGCGCGTCCATCAGGTATTGAGCCGGATACACGGAACAGCGCATGCCGCGCCCGACGAGCCAGGCCGCGATCTTCTGCCGGTCCGCATCCGGAACGAGGCCAAAGGCGAGCGGGAAGAGGTTCGCATGCAACGATGTGTGCTCCGTCGTAGCACCATCGCGATAGAGTCCCTTGGCGGGATCGAAGAACCGCTGTTGGAAGACGGTGCGGACGCGTGCCTCGCGTTCACGGAATCCGGCGGCCTCCGCCGTGCGGCCGAGACCGGTGGCCATGTCCTCCATGAGCCGCAGCGCGCGCAGGTGGAAGGCGTTCACCACCGTGTTGAGTGGAGTGAACACGTAGCCATCGCGCTCACCGGGAGGCCAGTCCACGATGTCCTCGCGCTTGATGTGTTTGTCGGCGCTTGTGATCAACCCGTCCGGACCGGCGCGTTCGCTCAGGAGTTTGGATTTCAACGAATCAAAGCGGGGCCCAAGCCATGCGGCATCGCCGGTGTGGAGCCAGTCGGCATGGGCCATGAAAACCAGATGGGGAGCCCACTCGGTGGGCCAGGTCCCGTGTTTCATCAGGTGGTCGAAGGTGTCCCGCGCCATCTGTTTGTCCGGATCGGTGGCGTAGTGGCTGAGCTGGTTGAGGTAGGCATCCGCCTCGTAGGGGATGCGCTCGCGGTCGCCATCGACGTAGACCCCGGCAAAGGTGGTGGCCTTGATCGAGTGGCGGCAGAGGTCCCAGATGCGGTCGAGCAGGGGATCGGAAGAGCGGAAGTCCGCCGCATCGTCCTGCCACGTCGCGGCATAGCCGGCCTGGCGGATGAAGCCTGTGGGGGAATCCGGTCCGGTCCAGCCCTCGATCTCCACCCAGCGGAATGGCGTGACCACACCCCAGGTCGCCGGGGTAAGGATGGCGGGCGGATGGCTTTTTCCGCTGGTATTCGTGTTCCGCTTGTCCGCCGGAGGAGCGATGACGAGGGGCTTGCCGGCTTCGAGCGTGGCTTCGACGCGGTGGTAGCGGACGCTTCCGGGAGGCTTGCGGTTCACCCGGCCGTCTGCCGAGGCTTCGCCGAAATGGACGGTGACGCGCCCTGCGGCCCCGGCGGGCGGAGTGATGCGGAGATTGCCAAAGGCGACCCGCCCGAAATCCACGAGCAGGGTGTCCGGGCGGATGCGCTGAACGGAGGCCGGTTTCTCATCCACCAGACGCACGGGGGCGGCATCGATGGTCACGATGGTGGCGACTAACAGAACAGCGGCGGTCAGGATGCGGTGCATGGCGGAGCGAGGGCATACGGACAACAGCCATCTGGCATTGCAAGAATGCGGCAGATTCCCGCGATTGCGGGCACGGATCGTGGGGGATCCTTCGAGGCCGGCCTCTCAGTGGCCGGCGCCCTGGTGTTCCTGGATGTATTCCTGTTTCAATCCAAGCGCTTCCGGTGCGTGCAGCACGAGCATCTTCATCCGGACGTCGGCAGGCACGGTGCGGCGGGTGGCTTTGGAAACGAGGATCATCAGCCCGATCGAGAGCGGCACCGCCCAGATGGCGGGTTGCTCGGCGAGGATGCGCAGCAGCGGATGGGCCTTCCAGAAGTCATTGATGCCCGCAAAGCCGCCGAAGATCCGTCCCATCGGCCCCTTGTCGAGAGCCAGCGTGCTGACGTTGACCACGGTGGCGGCCGCCAGCGCGCAGAGGCCTCCGGTGAGCATTCCGGTTGCGGCGCCCTTCATGGTCATGCCGCGCCACCACACGCTCATGAAGAGCAGCGGGAAGTAACTTGCGGCGGCGATCGCAAACGCCTGGCCGACCATGAAGTTGATTTCCAGAGGTTCCACCAGCGAGCCGAGCAGCACCGACACGCTGCCGACAATCACCGCGCACCACTTGAACATCTTCATCCGTTCCTCCGGAGTGGCGGTCGGCTTGAGCATGCGTCCATAGACGTCATGTGCCAGCGCGCTGGTCATGGATACCAGCAGTCCGGAGAAGGTGCTCATGAAGGCCGCAAAGGCCCCGGCGCAGGTGATGCCGCTCAGGATGGATCCGAGAACGCCGTATTTCTCCCGGATGAGGGTGGGCAGCTTGAGCACGACCTGGTCGGTGCCCTTGATGCCGGAGAGGCCGGTGTAGAGCTCCGGCAGGAAGTTCCGTCCCAGCACTCCAAACACCGGGGGAAACACATAGAACACCCCGATGAGGATCATCACCCACATGGTTGTTCGTTTCGCGGCCACGCCATCCGGATTGGTGTAGAAGCGGACGAGAATGTGCGGCAGGCCGGCGGTGCCGCAGACGAGGGCGACGATCAGGGAGAAGGTATAGAGCAGGGAATACGGGCGGGTTTCCTCCGGAGTGAGATCCGCAGCCTTGGCGGCCTTGGTGGTCAGGGGACCAAAGGGCGCGATCCATGCCTCGTCCTTGGGTGCGGTCTTCTCCGGCAGGACCAGCCGTTCGCCATACGCCGGACCCGCCGTGCGCTCGATGGCCGGCGGCGGATTCGTGTCGTGAGCGGAATGATTGAGCGAAAGGTTCTTCCCATAGCCACCATAGACCGCGAAGAGCACGAAGACCGGGACGGAGATGGCGAACATCTTGATCCAATACTGCACCGCCTGCACCAGGGTGATGCCCTTCATGCCGCCGAGCGCGACATTGAGCGTGATCACCACGCCCACCACCGCCACGCCCACCCAGTAGGGGAGGCCCTGGAAGATGTAGGATAGCGTGACTCCCGCGCCTTTCATCTGCGGCATCGTGTAGAAGAACCCGATGAAGAGTACGAAGCACACCGCGATCTTGCGGAACAAGGGGGAATCGTAGCGGCCCTCCGCGAAGTCCGGAATGGTGTAGGCGCCGAAACGCCGCAGCGGACCGGCGATGAACAGCAACAGGAAAAGGTAGCCGCAGGCATAACAGACCGGATACCACAGCGCGTCATAGCCCGAGGACATGACCATCCCTGCGATGCCCATGAAGGAAGCCGCGGAGAGATACTCGCCGGAAATCGCGGATGCGTTCCAGCCGACGGAAACCGAACGGCCGGCGACGAAGAAGTCCGATGCGGACTTGGAGGATTTCGCGGAGCGGAATCCCATGATGATGGTGACCACCACGGTGATGGCGGAGAAGGTGAGGATCCACGGATCGACGTTCATGGCGGTGATGGGTCAGGAGTTGCGTTGCTTGACTGCCGCGACGGCGCGGACCTCCTCGTGCTCCAGCGCGATCGAACGGTTGATGAACCACTTCGCGATCACCCAGACATAGGGAAAGAACAGGATGCCGAGAACCAGCCAGCTCAGGGTGAATCCGCCGATGCGGATCGCCATCAGGCCGGGAGCCAGGTAGTTGGCCAGGGGCAGGCCGAACAGCAGGACGAGAAAGGCGGAAGCGCAGGCGATCGATAGCCTCAACTGTCGTTTCATCAAGCCGCGGAGGAACTCCTCGCTGTGGATGAAGTCGGATTCGTCATGGGGTGTGTGTGGCATCTCGGATGGGATGATTCGGGTTTCCGCCGCCCGTTCCGGGCAACGAATCATGAAGACACGGATGACGGCGAGGGCCGTCAAGAACCATTTGGGTGGCGAAAAACCCGATCGGGTGATTGAAACCGGCAAGTTCGGGGTTTCCTCCACGCCGATTTTCCCTAGCGTCCCGCCATGCCGACTCTCGCACGCTTCCTCGATCCCTCCGCCGTCTCCTTGAAGATCTGCGGCGTGACGACTGCTGCCGACGCCACGGCACTCGCCGGGCTCGGTGTGGAGGCGGTGGGTGTGAACTTCTGGCCGATGTCCAAGCGCTACCTGGATCCCTCCGCGGCCGGGTGGCTGAAGGATCACGCAGGGCGCTTCCTGCGCGTCGGAGTGTTCGTCAATGCGGACCCGCAACTTCCGTTGCGGCTTTTCCGCGAGGGTTTCATCGATGTGGTGCAGCTCCATGGCGACGAACGCCCGGAGGACGCCCGGATCTATCAGGATGCGGGTGTGCCCTTCATCAAGGCCATCGGTGTGAAGTCCGCCGCGGACCTTGAGATCGCGCCGCGTTTCGGGGCCGCCGCCGTTCTGCTGGATGCCCACGCACCCGGCGTTTACGGCGGAACGGGGGAGACCTTCGATTGGAATACGGCGCTTGCTTTTCATCGGGATCATCCGGGCATTCCGCTGATTCTCGCAGGCGGTATCGTGCCGGAGAATGCCGCGGCGGCCGCGGCCTTCGTACGTCCCGCCGCTCTCGACGTCGCATCCGGAGCGGAAGTCTCGCCCGGTGTGAAGGACATGGCGAAGGTGTCCGCGCTGCTTGCCGCCTTGAAACCCTCCTGACGCATGTTTGTCGATTCCCACTGCCATCTTGCCTCGCACCGCTTCGATGCCGCCGAGGTGCCGGAGTTGATCCGGCGTGCCGGAGAGTCCGGTGTCTCGCGCCTCGTCACCCTGGCCACCGGACTCCACGATCTGGAGGCCAACCTCACGATTGCCACGGATCCCCGCGTGCACGCATGCATCGGCATCCATCCCTGCGATGTGCACTCCGCTCCTGACGATGCCGTTTCCGTTCTCGCCCGACACACTGGTGATCCGAGGGTCTGCGCGATCGGGGAAACAGGCCTCGACTACTTTCATCCCGCGCCGGATGGATGGGACGAGGATCGTTTCCGCGAGAGGCAGAAGTCCTTTCTCGAACAGCACTTCGAACTCGCCGCAGCGGCCGGGCTCCATGTGGTGATTCACACCCGGGACCGCGAAGGGCGCGCCTCGTTCGAGGATGCGCTGGAGATCTATCGGCGCCACCATCACGCGACGCGGGCGGTCTTCCATTGTTTCATCGGCTCCATCGACGAAGCACGGCGCGTCATCGCCCTCGGTGGTCTTGTCTCCTTCGGTGGAGTGTGCACGTTCCGCAATGCCCGCGAGGCAAGGGAAACCGCCGCGGCCTGCCCGGCAGGGAGCTTCATGCTGGAAACCGATGCCCCCTATCTGGCCCCGGAACCCCATCGCGGAAAACGCAACGAACCTTCCTTCGTCCGCGAGACGGCCAACTTCCTCGCCGCCCTGCGTGGTGAGGAAATCGGACAACTTGCGGATCACACCACCGGCACCGCACGGGGATTTTTCCGTTTCCGTCCGGGATCCTTTTGAATAAACCAAGGCTCCGGCGGCGTTTCATCCGGCGAAGCCGCCACTGCATGCCGCGACCTTTCGCACCGATCCCACCCATCATCCACCGAACCATGAAGAACATCCGCCATCTCGTTGTTCCCTTTGCCGCCATCGCGCTGTCCTCCTGCGCTGTTGAAAAGGAAGGCCAGTATGACACCGCCAACCCGTATGGAACCGCGGACGCATCCGCCGTGAATCCTCCGGTCACCGCGCCTTCCAATCCGGTGTATGACACGCCGCCTGCCTACGAGGAAAGCAGCGCCACCGCGGCACAGCCCGCATTGGGGGTTCCCGGTGCCCCCGCGGAGCCTTCCGTCGGCGTGCCACCCGTCACCTCGGCCCAGGCCGTGCCTGCGGTTCCCGCCGCGCCGGTCAATGCGAATGGCGCCGCCACCATCCACACCGTGGTCAAGGGTGACACGCTCTCCGGCATCGCCGCAAAATACAAGGTGCCCGCCGCCTCCATCAAGACCGCCAACCGCATGACCAATGACATCGTCGTGCTCGGCCGCAAGATGGTCATCCCTCCCCAGTAATCCTTCTTCCATCACCGCCGGGCGTGCTCCACACTCCCGGCGGTTTTTCATTTCATGACCATGCGCCACGCCCTCCCGCTCCTCATCGTCCCGCTTCTAACCATCGGCTCCCTCGCCCAACCCGCGGCCGATGCCGGGGATGCGGCGGCCGTCCGCCGCGAGGCCGCGCTCGACGACCTGCTCGCCGAACGCGAATCGCCCGAGGCCTTCGCCCGCGCCGTCGAGGCCGCGCGCAAACACGGTGTCGGAGAACAGGCCGTGCTTGAGGCCACATTCCTGTTCCATGTGGACCGGCGCGAGGACGCGCGCATCGCCGCATTGCTCCCCGAGTTTCTCAAACGCCGCGACGCCTTCCGCCTCGAGGACTCCGCGGTCTTCGGATACAGGGAGGACTGGCTCGCCGTCGTTGAATACGTGCAGGCCATCGACTGCCTCGGCAAGTCGGACAAGGACGGATTCAAGAAACACATCACCGAGGCCTTCTGGCTCAGTCCGCGACAGGCCGCCGCCTTCGCGCCGCACATCGAGCGCATGCGCCTCGAGGAATCCATGCGCTCGATCAAGCTCGACTTCACCACCCGCCTCGCGCCGGTGGCCGGTGGTGATCCGGTGCCGCTCACGGCTCTCGTCGATGGGAGGAAGGCGCTGCTGCTTCACTTCTGGTCGCCCTTCAGCAGGGAGTGCGAGGCATCGCTGCCGGACTTCGAAAAGTCCGCATCCGAGTTTCTAACAAAAGGCATCGCGGTGGTCTCGCTCGTGCCGGATGATTCTCCCAAACTGCTTGAAGCCGCCCGCGGCATGATCCGCCCGATGGAGGGAAAACCCTGCGGATCATGGCTTGTGGACGCAGTGCAGAAGCCTCTTGGCGTTGATCTGCGCATCCAGGCGCTGCCTGCGATGGTGCTCGTCTCGATGGAAGGAAAGGTGCTTTTCAATGGAGAGCCAACCGATGAGGCGTTCTGGGATGCGCTTGCCGGCATCGATCCTTCCATCAAGCGTCCGGAGTCACCGCACGGTCGCGAAGAGGAGTGATTCTTCATCTCTTTTTCGAACTACGGTTTCCATCGTAGGTGTGGAAATCACATCCGGGAGCGTTGTAAACTTTTCTTGAAAATCGTCGCGTTTCAACTTGACGGCTCTCTGAACTACTAGTTCTATCGTGATTAGCAACAAGGTTGCGTGTCGCATGGCAAGACCCTCCCATCCCTCCAATCTCGAGCTGCAGGCCCTCTCGGTGCTGTGGCATGAGGGACCATCTACGGTGGCCGCCGTACATGAAACGCTGCCCGACAAAAAGGACCGGGCCTACACCACGGTGCTCTCCGTGATGCAGAGCCTGGAGCGTAAGAACCTCGTGAAGCGCGCCCGCGTTGGCCGCGCCCATGTTTACGAGGCCGCCTATTCGCAGGAGGTGATCGTCCAGAAGGCGACTCACGATTTCCTGACCAATGCTTTTGGAGGACGTCTCGGCGAGGCGCTCCTCGCGATACTCTCCGTCGGCACATTAACGCCGGAAGAGAAAACCAAACTAGAACGCGAACTCCAACGACACAAAACCATGGCTGCGAAAAAAACAGCGAAGAAAGTTGCCAAGAAGGCACCAGCGAAGAAGGCCGTAAAGAAGGTTGCCAAGAAGGCTCCTGCCAAGAAGGCACCCGCGAAGAAGGCCGCTAAAGCCCCCGCCAAGAAGGTTGCCAAGAAGGCCGCCAAGAAAGCGGTGAAGAAGGTCGCCAAAAGCGCGAAGAAGGCCGCCAAGAAGGCCGTGAAGAAGACGGTTGCCAAGAAGGCTCCCGCCAAGAAGGCCCCGGCCAAGAAAGCCGCCAAAAAGGCAGTAGCCAAGAAGGCTCCCGCCAAGAAGGCTGCCAAGAAAGCCGCGAAGAAGGCTCCTGCCAAGAAGGCCGCCAAAAAGGCTGCGAAGAAGAAGTAATCCCGGCACCTGACCGGAACCCGGAGGTGGAGCGCCCGCAAGGGCGCCCGCCCTCGTTCCGCAACGGAGCTTGTCAACGGCGGGAGATCTGCGGATCTCCCGCCTCTCTTTTTGTCCAAAAAAGGGGTTGCATGTCCCGGTCCCGCCGTCCTAGCCTCCCGCGCCTCCTCGAAAGGGGCTTGGTTACATGCGCGGTTAGCTCAGTGGTAGAGCACTACCTTGACACGGTAGGGGTCACTGGTTCGAACCCAGTATCGCGCACCATCCGGTTTCCGGGTGATCGGCCCTGGATCAATTGAGTCCGGGTGATTTCTTCCAGGCTATCTTCCTGCTTGGCATTGCCCATCGCGACCAGAAGCGCTTGCATGTCCTGTCATGTCGATTGGTTTTCTGCGTCTGCTTTTTGGTCTGTGCATCCCGGCGGCCTCGGTCGCAGCCGCCGCCCGTGAGGCCACCGACCGCCCGAATGTGGTGGTCTTCTTCCTCGATGACAGCGGTTATGGCGACTACTCCCACACCGGGAATCCGGTCATCGAAACCCCTCACATTTCCAAGCTGGCGGCGGAAGGGGCGAACTTCACGCAGTTCACGGTCACCTCGCCGGCATGCAGTGCGTCCCGTTATTCCCTGCTCACCGGGCGTTATCCCGGCCGTTCAGGATTCGGGAACTGGGTGATCGGTCCGCAATCGAAGCCGCATCTGCGCCTCGCGGAAACCACCTTGCCCGAGGCGTTGAAGAAGAAGGGATACGCCACCGGCATGTTCGGCAAGTGGCATCTCGGCAGCCCGAACCCCGCCAATGGCATGACTCCCGATGCGCTGCCGCTCGCGCATGGCTTCGATGTCTGGACGGGCACCAACGTTTCCCATGATTACGACGACGCAATGTTGCTGCGCTCCGATCCATCGGGGCGCGATCCGGTTCCCGGCTACTCGGTGATCGCCCGCAACCTGCCCTCGGACCGTGCGGCCTCCGTTTCGTTGACCGCGCGTTACACCTCGGCGGCGGTCGAGTTCATCCGGGAGAAAAAGGATGTGCCCTTTTTCGCCTACATCGCGCACAACCAACCGCACCTCGGCTTGTTTGCCGGCGACGAGTTCCGCGGGGTTTCCCGTCGGGGTCTGTTGGGAGACGTGATGGCGGAGATCGATGATTCCGTGGGACGCGTGATGAAGGCGTTGGAGGAAAACGGAATCTCGGGAAACACGCTGGTCATCTTCTCATCGGACAATGGTCCATGGATCCGCTATCAGGACGTCGCCTCGGATGCGAAGTATGGCGAGGCCCGCCTGCATGTCGGCTATGCCCAGCCGTTTCGCGATGGCAAGGGATCGAACTGGGAGGGCGGCCACCGGGTGGCGGGCATTTTCCACTGGCCGGGTGTGATCGATCCACTGCGGCAGCTCGAACCTGCGAGCACTCTCGACGTGCTGCCCACCGTGCTCGCCCTTTGCGGGGCCGGGACGCCCGCCGGAGTGGAGGGTCGGGACATCCGCCCCTTGATCGCTCCACAGCGTTTCAAGGGCAGCGTGCCTCCGTTTTCCTTCGCCTACAGCGGACCGGACAACCAGCCCTCCGCCTATCGCGAGGGACCCTGGAAACTTCACGTGCGCACCACGTCCCAGCTGCGTGTCGATCCCGCGTTCTCCGCGAGCCGGGGCAAACCGCTTCTCTTCAACATCGAGGAAGACCCCGGTGAGCGCATCGATCGTGCGGCGGAGCAGCCGGACATCACCGCGCGTTTGTTAGGGCGGCTCGACGCGCTGTCCGCCTCCCTGGCCACCGATGGCGCCGCCCCGCGTTGAGAAAACCGCGGCTTTCCCCCAAGGCGGCGCTTGCAGTGAGCGGCTGCGGGATGGAAGCTGGAGGCCCGCGCGCGCACGAACATGCCCTCCGACCCCTCCGCCGCCGATGGCAAGCCACTTTGGATTGAAGTGGTGACGGATACTTTCGTGCCGGACATCAATGGCGTGGCGCTTTCGCTCGGACGCCTCTGCACCGGCCTCCGCCAGCGCGGGCACCACGTCGTGGTTGTCCGCTCGGGCAGGGGAGGGGAGCATGAGGTGGCGGTGCCTTGGTGGCCGCTGCCGGGATACTGGGAGATCCGTGTGGGCGCGCCGCTTCCCGGGCAACTCCTCCGCCGCTGGCGCCGCCAGAGACCGGACGTCATCTACGTAGCCATCGAGTCGCCCCTTGGCTTTTCCGCGATGCGGGCCGCCAGGAAACTCGGCATCCCCATCGTCGGTGGCTTTCACACGAACTTCCGCGAGTATCTCCACAAGTACGGCATGAAGCGCTTCGCCGAGCGGGTCTGGTCCTATCAGAAATGGTTTCATGAAAACCTCGCGCGCACCCTGGTGCCCTCGCCGGATGCACGCGACCGTCTCACCGATGCGGGTTTCACCAAGGTATCGGTTCTCGGTCGTGGCGTGGATGTGGCGCTTTTCCATCCATCCCGGCGGGACGAGGAACTCCGCCGCGAATGGGGCGCGGGGCCGGATACGCCGGTGGCCCTCGTCGTGGGACGGGTCTCCTCGGAAAAGAACATCAAGCTCGCCCTCAGGGCCTTTGATCGAATGCGCTCGGTGCGCGATGATGTGGTCTGCGTGGTGGTCGGCGACGGCCCCGCGCGCGACCGTCTCCAGCGGGGCAATCCGCGGGTCCGCTTCACCGGATACCGCACGGGGGAAGCCCTTGCTTCCTGCTACGCCTCCGCGGACATCCTGCTTTTTCCCAGCGAAACCGAGACCTTTGGCAACGTGCTGCTGGAAGGCATGGCATCCGGGCTTGCGGTGCTTGCCTACGATTACGCCGCGGCCGCCTGGCACGGTGTGGACGGGGAGAACTGCCTCAAGGTGCCGAAGTCGGATGAGGATGCGTTTCTAACATCAGCTGGCCGTCTCATGGATGCCACGCTGCGCTCGCAGCTTGGGGCCGGTGCCCGCCGGACCGCGGAAGCGCTCGGATGGCCCTCGGTGGTCGCGGAACTTGAAAAGATCCTGCGGTCCGTGGTAGCTAGCTCCTGAGCTTCGTCCGTCACCCTGATTTCCGCATGTCCTACCGCACCTCTCCCGCCGACCTCGAGGGCATGCCGCCTGGCGTGCCGCACATCATTGGAAACGAAGCCGCCGAGCGCTTCTCGTTCTACGGCATGAAGGCCGTGCTCGCGGTGTTCATGGTCCAATACCTCCACCTCATGGATGGACGCGGCGCGGGCACCATGAACCAGGCGGAGGCCACGGCCAACGTCCACCTTTTCAACGGCGCAGTCTACATCACCCCGCTGCTGGGCGCACTGCTGGCGGACATCTTCATCGGCAAATACCGCACGATCGTCGCGCTCTCGCTCGTCTACTGCGCGGGCCACGCCGCCCTGGCCTGCATGGGGCTCTTCGGGCAATCGCCCTGGTGGCTTGCTGCCGGCCTCGGACTGATCGCACTCGGATCCGGCGGGATCAAACCCTGCGTCTCGGCCCACGTCGGCGACCAGTTCGGCGCTCGCAATGCCCACCTGCTGCCGCGCATCTTCAACTGGTTTTACTTTTCCATCAACCTCGGGGCCTTCGTCTCGATGCTGGTGACGCCGTGGCTGTTGGAATGGCACGGTCCTCACTGGGCCTTCGGAGTGCCGGGCGTGCTGATGGCGGTGGCCACCGTGGTCTTCTGGATCGGCCGCCACCGCTACATCCATGTGCCTCCCGGCGGCTCCAGGTTCTTTCATGAACTCGTGAAGGGCGGCGGCATCACCGCGATGCTCAAGCTGCTGCCGCTCTATCTGTTTGTGGCCATGTTCTGGGCGCTCTTCGACCAGACGGGCTCCACCTGGATCTTCCAATCGCAGGACATGGACCGGAACTTCCTCGGCTTCGAGTGGCTGCCTTCCCAGATCCAGTCGCTCAACTCGGTCTTCGTCCTCACTTTCATCCCTCTCTTTGCCTACATCGTCTATCCATTTGGCGACCGCGTCTGGAAACTCTCGCCGCTGCGCAAGATCGGCATCGGGCTGTTCATCATGGTGACGTCCTTCGCGCTCGTCGCTCTCATCCAGCAATGGATTGACGCCGGGCATCGTCCCTCGATCGTCTGGCAGATCCTCGCCTTCGCCCTGCTCACCGTCGCGGAAGTCATGGTTTCCATCGTCGCTCTGGAGTATGCCTACACCCAGGCACCGAAGACGATGAAGTCGCTGATCATGTGTTTCTATCTGGCGGCTGTGGCCATCGGCAACTTCTTCGTCGCCGGGGTGAACCACTTCATCCAGATCCCGGACAGCGCCGCCATCCAGTTCGGCGAGGCGGTAGCCAAGCTGCCTGCGGACTGGAGGAAGGACCCGCGCACGATCTCACTGCCGGGATACGATGGGGTGACCGGCACCTCCGATGATCTGATCCAACGGGTGAAGGACGGTGTGCCCGTCTCGTTGGAAATCCCCGGGCAGGCGACCTTTGACGGCGCGGCGGCCGTGATCGAAAACATCGCGAAGGCCAACAACGGCGTGTTTCCCTCCGCCGAATCCGCCGCCCCGCGGCTTGCCGATTTCAAGGATCCCTGGGGATCGCCGATCCGCTATCAGATCCTTAACTCGTCGCGGGTGCGCTTGATGAGCGACGGCCCTGACAAGAAACCTGGGACCCGCTGGGATCTCGGAGTCGTGATCGAACGCGAAGAAAAACCCACGGTGAAATCCGCATCCGTGTGGGACCATCTGCGACCCTCCGAACCCTGGCTGGAGCGTCGCAAGCGCGAGCTCGGCGTCCAATCGTCCTCCGAGGCGGGTGAGGTCTCCTCCGGATTCACCCGCAGCGCTTTCTGTGGCGGACAAACCCGCCTTGCGGGAGCCGCTTATTTCCGGTTCTTCACCTGGCTCATGCTCGGCACGGCGCTTGCCTTCATCCCCTACGCGCTGCTTTACCGTCCGAAAACCTACCTCCAGGATTGAGGCGGATCCACAGGGAGACTTCAACGTTCCGGCTGTGCCCTTGACCCCGCGCCCCGGCGCAAACAGCATGGCCGCCACCGCCGTCATGAGCTTCAAGACCCGCACCCGAGCCGCGCTGCGCGGCGCCCGCGCCACCTCGCCACAGAACTCCGCCCTCGTCGGCCTCGATGGTTTTGTGGATACGATCGTCACCCCGGTTGCCCAACGGACGGCCCAGGGGGACGCCTTCACGCCGATCCACACGATTCCCGAATTCGCCGCCCGCATCGCCGGAGCCGCGGGCAAGAGCACCAACATCGAGTTCTATCCGCTCATGGACAAACTGGGTGGCAACGGCCCGATCATGGCCAATGCGCTTCTTGCCGCAGGCACCCGGCTTACTTACGTCGGCGCGCTCGGCCGGACCTCGCTCCACCCGGTTTTCCAAGACTTCGCGGCCAGGGCCGAGGTGGTTTCACTCAGCGACCCAGCGACCACCATTGCGGTGGAGTTCGGCGATGGCAAATTGATGCTCGGTCAACTGCGCAGCCTCGATTCGATCACGCTGGAGACCATCGATTCGGTCATGGGCGCCGAGGCCTTCCGTGCGAAACTCGCGGAGGTCGATCTCGTCGCCCTGGTCAACTGGACGATGATCCCCAACATGACCTCGATCCTTCGTGCCTTGGTTGACGAGGTTTACCCGGCGCTTCCATCGCGTGAAGGCAGGACCTTTTTCTTCGATCTCGCCGATCCGGAAAAACGTTCGCGCGAGGATTTGTTGGAGGTGCTTGGCATCATTGCGGGATTCGGGTCTTTCGGGACCGTGACGCTGGGCCTCAATCTGAAGGAGGCGCAGCGGGTGTATGCCGAGCTCGGATTCGCCGCGCGCGGCGCGGAAGAGGAGGATCTGAGGACCATCGCCGACGACATCCGCCGGAACCTCGGGCTTGGCACGGTGGTGGTCCACCCGCGCGAGTCGGCCGCCTGCGCCACTGCGGAGGGGACCTTCTGGGTGCCCGGTCCCTACACCGACAAGCCGCTCATCACGACCGGCGCGGGCGATCATTTCAACGCCGGCTTTGCGCAAGGCCAGATGCTCGGGCTCGATCCCGAGGCCTGCCTCACGCTCGGCGTCTGCACCAGCGGCCACTACGTCCGCACCGCATGCAGTCCGTCACTGGATGACCTCGAGGACTTCCTCGCTGCCTGGGGATGAACGCGCGCCGGATCTAACCGTTCAGCTTCTCCAGAGCCTTGGGCAGGAAGACCCCGTCGCGGCGGATCACCTTGCCGTCGAAGAGGATTTCACCACCACCCCAGTCCTTGCGCTGGATGCTCACCATGTCCCAGTGCACCTGCGAGCGGTTGCCATTGTCGGCCTCCTCGTAGGCCTGGCCGGGCGTGAAGTGGAAGGAACCGGCGATCTTCTCGTCGAAAAGGATGTCCCGCATCGGCTCGCGGATCACCGGATGGAAACCG
Source organism: Verrucomicrobiaceae bacterium (assembly GCA_027486655.1). Lineage (GTDB taxonomy): Bacteria > Verrucomicrobiota > Verrucomicrobiia > Verrucomicrobiales > Akkermansiaceae > Luteolibacter. The sequence continues at coordinate 19,336 of JAIXOR010000067.1, read as the reverse complement.
AGCGCGAACTCGCCGATGTAACGCGCGCCCTCGTCACTATCGAGGATCTTGTTGAGCTGCTTGGTTTTCGAACCGGCCTCTGCCTTGACGATCCTTCCCTTGGCGAATTCCAGGCGGATGCCGTCGAAGGGGATGCCCTGATAGATGGTCGGCGCGTTGTGTGAGATCACGCCCTCCACCGAATCACGCACCGGTGCGGTGAAGACCTCTCCGTCGGGGATGTTGTAGTTGCCACCGCAGACGATCGAGTTGATGCCTTTGATCGAGAATTTCAGATCGGTGCCCGGTCCACGGATCTCCACGCGGTCGGTGGCATCCATCAATTTCTTGAGCGCGTTCATCGAGGGCACCAGCGCCTTGTAGTCGAGCAGGCAAACCTCGAAGTAAAAGTCCTCGAACGCCTCCGTGCTCATGCCCGCCTGCTGGGCCATGGATGCGGAGGGCCAGCGGAGGACGCACCACTTGGTTTTCTTGATGCGGTGATCGAGAACCGGCCGCATGTGTTTCATGGCGAGCTTCATGCGTTCCGCGGGTACGTCCGATGTCTCGGCGATGTTGGCGCTGCCGCGGATGGCGATGTAGGCATCCATGTCCTTCATCTCGCCAAGCAGATGGCGGGAGAGTGTGGCGTATTGATCATCGGTGGCCCCCTTGAGCATCTCGCGGGTGAGGCGTCCCTGATGCAGGCGCAGGAAAGGCAGCGCTCCGCGCGAACGGATCTCGCGGATCAAGGCCAGGCCGATGGAGTCCGGCACGTCGTGGAGATCCACCAGCACCTTCTCGCCCTTCTTGAGGGACGTCGAGTAACGGACCAGCTGGCGGGCGAGGGAATCGATGCGTGCGTCGTGCATGGCCCGGCTGATAGCGGGTCCCGGGGCGCAATCCAAGCGCCAAGTGGCCGAGCGCATTTGCGGCTTGGCATGCGGGCCGGAGCACCTACACCAAGCGCATGGTTCTTGGCATTCTCGGCTCCGGATCGGGCTCCAACATGCAGGCGATCCTCGATGCGATCGATTCCGGCTCCCTCGACGCCCGCATCGCGCTCGTGCTCTCCGACCAACCGGACGCCTTCATCCTGGAGCGGGCCCGCAAGCGCGGTATCGAGACCGGTTTGATCGATTGCCGTGGCTTCAAGACCCGCTTTCCGGACGAGGCCCAGTTGGAAACCGCCGAGCGCCTCCGTGCCGCCGGGGTGGAACTCGTCTGCCTGGCGGGATTCCTGCGCCTGGTGAAACGTCCGCTCCTCGATGCGTTTCCCCGCCGCATTCTCAACATCCACCCATCCCTGCTCCCGGCCTTTCCCGGGCTGGAATCCTGGAAACAGGCGCTCGCCGCCGGGGTGCCGGAGACCGGTTGCACCGTGCACTTCGTGGACGAGGGCATGGACACCGGACCGGTGATTCTCCAGGAAGCCGTGCCTGTCCTCCCGGATGATTCGGCCGAGTCCCTGCATGCGCGGATCCAGCTCGCCGAGCACCGGCTTTATCCCGCCGCCATCGCCAGGGTGGCCGCCGGTTTCTAACCGATCAGGAAGACGTCGAGCAGGAACCAGGCAATCATCACGAAGCCCACGGCGATCTTGATGCCCATACCGGTGAGGGTGCCCACCACCGAGCCGACGCCGGAGATGGCCGCCGGTTTGGCTTCCTTTTTGGCGAACCCGATCTCGAAGGCGAAGGCCCCGATGAGCGGGCCGAGCAACAGCCCGAATGGCATGAAGAACAAGCCGCCGATGGCTCCCACCACCGCGCCGACCGCGCCCCAACGGCTGCCACCGAACCATTTGGAGCCCGCCGCGCCACTGATCATTTCAAGCGTTTGTGAAAACGCCATCAACAGGCCAAGCACCACAAAGGACCACCAGGCGAGCCCGGAGTCCTCGCGACCCAGCATCAGCCGGTGGGAAACGGCGGCCATCAGCAGGATCAAATGCCCCGGCAAAACCGGCAGCACACAGCCGACCGCACCGGCGATCAAGAGGCAGATGGTGACCGCCCACGCGGCCCAGGTTCCCACGTGTTCCCAGGCTTCGCTCGACACGATCGTTTCCCACATGCGCGGCTTGATACATCGCCCGCAGGCCGGATGCAAATTGGGAAAGCGCGGCGATTTTCCAAAGGAGCCTCAGTAGATCACCTCGCGCAGATAGAGCCCGTCCGCCGGCGCACAGTTCGGCGACTTGCCACGCGGTAGGCCGTCCGGTTGATCCAGCAGCACGTCGAGATCGTCGAGGCGCAGACGTCCCTGGGCCGCATGCACCGCCGCACCCGTGAGCAGGCGCACCATGCGGTAGAGGAATCCGTCGCCATGCCAGACGATTCGGTAGCCATCCTCGAGGGTCTCCAGATCCGCGCGGTGGATCGTGCGGTGCCAGTCCATGTCCGGCTTCTCGTTCCCCCGATAGGCGGCGAAGGCGTGGAAATCATGCCTGCCTGTTAGAACGGCGAGCGCCTCGCCAAGCACCGCCGCGTCCAGCTGCCGGGGAAGATGCCAGGCAAGCCCGGCTTTGAGCGGCGGCAGGACGGGATCGGTGCAAAGGTCGTAGTGATAGATCTTGCCCTTGGCCGAGAAGCGGCTGTGAAAATCCGGCGTCATCTCCTCGCAGGCCATCACGCGGATGGTCGCGGGCAGCTTGCAGTTCAGGGCAGGCACCCAGTTGAACGGGTTCATCGAGATTTCCGGCGGTGCGTCGAAATGCGCCACCTGCCCCAGCGCGTGCACGCCGGTGTCCGTCCGACCGGATCCCTGGAGAGGCACCGGCTTCTTGGCCACTTCCTCCAGTGCCTTCAGCAGGAAATCCTGCACCGTGTTGCCGCAGCTCTGGGACTGCCATCCATTGAACGGCCGTCCATCATAGGAAATCGTGAGCTTGAGGCGCATGCGGAGCGCATCATCGGGACAGAGCGGCCGCGAGACAAGCGGAGATCCGCCGCTCCGGCTCAAACCGGGGCTGCCTCGGGAATCCGTCGCTTGAAGCGCCGCAGCGCGCGGATGATTTCCGGGCTGCCCTGCACATGCAGTTCGATGCGGTCCCAGGCGTCGCGCCGCCACTTCAGATGCAAGTCGCTCCGCCTGCCGCCCGCCGCCACGTGGAAGACCGCACGGCGCTCTTCGCCCGGGCGGTGGATCTCGATGCGTTCGAGCAGGGAAAACATCTGCATGTCCTCCAATCCACCATCGATCTGCTCGCGGATGCACTCAACGAGAAACGGCAGATACTCGGTCTGCGTGCGGATGATGGTGCGCCGGCAGGGCGAGAACTCGCGCTCCAGCTCACGGATCGTCTGCTCGGGGCTGCTCTCGTTTTCGCCATCGTATGCCCTTTCCCAGCGCCGCTTGAGAATCAGGTAGGCCGCCCCGCCGAGAGGCCAGGCCAGCAACACGCTGATCAGGATGAAACGCGAAAGATCATCGATCGGATCTGGCATCACCTCCAGAATGGACCCGATCCGGCCGTTTGCAAAGCCGCGAAATGCGGCGGCACCGCAGGACCCTGAAAAAATGGCGGGCCTCCTCCGGAAACACCGGCGGGCCCGCCATTGGGTAAAACCTTGCGGCAAGGGTGTTAGAGCGCCTTGAGGGCGGCCTTCACGGCATCGAAGTTCGGGAGGTCTTTCGGATGATCCTGGACTTCGGCGTATTGCACGATGCCCGCCTTGTCGATGACGAAGGCCGAGCGCTTGGCCACGCCTCCCATGATCAGGTTCACCGCGGGAAGGAACTGCTCGTAGGCCACGCCGTATGCCTTGGCGACCTCGTGCTCATAGTCGCTGAGCAGCGGGATGGTGATGCCTTCCTTCTCGGCCCAGGCGGCCTGGGCGAAGGGATTGTCACCGGAAATGCCGAGCACCTTGGCATCCAGCGCCTCATACTCGGAGATCCCTGCCGAAATGTCGCAGAACTCGGTGGTGCACACGCCGGTGAAGGCCATCGGCACGAAGAGCAGCACGATGTTCGATTTTCCGATCAGATCGCTGAGCTTCACAAGCTGCGGGCCATCCGCGGTTTTGGTGACGAGGGTGAAATCCGGGGCTTTGTCGCCGACTTTGATGGACATGGTGTTTATGGGGTTGTGATGGTGAGGCCGCGACTCTAGAACAAGGTGTCCGGTATGTCATACGATTTTTCAAAATTTGGGCTGCACCTCGGCTGTGGAAGCGGGATTGAGGAACTCATGGATGATCTGGGGCACGCGATGGCAAGCGGCGGGCCGGACTTGAAAATGCTCGGCGGCGGCCAACCCGCGAGGATTCCCGCGATGAATGCCGTCTGGCGCCGCCGCCTTGAGGAAATGATGGCGGAAATGGGCGGAATGGAGCGTGCGCTCACGACCTACGATCCACCCCGCGGCAATCCGCTGTTCCTCCAATCGATCGCCACCCTGTTCCGCGAGACCTTCGGATGGGAGATCGGCCCGGAACACGTCGCCGTCACCAGTGGCGGGCAGACGGCCTTCTATTTTCTCTTCAATCTTCTCGCCGGAACCATGCCGGATGGTTCACGCCGCCGCATCCTGTTGCCCCTGGTTCCGGAATACATCGGCTACTCGAACCAAGGCGTGAGCGGAGACCTGTTTCATGCCGTCACCCCTCTCATCGGGAAAACCGGCCCGCACGAATTCAAATACCGCGTCGATTTCGACCGGCTCGAGGTCACTCCGGACATCGCCGCCATCTGCGCCTCGCGACCCACCAATCCCACCGGCAATGTCCTCACCGATGACGAGGTTTCCCGCCTCTCGCACATCGCCAGGCAGAACCACATCCCGCTGATCATCGACAATGCCTACGGTGCTCCTTTTCCCGGCATCATCTTCGCGGACGCCAAGCCGTTCTGGGAACCCCACGTCATCCTCACCTTCAGTCTCTCAAAAATCGGACTGCCCGGAACCCGCACCGGCATCGTGATCGGCCCGCCCGAAATCATACGGGCCCTGGGATCGATGAGCGCCATTGTCGGCCTTTCGAATCCGAACATCGGCCAGCAGATCACCCAACCGCTCATCCGCTCCGGTGAGATCCTCAGGCTCAGCCGCGAGGTGGTGAGGCCGTTTTACGAGGAAAAATGCCGTCTCGCCCGCGAGGCCGCCATGGAGGCCTTTGGTGACGACATCGATTGGTACATGCACCGCAGCGAAGGCGCGCTGTTCCTTTGGTTCTGGTTTCCGGGCCTGCCCATCCGCTCGAAGGAACTCTACGACCGCTTGAAAAAGCGCCAGGTGCTCGTTATCCCGGGCCACTATTTCTTCTTCGGCCACGACGACGAGTCCTGGCCCCACCGCCACGAATGCATCCGCGTTTCCTATGCCATGGACGAGGCGGTCGTCCGTGATGGCCTGCGGATCATCGCCGAGGAGGTGAAAGCCGCCTGGGCGGAGGCTTCCTCCGGTCTCGCGAATGCGTGACTTGCCAGCCCGGCCCGCTTGTGGCGGGATTCCCGCCATGAGACTTGGCCTCGGACTCTACCGCCACCACCTCGACACCGAACACTTCCGCTTCGCCAAACAATGCGGCTGCACCGATGTTGTGGTCCATCTTGTCGACTACTTCCGTTCCCCGAAAAACGATGCCGGCGACCAACCGGTGGGCGATGACGGCGGCTGGGGCCTGGCCGGCGGATCGGACGAATACTGGACCACCGAATGGCTCACCGGCCTGCGCGAACGCGTCGAGGCCGAAGGGCTGCGCATCGCCGCCATCGAGAACTTCGATCCCGCCCATTGGCACGATGTGTTGTTAGACGGACCGAAGAAGGCCGAGCAACTGGAGCACCTCAAGCAGATCATCCGCAACATCGGCGCCGCGGGCATTCCCGTGATGGGCTACAACTTCTCCATCGCCGGCGTGGCGGGGCGCGTGAAGGGCCCCTACGCCCGCGGCGGGGCCGAATCCGTAGGCATGGACGGCCCCTACGACATCCCGATGAAGAACGGCATGGTCTGGAACATGGTTTACGACGAAAACGCCGCACCCGGCACCATTCCGTCCGCGACGCACGAGCAACTCTGGCAGCGTCTCAAGGATTTCCTGGACGCCATCCTCCCTGTCGCCGAGGAGGCGGGCGTGATCATGGCGGCCCACCCGGATGATCCGCCCATGCCCTTCGTCCGTGGTCAGCCCCGCCTCGTCTATCAGCCATCCCACTATCAGAGACTGCTCGATCTCCATCCCAGCCCGGCCAATCAAATGGAGTTCTGCGTCGGATCGCTGGCCGAAATGACCGAGGGCGAAATCCACGAGGTGGTCGAGCAATACGCCGCGACCCGGCGCATCGCCTATGTCCACCTGCGCAACGTCCGTGACAAGGTGCCCCACTACAAGGAGACCTTCATCGATGATGGCGAAGTGGATGTCCTGAGGGTCCTGAAGATCCTCAGGAAATACGACTATCAAGGCGTCATCATCCCCGATCACGCCCCGGCGATGTCCTGCCCCGCGCCTTGGCATGCAGGCATGGCCTTTGCCCTCGGCTTCCTCAAGGCCGGAATGAAGTAAGGAGAGTGGACGTCTCGTCCACTCTGCAAAGGGCTGGAGACCAGCCCCCTCCTTACTGGACCCGCAATGCCCTCTCACCCTGCCACAAGGTGTATTCCCCGGTGTGGAGTCCGGCCTTTTCGGGATTCCTTCGGATGTAACGCACCGCATTCGCAAAGTGACCGTAGTCGCGGATCATGGTGTCTCGATAGTTCCTCTGCCAGATGCCGCCCAGCCCGATGCGCTTTGCCGAAACGGATTTCCATGCTTGTACCAGCTTTTCCAAAGCCTGCATGGGCTTGAAAAGCAGATGCACGTGATTTGGCATGATCACCCAGGCTTGATGTTCGACGCGCTCATTTTGAAAGTGCATCAGGACCTCTTCGAGGATCACGCGGTTTCCATCATCGCGGAACAAACAGGAACCGGCTCCCTCATCCAGCCATCGTTCGATTTTCACGGTGAAACGTTGATGGTATTCCCTTTCCATCTCAGGAGTCCACGGAGGTGGATAGGTGGACTTCCATGCCTTGCTTTGCTCCACCCAACTCCGGACCTTCTCTTTCGGCAAGGCATCGCCAAGGCGGAACGTCACGAACTGCATGACTTCCCCCTGTTGCCAGTGAGGAAGTTTATCCCCGTGTTTCAGGATCTCGTGATCCGGATGAAGGAAATCCCGGGACATGAATCCATTATAAGGAGAGTGGACGTCTCGTCCACTCTATATGGGGCTGGAGACCAGCCCACTCCTTACTCCTTGAGGCGGATCACCATGCGGCCGGGCTCCACCTTGAACTCCTCCACGCCGGAGATGTGGCCATCCTGGACTCCGAGGACTTCGCCTAACAGATCATGCCCCTTCATGCCGCCGAGCCAATCGTTTGGCAGTGAGACACCCCATACGGTGAGATCATCGAGGACAAAGGCGGGCTTGCCGCTTACGCCTTTGACGAGGAAACGGGCGCGGGCTTTGAGGGGCTTGCCTCCCACCACGGGCAGGTCCGGATCCAGGTCCGTCTCCACCCGGGCGTGGACCGCATCGGTTGCGAGTTCAAAACTCAGGGTCTCCCCCAATGAGGTGTTCTCGTTGAGCAGTCCGTTCAATTCGCGCTCGGTGAGAATGATCTCCTTCCGGCCCTTCTCATAGGTGGGCTCAGCCGGTTTCTGGATGGATTCCATCTTTTCTGCGACCACTTCCTTTTCCTGCGGCGTGAGAACCACCGGCTGGATCGGACGGTTGTGCCACCACCAGAACGCGCCCAGCACCAGGGCGACCAGCAACAGCCCGGCCAAGCCCTTCAACAGGCAGGAGCCCTTTCGCGTCGCCTTCGTCGATTCCTCAATCATGGTCCCAGAGTAGCCGGATGAGTGCTCGCGTCCATCGGGAAAAGGGCCTGCCGCCCCGCCTCACCCGATCGTGGTCCTTGCCAGTCCGGGCGTGGCGGGCAAGTCTGGGGACATGAAATGGAAACGTGCATCGTGGTGGATCGCGGCCCTGCTCTGCGGAGCATCGGCGGAGGCGGTGGAGACGCGGAAAATGATGCTCTCCGGAAACGGACCTGCGGATGCAGTCGAGTGGGACTTCACCGTCACCGGGGGACGCCGCGCCGGTGAGAAGGCTCGCATTCCCGTGCCTTCCCAGTGGGAGCAGCACGGATTCGGAAACTACGACTACGGCCAGGTGCCGGACGACAAGAAGCACAAGGAGGATGGCATCTATCAGAAGAACTTCCGCCTTCCCGATGCATGGAAAGGGCAGCGGGTGCGCATCGTGTTCGACGGTGTGATGACGGATACAGCCGTGCTCGTGAATGGCAGCGAGGCGGGCCCCGTGCATCAGGGGGGATTCTATCGATTTCACCACGACATCACGGACAAGATCAGCTTCTCCGGGGACAACCGACTGGAAGTCAGGGTAAGCAAGGACTCCGCAAACCCGACGATCGAGGGGGCGGAGCGCGGTGCGGACTTCTGGGTTTTCGGCGGGATTTACCGGCCGGTGTGGCTGGAGGCACTGCCACTGTCGTTCATCGATTGGACCGGGATCGATGCAAAGGCGGATGGCTCGCTCCGCGTCAAGGTCCACCCGGGCGGAGATCCCGCCGCGGATGCGGTGGAGGTCCGGGTGATGGAAAAGGATGGCACTCCGCTGGATGCAATGCCGCTGCGATCCTCCGTGGCAGGGAGCGGACCCATCGAGATCAAGGGGCGTGTGCCAGGCGTGAAGCCATGGTCCGCTGAGGAACCGAATCTCTATCAGATCGAGATCCGTCTCATGAAGGGCGAGACCGAACTCCACCGGGTGGTCGAACGCGTGGGATTCCGCACCATGGAAACAAGGCCCGGGCAGGGTGTTTTCGTGAATGGCAGGCGCGTGACCATCAAGGGGGTGAACCGCCATTGCTTCCGCCCGGAGAGTGGACGCGCGCTCGATCCAATCGATTCCGTGGAGGACGTGAAGCTCATCCGCTCGATGAACATGAATGCGGTGCGCTGCTCGCATTATCCGCCGGACAAGGCGTTTCTGGATGCCTGCGACGAGATCGGACTCTACGTCGAAAGCGAACTCTGCACCTGGCAGAAACCGGTGATCGATACGGAAAACGCACGCCGGCTGATCGGGCAGATGATCCGCAGGGATGGCAATCATCCCTCGATTCTCTGGTGGGCGAATGGCAACGAAGGAGGGTGGAATACCGAGGTGGATGGCGAGTATGCGCTCCATGACATCCAGGCACGGCCGGTCCTGCATCCATGGGAGGAGTTTTCCGGATACCAGACGAAGCATTACCCGGTGTGGGAACGCTTGCAGAAGGACTTGGCAGGTCCGCATCTGGTGATGCCCACCGAGTTTCTTCACGGCCTGTATGACGGCGGTCATGGCGCGGGCCTCGAGGACTACTGGAACGCGATCACCTCAAGGCCAAACGGGGTGGGGGGCTTCCTGTGGGTGCTCGCAGACGAGGGCATCATGCGCACGGACCGCGGCGGTGAGATCGACAACCAGGGAATCCTCGCGCCCGATGGCATCGTCGGGCCGCATCATGAAAAAGAAGCGAGTTATCACACGATCAAGGACATCTTCTGTCCGGTGGAAATCCGGATGAGAAAGCTCCCTGCGGATTTCGACGGCAGGATCCCGCTGAGGAACGGCTATGATTTCCGGAATCTCCGCGAAGTGCGATTTGCGTGGAAGTGGGCGGGCGATGCGTCACCGCGCTTCAAGCAAGGGCCGGATCTGGAGGCTGGAGAATCCGGGGTGTTTTCGATGGATCTTCCCTCGGATTGGAAGAAGCGGCGCTCGCTGGAGTTGCGTGCGGACGATCGGGATGGCCATGAATTGTGGACGTGGTGCTGGGAGGTGCCCGGCCAAGAGAGCATCCGCGGACCGTTGAAAGCGGAACCTGCGTCAGAACCGGTGCGATTCGAGGCGAAGGACGGCGTGTGGACCGCATCCGCGAAGGATGGGCTCATCTATCAGTTTGATGCGGCCTCGGGCAAGCTCGCGAAGGTGACGAGAAAGGGAGACTTGATCGAATTCTCGAACGGCCCGCGACTGGTCGGAGCGGATGCGGCTGCCCCCGCTGCCACCACATCCCATCGAATGATGGCGGATGGGTCGTTCAAGATCGATGCGGCATCCGTAGGTCCTCTTAAATCCTTCTCATGGACGGTGCACCCGGATGGCGCGCTGGATCTGGATTATCTCTATCAGATCGATTCCAGCTCACATTTTCATGGCATCACCTTCGACATGCCGCAGGCCGGAATCGTGAGCTTCGGCTGGGAAGGGCAGGGGCCCGAGCGCGTGTGGGCCAACCGGATGCGCGGGACGAGGTTCGGCTCCTTCACCAAGGCGTTCCATCTGCCGCGGCCCGGCGTCGACTACTCGGCTCCTCCGGCCGCCGGCTACTATGCCGGTGTGGATCGTTTTTCGGTAAATCTCCGCTCCGGCCGCCTCGACGTGTTTCCGGGAGTGGAAGGCGGGTTTGTGCGGATAGGCACGAACCAGGAAGGCGAGAAAATCACCACTTGGTGGCCGGAGGGGGATTTCTCCGTGCTGCATGCCATCCCACCCATCGGCAACAAGTTCGACACTCCGGACCGTCTGGGCCCGCAGAGCCAGGCCCATCCAGCCACTGGCGAGGTGCGCGGCAGCGTGCGCCTGATCTTCACTGGTGCAAGGTGATCACGCCCTTCTTGCTGCCAACGGCAATGTCCGGCCTGCCATTGCGGTCGAGATCGCCTGCGAAGACCTGGCAACCGACACCGGTATCGTTGTCGACGACCTTGGATTCCCACACGATGCCGCTGGAGGACTTGCGGTTATAGAAAACGCAGGTGAGCGCCGGGTCCTCCGCACCGGGGTCCTTGCCGTTGTGGGCGTAGTAGCGCTTGCCGGTGACGAAGTCCATGCGGCCATCGCCATCGAAGTCCGCCGCGTCCAAGGCGTGGAGTTGGCTGAACTGCAAGCCTGCGGCCGAGGTCCGCGCGGGATCTTCCGGCAGGATTTCATGATTCCTGAAATCCTTCCCCTCGCCGAGGTTTTCATACCAGAACAAACCGTAACCATGCCCGTTGAGGCTGGTGATCACGTCGTTGTCTCCGTCTTGATCGGCATCAAACACGAGCATCTGCGCGCCACCCGGCCCGGCAAACCGGAATGCATGCCATTTCCACTCACCCGCAGCATCGACCGGATGCTCGAACCATCCATCCTTCTCGACGATGTCGGTGCGTTTGTCGCCGTTGATATCACCGGTGCCGAGCCCGTGGATGTAGGGGGTCTTTGCCCGTGGTCCGGAGATCGGACGGAAGGTCCATGGTTTGGTCACGTCCGACCAATCCACCTCGGCATAGCCGAAGCAGCCGCGCTGCATGCAGACGAATTCCTTTTTGCCGTCGCCATCCAGATCGGTCCAGGCAGGGCACTCGGTGGCGGCTTCTTCCATGACCCGATGGGCCGGCCAATCGCCTCCGTCCGCGCCGGGATTGAGATACAGGGTGAGCGATTTCCCCGGGTGGCTTGCCATCAGGATGTCGGCCCGCTTGTCGCCGTTGAGATCATCGACCCACGAAAGGAAAGAGTCTTCCTGATAGGACTTGACCGGCACGGGCCGCCCGGGGCGGAAACGCGTCACCGTTTTGAAATCCGGTCCCTTGAACCAGATGTGCCCGGCGACAAGATCCATTTGCCCGTCTCCATCAAGGTCCCCGGTGGACAGGCCCTCAGTGACGAAGTCGCCGGCGACCACGGATTTACGCCATGAATCCGGAGTGGAAGGCATGGCGGCGAGCGCGGCGAGCAGTGCCGCGGCAGGCACCAACGGGGTGATTGCGGATCTCATCGACAGCCATACGTCCGGGGCGATCCGAATGTTGCGGAATACCCTCCCGTGAATGCGTGCTTGCCTGCCGCGGCCCGATGCGGCAATCCCGCTGCATGTCGGGTCAACGGGTGAAGCGGCGGATCGGCCGGACAGCGGCGGCCATTTCACGGGTGGCCTCGTTTTCCATCGCGTGGGCGCTCGCTGTGGCGGCGGCCGACGACTTCACCCATGCGCTGGCCACCCGTTTCAGTGATCGCTTGCCAGCCATTGAGAAGCGCCTCGGCGAAATCAAGTCGGAGATGAAGGATCTGCCTGTGCTGCCGGACATGGATGCCCTTGGCAGTCACGGATTTCACTCGGACTTCACGGCGGAGTCCGAGATCAACTGGTTTCGGATTGATTGGCCCGAGCCGACCCGCATCGACGCCGTCGCACTCATTCCCACACGCCTTTCCACACAGAGTGGCGAGATGTCCAACTACGGTTTTCCTCACAGCCTGCGAATCGAGGCCGGCATTCCCGGCCGCGCCGAACCCGTGCTGTTGGCCGAGCTCAAGGACAGCCATCTGGACTTCCGCCGCGGAGAACCTGTCTTCCTGCCGGTGGATCCCACCGAGGTTCTCTGGCTGCGGGTGATCCCCGTGAACCTTCCAAGATTCGCGGGAAAGACGGTTCGCTTCTTTTCCGTCGCAGAGTTTTTCGTATTCAACGGGGAGAACAATATCGCCCCTTCCGGAAGGCTTTCCGCACGCTTCAGCATCGATGCGGAGGTGGGCTGGAACATCCGCTATCTCGTCGATGGCCAGTCACCACTCGGCCCGCCCGAACTTCCTCCCGCCGCCAACAGCCTCGGCTGGCATACCGACATCGCGCAGAACAGCGACGCAGTCACCTGGGCCAGCGTCGACCTCGGGTCGCTGCGATCGATCGACGGAGTCCGCATCGTTGCCGCCAAGGGCGACTCACCCGTCAAGGGCCCCGGTTTCGGATTTCCCGTTGGATTCCGCATCGAAACAAGCACGGACGAAACCGGAGATCACTGGAAAACCGTTTGGTCCACCGGCAGTGAACCCTTCCAGAACCCGGGATACAATCCGGTGAACCTCCGCTTCCCACGCACCGAAGCCCGGCGCGTAAGGCTCTACATCGACCGCCAGCACCAACCGGACTCGCTCACCGCCCCGCGCGTGTTGCTCTCCGAATTCGAAGTTCTGGATGGCACCACAAATCAGGCTGAAGGCCGGCCGGTTGACTCATCGGACGCGGTCAAATCCCGTCCCCACGACGCGAAGCGGGTTTGGAGCGTCGCCGGCCTCACCGATGGCCATTCCTCCACGGGAAAACTCATTCCATTGCGTAACTGGGTGGAGCACCTCTCGCTGAGATTCGATCTCGCCCTCGAGAGGCGGGCGTTGATCGAAGAACGCGAAAAAATCCTGTCCCGAACCCATGCGTGGGCCTTGTTCGCAGCTTTCACTCTGTTAGGTGGTGCCATCATCGGCCTCCTCTTCTGGCAGGTGCGCCTGCGTCTCGCCGGACACCGCCACATCCGCGAGCTCCGCCGCAAGATCTCGAGCGACCTGCACGACGAAGTCGGTTCGAACCTTGCCACCATCTCTCTTCTCGCTGACCTTACCAAGTCCGGCACGGACTCGCCCCAGCTTTCGGACATCAGCCGCCTCGCCCGCGAGTCTTCGCTTTCCCTCCGCGAAATCATCGATCTCACCCTCATCCCCAACCGCGCCCGGAAACCGCTGCCCGAACGGCTCCGTGAAATCGCCGGACTGATGTTGAAGGACCACCAGTGGGAGCTCGTCGGTGAATCCTCGCCGAATCTCGACCCCGAGCAGCGCCGCAATCTCATCTTCTTCTTCAAGGAGGCACTCCATAACATCTCCCGCCACGCCCGCGCCACCCGCGTTTCAATTCGCTTCGAAACGGATGCTTCTTCAGTGGTGGTGACCGTGTCCGACAACGGCCGCGGGCTCCCCGATCCGCCGCCCGCCGGGCAGCCCAGACTCAGGACGCTTGAACAACGTGCCGAGTCGCTCCACGGTTCACTGGCGATCGACAGCCCTCCCGGACGGGGAACTTCTCTCACCCTTCGATTTCCACTCAAGAAACCCAACGGACGATGAACCAAAGCGCCATCAAACAAGTCTGCCTCATCGAGGACCACCAGGACTACCGCAGTGCCCTCAAACTCGCCATCGAGGGCAGCGGCCACCTGGCTTGCCGACTGTCGTTCTCGTCGATCGAAGCCTGCCTCGCCGGAACCGGCCCCAATCAGCGAGTCGATGTGATCCTCCTCGATCTCGGCCTGCCCGGCATGCACGGGGTTGCCGGCATTCCCGAACTCCGCAAACGCTTCCCCGATGCCAAGATCCTTGTTCTCACGGTATATGATCACAAGCCCGTGGTTCTCGAGGCCCTCGCCGCCGGAGCCAGCGGTTATCTCCTCAAGGCCGACCGCCTCGACACCATCCTGCGTGGGATTGATGAAGTGCTCGCCGGCGGTGCGCCGCTCAACAGCCACATCGCCCGCATGATTCTCACCACCTTCAACGCGGTGACGCCCGCCACTCCGGACATCGACCTCACCGACCGCGAGCGCGCCACCCTCGCCTTGCTCGCCAAGGGTCTTATCAAAAAGGAAATCGCCGACCAACTCGGTGTCTCCTATCACACCGTGGATACTCACGTCCGCAACATCTACGGCAAACTCCAGGTGCACAACCTCTCCGGGGCGGTGGCCAAGGCGATGCAGCTCGGCCTCATCTGACTCCTTGCCCGCCGGGCATCCCGTGAATGCGGAGTTGCTCCTGACTGGGCACCGTGCCAACCAGTCCGGATGCCCGCGTTTCACCCCGGTACCCTGTGGCACGCCTGCCTCTCCCTCGCGCTCTGCCTGCCTGCGGCGGCGATCAATTACGAGGTCTATCCGGGTTCCGCCTTCTATCTGCCGCAGATGCTTGACCGCAGCCAGTGGGCCTTCGTCGCGTCGCGGGCCAACGGGCTCTATCATCACCCCGTCGGGTTCGGAGATCTCAGCGATGCCGAGGAAACCACTTACACGTCCCATTTCACCAACCGCTTCGCCATGGTCGAGGGGGATATGGGAAGCGGCTCCACCACCGGTGACGTCGCGAACCTGCAACGCATGACCGCTCTCGGGCTCGCCCCTGTGGCGGCCTTTGTCAACCGACCCTCCTCCAACCTCTCCGTCTGGAGACAGCTCGTCCGCAACAACGCCGCCCAGGGGGCTCCCAGTTATGAAATGCTCGCACCCCACCGGCTCGATGACAGTCCGCTTGGCTGGTATGATCCCATCCGGGACTACGCCCGCGCCAACATGCTCGTCGCCGGCTGCATCGGATCGGGCGTCGATGCACCGGTTTATCTCTACGTCAATGAAGGCACGGCCTACCGGCAGACGATTTATGACCTGCGCGACTGGTCCGTGGCCAATGGCAGGCGCTTCAACTATCTGATATCTCCTAACAACAGCTACAACGCCGCACTGCTCGCCGATACGCTCTTCACCGTCCGCGACCTCGAGGACCAGGGGCACGAGCCCGATGTTTACGGAGTGGTTCTTTACGGGGAGCGCCCTGTCGATCTGGTGCCGGAAAAAACCACCGTCAATGGCGTGGACCAGCCTGCCACCACCATCACCGGGCTTGCTTACTATCTCATCAAACACCGCGATGGAGAACCCGGCACGCTGGATCTCAGCGCCCTCCGTTCCGGCACCGATCACGCCGCTGGAGTGATGGCTCCCACGCTCTCACAGTCCTCCCAATCCGTCGCCTTGCCGGTCACCGGCCCCTCGTCGTGGACACTCCGCATGTCCAATACCAGCCCCTGGCTCGACTATGCCGGCGTGCTGAGGGCCCGCACCCAGGGGGCGGCCGGCGATTGGTCGATCTCCTTCAGCTCGGCCGGCACCGACGTCACATCGTCCGTTCTCAGCGAGAGAGGGCGCAAGTTTCTCGGCTCCCAAAGGTGGATGCCGGGAACCACCCGCACTCTCACGATGACCGCCACGCCCCTGGTTCCCAATCCGGGAAACTTCAAGCTGGTCCTCGAAGCCCTGCCTCACGGCATGATCGATCACGCGCTCGATGTGATGGCCTTCACCTCCGGAGCCGCCGGAAACTCTGCTCCCACCCTGGCCTTGGAAGCCAGGCCCCGCGTCACTCGCGAGGCGCTTCCACTCGTTCCCCTTTGGTTTACCTGTGGCGACGCGGAAACCGTCTCGACGGCCCTGAGTGTCAGCGCCACTTCTTCCAATCCGGCCCTGGTGCCCAATGCCAGCCTTGTTTTCGGTCAGAACGACATCCAGCGCTGGCTGCGCGTCTCGCCCGTCCCGGGTCAATGGGGCCAGTCGGATATCACCGTCACGGTCAGCGACGGAGCTTTGTCGACCAGCCAGACATTCACCCTCATCGTTGAACGCACCACCGTGCTTCCCGTCGTGAAGGCTAACAACACGATCCAACTGGAGAACGGACCCAGTTGGTCAACAGGCGCAATCCCGGGGTTCAACGATCAGGCGGTCTGGGACTCGACTGTTACAACGGCCAACTCCACCACGGTGAGCGCGCCACTCACGGTCGCCGGCCTCCGGGTCACGAATCCCGGTGGCAATGTCTCGATCCACGCCGCTTCCGCCCTCTCTCTCGGTGTGGCCGGGGTCGATCTCTCGTCATCCACCCGCGATCTTTCCTTGTCCGGCTCCATCAACCTCGACGAGTCCGCCACCTGGAGCGTCAACACCAACCGCCTCGTCACGGTGGCTGCCGGGCTTTCAGGCTTTGGTGGCCTTGCCAAGTCCGGCAATGGTAGGCTCGAATTGTTAGGAAACGACTCGTTTGCCGCCGCTCTCTCGATCAGTGCAGGCGAGTTGGTGAAATCCGGATCCGGAACCCAGGCATCCACTTCCGTGAGCGGCAACGGAATCCTCCGGGTCTCGCATTCCGGTGCTTTCGGCGCCGGAGGACTCTCAATCAGCGCGGCGAACAGTTCCACCGGTCGCGTCGAGATTTCAGGAGGAATCTCCGTTCTCGCTGGACGCACCGCCACCATCAACACCCGGTCGAGCAATACCGATGCAGTGGTGTCAAATGGCAACAACAGCTTTGGTGCCACCGTTTCCATCAGCACCGGAGGCTCGCTCTGTGCCGTGGCTTCGAATTCCGGTCACCTCGAACTCGCCGGCGGAGCCACATCCATCGCCACCGGAAACCGCAACCTCACACTGCGCGGAACCTCCAGCGGAAGACTGTCGGGCTCGGTGAACAATGGCAGCGGCATCCTCGGTGTCATCAAGTCAGGAACCGGTTCATGGACTCTCGATGGTGTCCACGCATTCACCGGCCCGGTGAGCGTCCAACAAGGCCATCTCGGAATCCACCAAGCCCTCCCCACCCAGTCGGTCTCGGTCTCTGCAGGAGCCCTGATCACCGGCGACGCGCTCCTCGGCGGGGAGGTTTCCGTTTTTGGAACCCACTCGCCGGGCGACGGTGTGGGCACCCAGACGATTTCCGGCAACCTCACCTACAACCCCGGCTCCCGCATCCTCTGGGAAATCGGCGGTCAGGACAGTGTCGCTGATTCCGTGAACGCCGCAACGGTCGTCATGAGCCCGAACGTCATCGTCGATGTGGTCGCCAATCCTCCAGGCTCCGTTTCCGATTACTCCGCTGCCTTCTGGAACGTCCCCCGCCAGTGGCAGGTTCTCACTGCCTCCTCCCTGAGCGGTGCACCCATCCTGGGTAGTGTTTCCGCCGATGCATCAGGCCGTCCCGCCGCTCCTTTCGGTTCGTTCACACTCCAGTCATCGTCCACGGCTGTCATTCTTGTTTGGGAACCATCGCCGCCCTACGACCGCTGGGCTTACTCCCAGTTCGCCTCTTCCTGGAACGACCCACAGATCTCCGGGCCTTCTCGCGATCCGGATGGAGACGGGATTCCCAATCGCAACGAGTGGATTTTCGGAACCGGTGCGGCTGACTCTACATCGCGATTTGCAACCACGACCCATCCCGCCGGGTTGTCATTCGTTCGCGCTGCCGGTCGGATTTATCAGGTTCAGTCCGCCATCTCCCCCACCGGACCCTGGATCCATCATGCCGATGTTCCGGCGGGAACCGGACCTGTCACTGTAGCCACTTCCACAAGTCAGGGGCCACGGCGCTTCTACCGGCTCAAGGTTTCATTCAATCCTTGAAAAACATCCCTTGGCCGCTGCCCAAGTCCTCGTTTTTCTCCCGTGATTTCGTGAGCGTGTTTTTCTCGTTTCGGTGCTCCCGGATTCTTATAAAGCGTCGTCATGATCTGCATTCCACGACGTCTGACGGCGGCGGCTATTTCGCTTGTCTGTTCCTTGTCATCCATTGCCGGCGAAGCCACACCGGCGTGGCCATTCTTTGCCTTCGACAATGGCGTCGGCCGAGGAAAGTGGACTCCTGCCGTTCAGGCCGATACCGTCCGCAAACTTGGTTACGACGGCATTCATTACAACTACACCAATCCCCGCGACTTTTCGGCCAAGCTTGAGGCCTGCCGTTCCGCCGGGGTCCCGATTCACGCGGTCTACATCTACACCTTTCTCAACAAGCCTGGAAAAGCCTATGATCCCGGGGTGAAGGAAATGATCCGCATGCTTAAAGGGTCACAGACCATCATCTGGATGACGCTTCGCGACGGAAAACCCAAAACCCAGGACGCCGAAGCGGCATCCATCGTCCGCGAAATCGCCGGTTTCGCCGCGGAATCCGGACTCAAAGTGTCCATTTATCCGCACGCCGGATTCTATGCCGCATCCGCCGACGATGCGGTCCGGATTGCCAGACTAGTCGACCTCCCCAACGTCGGAGTCACCGTCAACCTCTGCCACGAGCTCTTTGCCGGAAACGCAAACCGTCTCGACGAGGTTGTCAAAAACGCCGCTCCCTACCTCAATCTCGCGTCGATCAACGGTGCGTCACCCGTTCCCAACAAAGGACCGAAAGCCTGGGACACCCTCACCCTGGGGTCCGGATCCTTCGATACGGACTCCTTCCTCCGTCTGCTCCGCGATCATGGATACCGCGGGCCCGTTGGGCACCAATTCTTCGGAGTCGCCGGCGACGATCGCGAAAAGCTCGACCGGGCGATCCGCGCTTGGAAAGACGCCAAGCCCCGTATCCTCACCGGATCGTAAAGAAATCCACCCGAAGCCCATGCGGCATCCAAGCCAAATGTAAGCCTTTTCTATATAAAGGGACAGACAACTTGTAGGGATTCCTCTTGCCACGGGGCGCGGGGCATGCAGGATGGGGGCATGAGGCGGGCGCGCTGGTTGGCACCTTGGAAGGATTCGACGGTCAAACCGGCGATCTACCACTGCATTTCACGCGTGGTGGACCGCCGCTTCGTCTTCAAGGACCTGGAGCGCGAGAAGTTCCGCACCTTCATGCGCATGCAGGAAAACTTCTCCGGCTGCCGCGTGCTTTCCTACTGCGTGATGTCCAACCACTTCCACCTCCT
>JAIXOR010000001.1 GCA_027486655.1 Verrucomicrobiaceae bacterium | reverse complement strand
CTGCATGAGCCACCACGGAGCCGGTTTTGAAGCCGAGAAATGGAAGGAAGTCTCGCGGATCTATCGACGTGCCCTCGGCTTGGCCCTGGGCCGGAAAAGCGGCAACGCGCAGGTGGAAAAAGTCACGGCCGACAAACCTGTTAGACCACCCATGAACCGCGCCGAAGCCCTCGAAGCCAAGGACAACGGCACCGTGTTGCCCGACCTTGGCATGGCAGCCATGCTGCGGCGGCGTGTGAGGTATTTCACCGACGGCGCGGTGATCGGGAGCCGCCGGTTTGTGAACGAAGTATTCGTCGCCTCACGTCACCGCTTCTCCGCAAAGCGCAAGGACGGCGCAAGACGGATGAAGGGAGCCGGCCGCGAAGCGGCGGGGGTTTTGTGGAGCGCGAGGGACTTGCGAGTCGGCATTTGAACCGAGAACAAGGAAGCAGGACCCAAGGGTCTTGCTGGGCTTGAGAACCCGCTTTGGGGGCTTCCTGCATGCGTGCGGACGAACGACCGTCATCGGGATCACCCTCTTGAAGATAAAGAAAAACTTAATTCAAATCATCTTAAGTTATTCATTTTCAACGAGTTTAATTCTCTTGCGGAAGTGGCTAAATGTTCTATCAGCTGATCGCGAGCATGCGATTTGCGTGCGAGTTCCCCCCATCCACTCCCCCCTATGAAAATGAAGACTGCGTATGTTTGCGCGCTGCTTGCAGCGGCTTCGGCCGTTGGAAATGCGTTCACGCTGGATGCCGTTGGTTACGAAGGAGGCGTTCTGAATCAGAATCCGTTCTCCATTTTCGTTCCCGGTTACGGCGAGCTGGTATTCGAGGCAGGCCCGAATTCCTCCCTTGTGGTGAATTCGGCCTACGAGAACGACAACGGTTTTGGCGGCCCCTCGCTGAGTTTCGATCAGGATGAGTCCGTCAAGGTCACCTTCAATGGGCCGGAGCCACTGAATGTGGACTTCGACTTCGTCGGGCAGTCCGCGGGTGAGTCGTTCGTGATCGAGAAAGATCTATTCACTCCTCAGGCCTTTCTGGTCACCTTGAAGGGTCAGGGTGATGGAGCCGGGCTTTATGCGATGAGCTGGAACGCCATTCCGGAGCCCACCTCCGCTGCGCTGGGGCTTCTCGGCAGCGCGATGCTGGTTCTGCGGCGTCGCCGCTGAACTTGAGACGGGATTTTGCTTCCTTGATCCGAGTGCCATTCCGCAGGGATGGTTTCCTTTTTCCTGAGGTCCGCCTCGAGGCTTACAGCCCCGGGGCGGACTTTGATCCGAAGTAGCTGCGGCCCTTGACGGCTCAGGCGGCTGAAAGGAGGGGAAATCTTCCTCGGTAAATGCGTTGCACCCGCGATCGAGCGGGGCTAGCATCCCTCCAACCAAACCAAAGAACACCATGGGACCCATCGGAATGCCTGAAATGGTCATGATTTTTGTCGTGATCCTGTTGCTCTTCGGAGCGAAAAAACTGCCTGAACTTGCCCGTGGCATTGGCAAGAGCATGGGGGAGTTCAAGAAAGCCCGTGATGACTTCGAGCGCGAGATCACCCGTGCGGAGACCGATGTGCGTGTGAAAGATGCTCCTGGAAAAGAGCCTAAGGAATCCTGAGCATGAGCCCACGGCTGCCTGATTCCAGATCCATGAAGCGCGCCCCGGCCATCACCGGGGCCCTTTTTTGGGCGGTGTTTGCGTTGGCCATCAGTTCCTGCGGGCGCAAGGGAGGGACGGCTGATTGGGATCAACCCGGTGGTTCCACGCCGTCGGTTGAAGTCTCCTCGCCATCCGCTGCGGTGGCACCTCCTGCTGCGGTGGAAGTGGCCAAGGTGGCGGATCCGGCAAACGAGCCGTCGGCAAACGAGCCGCCGGCGAATCAGGCCCCCGCAGCGGAATCCAGCGCCGCTTCACCGGTTTCCGGGAGCGGACTTCATTTCATCGAATACAACGTCGAGAACTGGCTGGTGATGGATCGGTTCATCAACAACAAGCAGGTGAAAGATTCCCCGAAGCCGGAATCCGAGAAAAAGGCCGTCATTTCGATCCTCGCGAAGAACCAGCCGGATGTGTTGGGTTTGTGTGAGATCGGCCAGGCCTCGGATCTGGCGGAGATCCAGAGTCGGCTCAAGGCGGCGGGGGTGGATCTCCCGCATTCCCATCACACGGGGGGCTCCGATCCGACGAGGCATCTCGGCATTCTTTCGAGGTTCCCCATCACTTCCACTTCCAAGCCGGCTGAAACCGAGTTCCAGCTCAAGGGGCAGACTTTCGGGATCAACCGGGGCATTCTGGATGCGACGATCGAGGCGCGGGGCAAGAGCTACCGCTTCATTGGCGTGCATTTGAAGTCCAAGCGTGAAGTGGAAGAGGCCGATCAGGAACAACTGCGGATTCATGAAGCACGGCTTCTGCGCCGGCATGTGGACTCGATTCTTGCGACGGATCCGGAGGCGCGCCTTGTGGTTTATGGCGACTTCAACGACACCCGGCCGACGACCGCCTTCAAGACCGTGACGGGCAGCTACAACTCGCCCGGGTATCTCACTGCGATTCCCTTCAAGGACTCCCGGGGGCACGCCTGGACGCATCACTGGGCGCCTCACGACATTTACTCGCGGATTGATTTCGTCTGCGTCACCCGCCCGCTGCGATCCGAGGTGGATTTCCGGGCGTCCCACATCATCGATGACGGGGCCTGGGACAAGGCGTCCGACCACCGGGCTCTTAAAGCGATCTTCCGCTGAGCGGAATCCGGATTGGGTTTCCTTCCGGGGGGATCCTCAGGGTTGGACCACCTGGAGCTTGAGCCAGCGTGGTGTTTGGGAAGGTTGGAGCGGGAGATGGCGGGTAACGGTTTCCGTGAGTCCGTCGGGATCCGGGGTCACATCGACAGCGGGAAGCAGGGCTGATTCCGCGGAAGACCAATCGGATAGATTCGAGGAAACGAGGATCTGATAGACCGGCGCATCCGGTGCGGTGAGGCGGCGGTATTGGAAACGCAGCAGCGGTTGGCCGAGCGGCGAAACGATCGAGGTGGACGGAAGGCGCAGCCGTGAGACATCCCCCGGTGCGATTCCGAAGGCGTATTTCAGCAGATTGGGAACGCCATCGGAGGCGGGCTGTCCGGAAGGTGCGGCGAGGCTGCTGCCGAGGATCGAGTCGAGATCGAAGTTTCTGGCCTGCCAGAGGGCGAAGCCGTTTTCTCCCGCGGCCGGCACGCGGATGCCTACGGAATTGGCACCCCTTGTCAGATGGGAGGTGAGCGGGTGTGGATCGGACTGGAAAAAGTGGAGAAGGCCACCCGTGGTGCGGTCGCGCAGTTCGATGCGGCGGGCTCCCGAGGTGAGGCCATTTGGGAGGATGCAGCCCCAGCGGCCGTTCCTGCCGGCGACATGGCTGCGATAGAATGGGGCGTAGGACGCGTCCGTGGCAAAACCGATGGCCTCAACCGGTGTGGCGGCGAGCGGGCGTGAGGCACCAGCCGGATCCTCGTAGAGCAGGACAAACGAGCCTGGCGGCGCGGTGGCTTCGCCATGGACGGCGGAGCCTTGGCCGGGTGAGCCGCCGAAGGCGATGGCCTGGACGGGCGCGTCGATCCGCAGCGAATGGAAGACCGTGGAACCACCCTCGCCGTCGTTGAGCAGAAGAAGCGGATAGAGTGTGGAACCGGGGGCGAAGCGTGGGTTACCGGTCGGTTCGGTTAGAAACCATCCGCTGAAGCTGCCCGATGCATCGGAGGTGAACTGGCCGTGCCCGGCATCAAGATCGGCGGGTGTGAATGCGGGCTCGGCGAGACTGCGGACGAAGGATGAGCCTGCGGGGCGGGAGAAGATCATATTTCCCGCGCCATCGCTGGAAGGGGAGTCGGCCGCGGTCACCATGCGGTTGGCGAAACGATAGGTGGCGCCGGGGAGCAGGCCGTTGATGCGGATGCGGGCGGCGAAGGGCACGCGCTGGTCGTTCACGGGCCCGAGCCCCTGAATGAACGCGGGCACGATTTCCGCCACGGGGCCGA
The DNA here is from genome assembly GCA_027486655.1 of Verrucomicrobiaceae bacterium. Taxonomy (GTDB): domain Bacteria; phylum Verrucomicrobiota; class Verrucomicrobiia; order Verrucomicrobiales; family Akkermansiaceae; genus Luteolibacter. The sequence continues at coordinate 225,401 of JAIXOR010000001.1, read as the reverse complement.
GCACCCGTGTGGTGTTGTCGGCCTCGCCTGAGAGAAGCGGAGTGGAAGAAGCCGCAAAGGTGAAAACGCCCGGTTCGGGGATCACGAGATCGTCAAAGACCGCGATGCCGTTGATGGCGGGGCGCGAGGTGCTGCCGCCGAGGGCGGTGCTTGAGCCCTGAAGGTAGAGCTGGATCACCCCGTTGTAACCGGTGGCGAGGGCTCCATTGGCGGCGTGGGCGTGGACGATGACCGGAGGGAGCGTGCGGCCGGCCTGGGCGGCGGGGGGAGAGGAAACGACGGCGACGCTGACGGGTGCGGGATTTCCAGCGCTCACCTGGATATTGTCGACCCGGAGTTGCGGGCGGGAACCGGAGCCGGAGCGGTAGTGGTATTTCCAGCGGAGTTGGACGAGGGGTTTGTCGTTGGCATCGGCCGGCAGCGTGACCGGACCGATGGTCTGCGAGTGTCCGGCGAGCGCGTTGCGGAGATATTCGACGGGGGCTCCCAGGTTGGTGACATCGGTGAAGTCACCGGAGTCGCCGACCCGGTATTGCAGCCGGATGGCGTAGTCCGCGCTGTTGGACACGACCGTTCCTCCGGTCCATGTGACGCGGATGTCCTGGGCACCACCGGTGTTGAGGGCGAGGACGGCGGATCCCATGAAGCCGGATCCCGTCTCGGCCTGCGGGTTGCTGGTGTTGACGAACGAGAATCCATCCATGCCCAACCCGTTGACGCGGCTGCGGGTGCTGCGGTCGTAGGGAAGGGTCCACGGGTTTTCCATCGGCGAGGCGAGCGGCGGATCGGGAATGGCGCTTGCGTTCTGATAGAACGTCATGTGTGGCGGATAGGTGCCGGCTGCGGCCGAGGGGCTCCATGAGTTGAGCAGGTAGGTTCCGTTAGCGGTGAGCGGGTAGGCGACGCGGAAGGTGGCATCGGTGAGGGCGCTCCACGTGGAGCCATCGAACACGCGGGCCATGACGCGGGTGTTCGAGTTGATGATCGCGGCGGAACCCGATGCGGAGCCGGTGAGAGAGAGATCGAAGCGCAGGTCCGTGCTGTTGATGCTGCCGGCGGTTCCGTGTTGGTGGAGTTCCACGGCGATGACGTTGGAGCCAAGCACAAGCGCGTTGGCGGGAATGGAGAAGGTGAAAGTGTTGGTTTCATCCGCACCACCGACGGCGGTGCTTGCGGTGGTGCTGTAGCCGACCGTTCCGGCGGGCATGTTGCTGCGTGCGATCTCGACGCCATTCAGATAGATCACGGCGCCGTCATCACGGACGAGTCCGAGCGTGAGTTGGCTGAACTGGGACGGATTGGTGACCTGGAAGGACTTTCTGAAATAGGTTGTCGGATGTTTGTTGTTCGAGTTCGACCCGAAGGACACCGTGGTGGCGATTCCGGGATCGCCATAGCCGAAGGGAGCGGTGCCGGAGGCCCAGGCTGCGTCGTTGTATGCGGAGGTGTGCCAGTTTGCGGCGGGCAAGGATCCCAGGTCCCAGTATTTCCAGGTGGATGCGGAGCCGACCAGTTGTTGGGAGGTGCTGGACCAGGTGAGCGCATTGGAGGAAATCCCGCCACCTGGAAGGCGCGGGTCGGAGCCATCGAGCGTGAAATAGACCGTGCCGGTGATGGGGCTGAACGTGAGAGGATAGCCTTGGGTGACGCTGCCGCCATGTTGGGCGAGGACGGGAGCATCGATGGCGGGAAAGAGCCCGCGGGCGCGCAGGTAACCGAGGAGGTTCGCAGTCCGCTGGGGGAAAAGTCCGGTGCGGATCGAGTCCGCGGCACTCGCCCAGTTTTCCGGAGTGCGGTATCCCCAGCGGGCGCACTCGGAGACCATCGCGTTCTGGACTTCGGTCATGCGTGCGTTGAGCCGAGCGAGGTTCCTGGCGGGAGTGAGGGCACCGTTGTTGAAAAAGTGCTTCTGGATCCGGTCGGCGAGCAGGGTTTTGAAATCCGGATGACCCTCTGCGGCCAGCGAGGAGAAAATGCTTCCGGGGCCGCCGTTGTCGGTGCGATTGACGGTGAGGGCTGAAGCGACGTTCGGCGAGTAGAGGTAGCCATCGGAGTCCGCGAGCCAGAACTTGAATCCGCTACCGGGGACGATGGGGCCGGCGCAGCGGTATTCGTTCTCGTTGTTCCCGTAAAACCAGACGAGCATGAAGTCGATGAGATGGGAAACATCCAGCGAATCCTTCAAGGCCATGTAGGACGAGCGGTTGGCGCGTACACTTTCCCATAACTCCCTGTTAGGAGGTTCCGGGGTCCCCGGGATGAACGTGGTGGTGCCGACGTTGTCATTTCCGCGGACGACCACGTAGTCCTCTTTGCTGCCGCCGAGGTATTCGGCGAGGAATGCGTCCACCATTCGTTCGCGCATGTCATACATTCCCCAGTAGCTCCCGTTGACGAAGACATGGACAAAGCGTCCATGGGGATTGAGGCTGCCCATTTCCAGGGTGGTATCCTCGATGAAACGCCCTCCCATGTAAAACCCGCGGGCGACCATGTCATGGTTGCCGGCGCGAAGTTCGAGTGAGTCGAAGACCTCCTTGACCGGGATGCCGCGGTCGAATCCATTGAACAGCGGAGCCTCAAGCTTGCGGGCTCCGTATTCGGCGCTGAAGTTGAGTTTGTAGCTTTTTTTGGCAAACTCGGTCCATGCGCCGCCGAAGCGTTCCATGCCGCAGTTCACCTGGACGGGAGTGGGGGATCCAGGCAGGAAAAACTCGGCCGAGCCTTCGGTTTCCACGTAGTCATCGGGCAGCTCGGGGACGGAAAGCGAGACAGTGGGCAGGTCCTGAAATCCCTGATTCTGGCGTGTGAGATACACGCCCGAGGCATAGGTCGCATTCATGCCGGAAGCAGAGGGAACCTGGGAGGGAAACAGGAACGAGTGGGTGACGGTGCGTGGGGTATGGTAGCCACTGCGGCGCACGGTGGCGCGGACCGAGCGCGAAGCGGTGATCGAGAGTGGTGCCACGTAGGGAGTGGAGGGTTCCGAACCATCCAGAGAGTAGTAGAGTTGGGAGTCCGGGTTGGGATTGACGAGGACCAGCGTGAACGGAGCGGTCCTCAGGCCACGCGTTTCGCTGAAGACCGGTGGAAGCAGCCAACCGGCGAAGGAGGGATTGAGATTGGGTTGCCCCGGGGAGGGCTCCATGAAGGTCCACCCGTCATCGACCGTGCGGCCATAGGATAGATCCTCGTCCTGTGCGGTGAAGGTGACGGAATCCAGCAGGCTGGCACCGCCGACCGTGGACAGGCGGAGGGTTTCGCCGGTAGCGGACAAGCTGAACGTTGCGTGCAGGAAGCCACGGGCATCCGTGCTGGCGAGCGAGCGCCCGGAGGCGCAGACGACGAGGTGGCCGTGTCCGGGGATGATGGTTCCGCCGGGAAAGGCCCATTTCGCCGGCAGCGCGGGGTCATCGCTCAGGCAATAACCGGAGATATCCATGGCGGAGGCGTTCGGATTGTGGATCTCGATCCAATCCGGCGCTTCGTTGAATCCATCGCGCAGGGCAAGGCGGTTGGATGCCGAAAACTCGCTGATGCGGGGCGGCAAGGGCTGGCCGCCGGTATTGACTGTTAGATATCGGACAAAGGTGGCTGTCCCTGACTTGCCCACGAGCATGTAGCGGGTGGGAGCGGATGGCGTCACGGTCACAACACCCGAGCCATCGGCCAGCGTGGATGCTCCCACAGAGCCGATACCGGGGTGCAGTGACAGCTCGTTGAGTCCATCGACCCACCAGGAAAGCTGGACGGCTTGACCGGGCGAGACCTGGGTGGAACTCGCGGAGAAGGATCGGATGCCGGTTTGATCGAGGGGGCGGCCGTAGGCTTCCACCTCGCGGATCTTGAGAAACCACTCGATGGCATTGGTCGGCGATGAGCGGATTTTGTTTTCGAATCCGATCCGCACGTAACGCGCGGCGACGGGACCTGGAAGGATCACATCGAAGACCGGGCTGGAGCCGCTCAACCGCTGTGAGAAGACCGTGTTGTGATCCTCATCGAACAGGCGGAGGGTGGCCCGCGAGAGCCGGTATTGTTCGAGGCTGCCCTCGACCCCGGTGACCCGCACGTGATGGAGTGCGCGCTCCGCACCGAGGTCGGTCTCCCAATAGGCATCCACGGTCTTGTCGGTGGTCTGCATGATGGTGGTGGTGTTTCCATCATTCGCATAGGACGCGGGGGGCAGCGCATCCTGAAGGCGGACCATATAGGAAGGGGTGTTGAGGGCGTAGTTGATCCCACTGGTCTGATAGACCGGAGAAAAGATCCTGGCTTCGGCAACGGCCACGCGCTGATCGCCCCCGCCATTCAAGCCGGAGGGGGGGAGTTTGATCCGGATGATGCGCCCGCGGATGGCGGGCTGCAGGTCGACGGTCCACAACCCGCCATTGACGGCACCCGAGATGGTTTGGGAAAACACCACTTGGTCCCGGAGGTCCTGGACCTCGAGGATCAGCCCGTTGAGCAGGTTCGCATACGATGCACCGGCCGGGGCGAGCAGCTGGATGCGGGTGAGGGGCATCGAGCGGTTGAGTTCCATTTCCCAGAAGCTCCCGGGTGCGTTGGTGGTTTCCGCCAGGGTGGCGGGATTGTTGTCGATGGCGGCGGCGGCATCACCCGGGCCGGACTGGGTGGTGGTGGTCATGCCGGCGAGAAGGACCGGAGACGGAGACGACGCATGAGGAGCCCCGACGACCGCGAGGACGTTGTCCACGGAGAACCCCGGATTGGTGTCGAACTCGCTGGTGAACACAAAGTAGCGGGCGGGCAGCGAGTAGGAGTTCGAGCCCGAGTTGTGGAAGACCTGGATGCCGGATATCGCGCTGGTGTAGGTGGTTCCGCCCGGCGATGAGATTTCGAGATCATAGCGAGCGGAACTGGAGGCCCAATCGCGGCCGGTGAGCCTCATGCGGAACCAGGATCCGGGCGTGACCGCATTGAGTCCGGAAAGCACCTGCCAGGTGGTGCCGTCATAGGCGGACCAAGTCCCGGATTGGTAACGCAGGTTGATGGCTGCGGCGTTGGTCGCCACCGAGGCGGATGAGGTCGAGACCTGAAGCTGGAACTGCCGGGTGGCCGAGCTTTGAAGGCGGAGGTCGGCCTCGATGGTGAAATTCGTGCTTCCACCCGATTGCACCGCATCGAAGCGGGATGCGAGCCGGGATGTCGTGTTCGCGGCGATCTGGGCGAATCGGAGAGAACCGGCCGCGCCTCCGGGCGATTGGATGGTGGTGGCCGCCGTGGAGTTCCACGAATAGGAAAACACGCCGCTCTCGAACGAATCGCTCACCACCGTCTGCCCGCGGGCGAATGGCAGCGCGCTGGCGGCGATGGAGAAACAAGCGAAGATCGCCCGTAGGGGATTCGAGAACATCATGGGGGCCTGGGTTTTCAGCCGGAGCACGGCGGGGCGATCATCCCGCGCGTCCGTCTGGGGATTTGGACGGAGTCCAGTTTGCCTGCGTGATCTTCGTAGCCAAGTGAATAATCACGCAGCAAAAACGCGCTTCGCCTCCCCCCGATGAAGAGTCGTCCGGCCGGGTGCTGCGGGCCATGTCTCCCGAATATCGCCCGCGGCCGCCAACCCGGACTTGCGCGAAACGAGGCGAGGGGCCATTGAAGACCCCCGAACGATTCGACGTCCCACCCTGAGGGCTGGCGACACCCACTCCATCACCTCCATCATGAGCGACGAAGCACCCGCCCCACTGCATGTCGGCACCCGCGGAAGCGCGTTGGCCCTTGTGCAGGCGGACGCGACCGAGGCCGCGCTGGCCGGCACCTTCCCTGCGCTGGACATCCGGCGGAAGATCATCAAGACCACCGGAGACCGGCGCACCGACGTGGCGCTGGCAGAGGTGGCAAAAGCCGAGGGTGTGTTTGACAAAGGGGTCTTCATCAAAGAGCTGGAACTCGCATTGGATGACGGCAGCATCGATATCGCCGTCCATAGTTTGAAGGACTTGCCGACGGTTCTGGAGGATCGTTTTGCCCTGGCGGCGGTGCTCGAGCGTGCGCCGGTGCGCGACGTGCTGGTCACCCGCGCCCGTGGCGGACTCGAAGCCCTGCCCCCCGGCGCGAAGGTAGGGACGAGCAGCGTGCGGCGGGCTAGGCAGATTCGGTTTTTGCGGCCGGACGTGGAGGTGACCGACTTGCGCGGCAATGTGCCGACCCGTTTGGAAAAGCTGGCCGCCACCGATTCCTACGACGCCATCTTGCTCGCCGAGGCCGGGTTGGTGCGGCTCGGATACCTTCCCGAACTCCCGGTGGATCCGGCGGACGAACCGGTGCTTGGCATGGACGGACTTTTCGTGACGCGCCTCGCAGAGCAATTCTTCTTCCCGGCTGCGGGACAGGGTGCCGTCGGCTTGGAAATCCGCGCAGGCGACCAGCGCTCCCGGGTTTTCGCCGAATCGATCGGCCATGCACCCACCTGGCTGAGGATCACCGCGGAACGTGAATTCCTCAGGCTGCTCGACGCGGGTTGCCACACGCCTGTCGGCGTATTCTCCTCTCTCACAGACGGCACGCTTCACCTCAAGGCCCGCGTGTTTCCGGAATCCGAAGGCAGCCCAAGATCCGGCGAAGCCAGCGGGACCGACCCCCATCAAACCGCACTCGAACTCTTCCAATCGCTCCAATGACACGCCCAGGAACCTGCCATCTCGTCGGCGCCGGCCCCGGTGACACCGGCCTCGTCACCTTGCGCGCCAAGGAACTCATCGAACGCGCCGACGTCCTGGTTTACGACGCGCTGAGCAATCCGGAACTGCTCCAGTGGACCAAGCCCGGCTGCGAGAAAATCCACGTCGGCAAGCGCGCCAAGGACCACACCATGCCACAGGATGAGATCAACGCCCTGATCGTTGAGAAATCCAAACTCGGAAAAACCGTGGTCCGCCTCAAGGGCGGCGATCCCATGATCTTCGGACGCGGCGGCGAGGAAGCTGCCGAGCTCGCGGCTGCCGGTGTGCCATTCGAGATCGTGCCGGGCATCAGCTCGACCATCGCCGGTCCCGCCTACGCAGGCATCCCGGTGACGCATCGGGACCACAACACCCAGCTCACCATTTTCACGGGCCACGAAGACCCGACCAAGGGCTACAGCTCGATCGACTACGCCCAGCTCGCCAAGGCACCCGGCACCAAGGTGTTCGTGATGGGCGTGGGCAGGCTGCGCGAGATCACCGGCTCGTTCATCGAACACGGCGCTTCACCGGACACTCCGATGGCCATCACCCAGTGGGCCACCACCGGATCCCAGCGCACCGCCACCGGCACCCTCGCGACCATCGCGGAGATCGTGGAAAAGGAAAAGATCGGCTCCCCTGCCGTGGCCGTGATCGGCGATGTGGTGAAGGAACGCGACAAGATCAACTGGTTCGAAAAGCGCCCGCTCTTCGGCAAGCGCATCGTCGTCACCCGCACCCGCGAGCAGGCGGGCGAACTGAGCAAGGCACTGGGCGAGCTGGGCGCGGAAGTGATCGAGCTGCCCACCATCCGGATCGAGCATCCCGAGGACAAGCTTGGCTTTGCCGAGATGGTCACGCATGCCCACGAATACGACTGGATCGTCTTCACCAGCCCCAACGGAGTGGAAAAATTCTTCGATGCCTTCTTTGCGGTCTTCGAGGACGCACGCAGTCTCGGCAATCCCCGGATCGCCGCCATCGGCGCGGGCACGGCCAAGAAGATCCGTGAATACCGGATCGGCGTGGACCTGATTCCGGAAAAGTTCGTGGCCGAGGGGCTGCTTGATGCTTTCAAAAAAGAGTCCGTGGAAAACCTCACCATGCTCTGGGTCAAGGCGGAGGAATCGCGCGAAGTCATCGGCGACGGCCTCGCCGCCATGGGTGCGATCGTCGATGAATGCATCGCCTACCGCACCGTTCCCGAAACCGAGGATCCCACCGGCGCCAAGGCCTCGCTCGCGGAGAAAGGGGCCGATCTGATCACCTTCACCTCCGGGTCCACCGTGGACCATTTCTTCGCGCTCGGGCTCGACTGGCCGGATGGCTGCGTGGCCGGAAGCATCGGCCCGGTCACCAGCGAGACCCTCCGCAAACGCGGTGTCGCCCCGGCATTCGAGGCCATGCCCCACGACATTCCCGGGCTGGTGGCCGCCACCGTCCGCTATTTCAAGACCCGGGCCTGAGCCGCCGCGCAAAAAGAAACTTGCCGCTTTCCGGGGATTTCTCTAGATACTCGTCGCAAGTCGCTACCCGCGGCGATTCCGGCCCACCGCCGATTCATGATTTTCCAGGAACGATCCATCCTTGTTTCGATTGCCGACCTCTCCGGTCGGTCCGGTCCCGCAGTCTGCTCTCCATGACACGGCGTCCGGTTTATCGTTCCGCACCCTTCTTCGCACCGCTCATGCGTGCCGGCCTCGGTCGTCCGCGTGGCGTTGCGTCGCATCCACCCACCGGAGGACAAAGCCATCGCTAAGCCACAAAAAGACCAAAACAGGGGTCGTTACCGCGACATGACGCGGGTCAACGACCGCATCCGCGCCCCTCGCGTCCGCGTCGTCACCGCCGACGGACAACAACTCGGAGTGATGAGCTCCCGCGAGGCGCTCGCCAAGGCACAATCGCTCGGACTCGACCTCGTCGAGATCGCAGGCCAGGCGGATCCGCCGGTTTGCAAGATCGTCGACTACGGCAAATACAAGTACGAGCAGGCGAAGCTCAAGAAGCAGAAGTCCAAGAGCGCCACCCGCATGAAGGAAGTGAAATTCCGCGTGGGCACCGGCCAGCACGACTACAACATCAAGATGGGCCGTGCCGAGGGCTTCCTGGACACCAATCACAAGTGCCGTTTCGTGCTGCAGTTCCGTGGCCGCGAGAACGCTCACAAAGAGCTCGGTTTCGTGATGCTCAACCGCATCATCGAGGATCTCAAGACCATGGCCCAGGTCGACCAGCCACCGCGCCTCAACGGCCGCGCCGTGGCGATGATCCTCTCCCCCCTCCCCCAGCACCAGCGCAAGCGGAAGTTCCATCTCTTCCACGGCGAGCTCATGGAGGAGGACGACTTCGAAGAGGACGAGAAACACGAAGACGATTTCGACGAGGACATTCCGGACGAAGTGCCGGACGAGGCCCCCGACGCGGTTCCCGCGGACGAGCCGAAGTAAGTCCGCATCGCAGATCCTGAGGCGGGCGGCATGGCCATGCTCTATCTTTTCGACATCGACGGCACCCTCGTGGACACGGCGGGAGCCGGCATGGCGGCGCTCCAGGAAGCCACCCGCGAAGTCTTCGGCGCGGACGGTCCGCCACTGGATCTGGCGGGCGCGACCGATCTGGGGATCGTGCGCGGCCTGCACGACCACTTCGGCATCGAGCCCACTCCGGAACGGGTGGCGGGTTATCTTGCGGTCTATCAGAAACGGCTCGACTGGAATCTGGCGCACGGCGGATTTCCGGGGCATGTCCTGCCCGGTGTGGTACCGCTTCTCGAGGCGCTCGTGGCGAAAAACGCGGGATTGCTCGGGCTGCTGACCGGCAACACCGAGGCGGGTGCGGCCTCCAAGGTGCGGCACTACGGGCTGCATTCCTATTTCGCCTTTGGCGCGTATGGCAGCGATCACCACGACCGCAATCTTCTGGGGCCCGTCGCGCTGGATCGCGCCGCGGCACATTCCGGCAGGCGCTACCTTCCGCAGGAAACCTGGATCATCGGAGACACGCCCAAGGACATTGCCTGCGCCAAGGCCATCGGTGCGCGCTGCCTCGCGGTGGCCACCGGGCGTTTCAGTATGGATGAACTCGCGGCCCACGGCGCGGACGAGGTGGTCGCCTCGCTCGACCAGGCGATGGGCTGGATCTGAGCCGGCGTTTCACCGTTTTTTCATGCATTTCGAATCGCCTCACCGCGGATCGCGGCTATCATGATCGGCATGGAAACTCCGGAAAATGCCCGCAACCGTGATTTCTGGCTGGCCAGGGCGGATGCGGTGAAACGCCGCGTCAACCTCGCGTGGTGGGTCGAGACCCTGTCCGCCCCGCTGCTCGTTTTCTCGCTGATCAGCGCGGCAGCCCTGCTCTGGGCGCGACGGGAAATGGCGGGATTCGATCCACTGGCGGCCGCCGCTTGCGTGGCAGCGACTTTGCTGGGAATCGGGCTCGCCTGCCTGGCGCTGGCCCGCCGCAAGTTCGAGATGCGTGAGCAATCGCTGGTCCGGATCGAGGCCACCATGCGCCTGCGCAACGCGCTTTCCGCCGCCAGCGAGGGAGTGACGCCATGGCCCGCACCTCTATCGCAGGTGGACGCCGGTCTTCACTGGCGCTGGCCCCGCCTCCTGGTGCCGATGCTCGGATCCCTGGCGATGCTCGGAGCCGGATTGTGGATCCCGGTTTCCGCCAAACAGCCTGGCGCGCAAGGATCCGCAAACGAGCCACAGGCATGGAAGCAGCTTTCATCGGAGCTGGACATGCTCGCCAAGGAAGAGGTGGTGGACGAAAAATACCTCGAGGAAACCCGCAAGCGCCTCGAGGAGCTCAAATCCCAGGAAGAGGACCAATGGTTCAGCCACTCGTCATTGGAAGCGACCGACAGCTTGAAGAAGTCCCATCAATCGGAAGCCGAACGCGTCGAACGCGAGGTGGGAAAAGCGGAGAAAGCGCTGGAATCCCTCGAAAAAAACAGCGCGCAGATGAATCAGGCGGATAAGGACCGCTTGATGGAGGATTTCGATCAAGCACTCAAGGGCCTTCAGAATGGCGCCATGAAACCCAACCCGCAGCTCCTCGAACAAATGAAGGGCATGGATCTGAAGAACCTCGCGGACCTGCCCCCGGATCAGTTGGAACAGCTCAAAAAGAATCTCAACAAACACGGCAAATGCATGGGCCAGTGCGAAGGCGGCGGTGAAGGCAATGAGTGGGATGAAGACCTCATGTCCGATGAGCAAGAAGGCAACGGCAAGGACGGCCAGCAAGGCCCCGGATCCGGCGGCATCCAGCGCGGCCCGGGCCACGATCCCAATGTGCTCGGACGCGAGAAGGACGCCGTGGAAACCGGAAATCTCGAAGGACTCGCCGCCAAGGATCTTTCGAACGCGGCACCCGGCGATCTGCTCGAACTCCAGGACGGCGAACACGACATCGACAAGAATGCCTCCTCCCTCCGCGCCGGCGGCGAAACCTCGGCCACCGGCAAAGGCGGGGATCGGGTCTGGAAGGAATCGCTCGATCCCGACGAACAGCGGGCTCTCAAGAAGTTCTTCGAGTGAGTCGCCAATCCGCGACTCGCCTCAAGCCACACGCATCGCAGGATATGCGGAGGCGTGGGATTTCCGGACACCGCAAATCCCGCAGGGATGGGCCGTGCATCGATTTTTTTCGTGTCATCCGGTGCCACCCTGATTGACTTTGCCCGCGACCGCGATGCCGAACCCCTCCGCCGAAGATACCCTGTTGCTGGTCGATCCCGATCTGGATTTCCTGGAGTGGGCGACCAAACACCTCGCTGCGAAGGATCTTCGCATCCTTCGCTGCGACAACGCCGCGAATGCCATCAAGGTCATCGAAAAGACCAATGTCGCCGTGGTGGTCGCCGCGATGGAAATGGAGCCATTCGACGGGATGGAGTTGCTCGGCCGCGTGATCCAGCAGAGCCCGCAGACCCTGGTGATCTTGACCGCCGGCTTCCCGACGACCGGCCAGATCATCGAAGCCACCCAACGGGGCGCTCATGACGTGCTGCGCAAGGAGTCGCTCGCTTTCGAACTTCGCCCCGTGGTTGAATCCGCGCTGCAGACCCAGGAGGACCGCCGCACGGCGGACCGCCCGATCGCCGAACTGCCGAAACACGATGGCCGGGTGAAAATGATCGGGGTTTCACGCGCCCTGCAGGAAGTCTTCAAGCTCGTCGGCCGGGTCGCCCGCTCGGACGCGCCCGTTCTGATCGCCGGAGAAAGCGGCACCGGCAAGGAACTCGTCGCCAAGGCCGTCCACGAATACAGCCCGCGCCGCCAGAAGGAGATGATCACCATCAACTGCGGTGCCATTCCGGAAAACCTTCTGGAAAGCGAGCTCTTCGGCCATGAAAAGGGCTCTTTCACCGGGGCCATCGCACGCCGCGCCGGCCGCTTCGAACAGGCCGATGGCGGCACGCTCTTCCTCGATGAGATTGGCGACATGCCGCTCTCAATCCAGGTGAAGCTCCTGCGCGTGTTGCAGGACGGCTCATTCTCCCGCGTGGGTTCGAACGAAACGATCACCACCGACGTCCGGATCATCGCCGCCACCCATAAGAACCTCGCTGAGGAAGTCGCCGCCGGGCGCTTCCGCGAGGACCTCTACTACCGCCTCAATGTGGTGGAAATCCGCATTCCTCCGTTGCGGGAGAGGCTTGAGGATATCCCGCTTCTGGCAGAGTTCTTCCTCCAGCGGATCACCCGCAAGAACGGCATGGCCCGCATCCGCCTTTCCGCAGAAGCGGTCAACCTGCTGCAAGTCCACACATGGCCGGGCAACGTCCGCGAACTGGAAAACACGATCGCACGCGCCTGCGCGCTGGCTTCGTCGAACATCCTGCTGCCCAAGGACATCCCCCTCGCGTCCGCCCCGGCGAAGTCTCCGGCGATGATATCGACGGCCATCGACCAATTGATCAACGTCGCCCCCGCCGGGGTGAGCCTGTTAGAGTGGGTGTCCCGTGAAATCGCCGGACGCGCGCTGGATCGCTCCGCCGGTGACATGAAGGAGGCCGCGACCGTCCTGAATCTCACCCCGGCCGAATTGAAGAAACTGCTCGCCCGATAAGCCCGCAATGTTCCGGACCCTCGATCATCCGCTCATCGCCGGCGAATTGACGCGCCTCCGGGAACCCTCCTGCCCGTCGCCCGAGTTCCGGCAGCGGCTCCGGCGCATCGCCTCGCTGATGGCCCCTTACGTGACCGAGGATTTGGAAACCCAGGTGGTCCCCTGCACCACACCGCTGGAAATCACATCCGGTCGCCATCTCATCCGTGAGATCACCCTGGTACCGGTGCTGCGCGCCGGTCTCGCGTTTCTCGACGGTTTCCTGGACATGATCCCCCAGGCTTCCGTCGCCCACATCGGCCTTGCGCGCAACGAGGAGACCCTTCTTCCGGAGCCCTATTACATCAAGCACCCGCCCGCTCTCCACCAGCGGGACGTGATCGTCCTGGACCCGATGCTGGCCACCGGAGGTTCCGCCGTGGAAGCCGTGCGGCGCATGAAGGATGCCGGTGCCCGCAACATCCGCTTCGCCTGCCTCGTCGCCGCCCCGGAAGGGGTATCCGCGTTGGAAACCGCCTATCCCGAAGTGCCGGTGTTCGCCGCGGCCCTCGATCGATGCCTGAATGCCAAGGGGTACATCCTTCCCGGTCTTGGCGACGCGGGTGACCGCATGTTCGGCACTTGCCCGTGATTTTCCACCGCATCCGGACTGGCCATGCGCCGGATGCAGGTCCAGTATCCAGGGCGACGATGAAATCCGTCTGGATCCTGCCGCTCACCCTGCTCGCCCTCCGGCCCCTGTCGGCGGCGGCGGAACCCGGCATGCTCGAACGGAAGGGCGACGAGGCCCTCGCCTCCGGCCTCTGGGAAATGGCCGCCGCCCACTTCTCCACCTGCCTCAGCACCAAAGAGCTTGGCCCCGCGGACAAAACCCGGGTCGCGATCCGCCTCGCCGAAGCATGGATCCGTCAGGGGAAAACCCAGGACGCTCTCGACCTGCTCGACCAGTCCTTCGTCTCGAAACACCCGGAAGCCACCTTCTGGAAAGGCCAGGCCCTGGCCTCGCTCGGCCGCCTTCAGGACGCCCTCGATCTCTTCATTCCGCTGCTCGGCGGCAGCGCCACACCTCACTTTGCGGAGCTCGTCCTGACCACCGCCAACCTCCAGCTCGCCCTCGGTCGCCAGGATGAGGCGCTCGCCACACTTGCCCTCCTCACCTCGGATGCCTCGCAGCCGTCGTCCAGCCGGGCCCGCCTCCACCAAATCGAGATCCTCCTCGACCGCCAGCGCTACGAGGAGGCACGCCGCATCCTGCCGCCCAGCTCCGGACTCTCCCCCGCCGATCAAGCACTGGCCACTTATCTCGACGGCCAGCTGTTGCTCGCCGAGCAAAAACCCGAGGAAGCCGCCGCACGCTTTCAAGCGCTCATCGACCAACCCCGCGGCCAGTCACTCCGGACCCATCACCTCGCCGCAGCCGGCCTCGCGCGTGCCCTCAAAGCCCGCGGCACGCCGGAAACCGCCGTCCCATTCCTGCTCGCCTTCATTCAAGACAATCCGGATTCACCGCTGCTCGATCCGCTTTTCGAGGCCTTGCTCGATTTGCTTCCTGCCACGCCCGTCCCCGCGGATCCCATCCTCGAGCGCATCTCCCAGTGGATCACCCCTTCGGAGATCCCCGCCACCGGACTCATCGCCACCTTTGACAACGACGCCGCCGGAGCCTGGCCCGGTCCGTCCTCCGGTTCGCTACTGCTCGCCCACTCACTCCACTCCCGGGCCCTGGGACTCCTCCGCTGCGCGACGCCCTCCGCAATCGCCGAAGCCTCATCCCTCCTCCAGCGCCTGCGCCTCGAGTTTCCCTCCCATCCCCTCGCCGACCGCGCCCTGCTCCAACTGGCCCTGCTCGCCCTCACCCAAAACCAGCCGGACCGCGCTTTTGGCATGCTGGACACCCTGCGCCGGACCACCTCCCTTCCGCCTCTCAAAGGCCGCGCCGCATTCCTCGAGGCCAGGGCCGCCTACGATCGTGGCGATCGCGCCCAGGCCGTCACGCTCTATCAGGAAGCCGCCGATGCTCTCGATGGAGAAGCCGCCCGCGCCGCCTCCTTGAATGCCGCCGTCATCCGCCTCACGGAAACCCCGGGCTCGCTCACCATTCAGCAAAACTCCCGCCCGGTGGAGCCCTCGATCGCACCGGATGTGGAACTCGAACGTGCCCTCTCCGAGCCCGACCTCGCCAAACGCCGCACCGCCATCGAGGAGTTCCTCAGCACCCACCCCGAACACCCGCGGGTGCCGGAAGCCCGACTTGCCGCCGCCGAATGCGCCCTTGCCGGGAGTGCTCCGGACCTTGCCTTCGCGCGATCCCAGTTTGAAGCCATCGGCTCCCCGGATGCCGCCACCTCCCTCGCTCCGGCACGCCTCGCCCTGCTCGGACTGCGCATCGCCGATCGCTCCGGAGACTCGGCAGCCGCCATCGCCGCCGCCCGCTCGCTGCTCGATCGCTTCCCCGCAGACCCCGCCGCCGCCGAGGCCATGCTCGTCCTTGGCCGCAATCTGTTCGAAACCCGGAGCTACAACGACGCCCGGCTCGTGCTCGAGAAACTCGCCGCCTCCGATACCGACCCCGGCCGCGCCCAGGCCGCCTGGCTGCTCGCCGCACGCTCCGCCGCCCTCGTTCCGACCAGCCAGTCGCAACAGGAAGCCCTCATCCTCTTCGACAAGGCCATCGACGCCAAGGGCCCCGTCTCCCCGCTCGCCCGCCTCGAAAAAGCGCGCCTGCTCATCGACATGAACCGCCTCCCCGAGGCTGTCTCCTTCCTTTCCAAATGGTTCTCCTCGCTTGAGGAAAAAGATCCGCTTCACCTGCCCGCAGGACTTCTGTTAGGCGAAGCCGTCTACGCCCGCGGCGGCACCGATGCCCAATCCCTCGCCTCCGCCATCGAGGTCTACGACAAGCTCCTCGTCCACGCCACGGACCAACCCGCCGTCTTCAACCGGATCCAATACCTCCGCGGCAAGACCCTCGAACAGATCCCCGACCCCGCGGATCCATCCGGAAAACGCGAGCGCCAGGCCTTCATCGCCTACTACTCCGTGCTCGAAACCGATGCCCCACCCGCGGAGTGGCACTACTTCGAACTCTGCGGATTCCGCGCCCTCGCCCTGCTGGAAAAAGCCGGGCGCTGGCCCGCCGCCATCGCCTGCGCCAAGAAAATCGCCTCCTTCAAAGGCCCGCGCGCCGCCGAAGCCGCCACCCGCGCCTCCCAACTCCAGCTCAAACACATGATCTGGGAGGATTGATCCCAAGTTTCTTCTTCCGATCACCCACAACCCACCTTCCACTCTCCACATGCTCAACCTTCTCATCACCGGAAAATCCGGCCGCATGGGCCAGGCCCTGCTCCAGGCCGCCGCGGCAGAACCCCTCGTCACCGTCTCCGCCACCCACGACGTCGGCGAGGACCTCAACGCCGCCTTCCAACAAGCCGCCTGCGCCATCGACTTCACCGTCCACTCCTTCACCCGTCAGGTCATCGAGGCCGCGCTCGCCTCCGGAACCCGCCTCGTCATCGGCACCACCGGCCACACCGACGAGGAACGCGCCCTCATCCGCGAGGCCTCCCGATCCCTGCCCATCGTCTTCGCCTCCAACTACTCGGTCGGCGTCAACACGCTCTTCTGGCTCACCCGCCATGCCGCACGCGTCCTCCGCCAGGACCGCTTCGACATCGAGGTCGTCGAGATGCACCACAAACACAAAATCGACTCGCCCTCCGGAACCGCACGCACCCTCCTGGAAATCCTCAACGAAGAAACCGGAACCTCCTATCAGGACGACATCACCCACGGCCGCCTCGGCAACATCGGCCCGCGCAAACCCAGGGAAATCGGCATGCACACGCTGCGCGGCGGCGACGTCGTCGGCGACCACACCGTGATCTTCGCCGCCGATGGCGAACGCGTCGAACTCACCCACAAGGCTTCCTCACGCCTCACCTTCGCCGCCGGCGCCGTCCGCGCCGCCCTCTGGCTCTCCGACAAACCCGCCGGCCTCTACGACATGCAGGACGTGCTCGGGCTGAAGTGATCCTACTCCCTGCCGTCATGCGCCTTCCCGTTCTCGCCGTCGTTTCCTGCATCGTGATTTCTTGCAGACCGCAGGATTCATCCGAACAAGCCGCCGCACCGGCGGCCGCGCCCAAGGATCCACCGCCCGCGGCCGAGGCTGCGGTGACGGATCTCAAGGCCTCGGTGGTGCGGATCAACTCCACCCAGCAGAACTGGAACCCGTGGCAGCCGTGGGAAAAGAATCCGCCGCGCAAGCGCCGCGCGCTTGCCGCCATCGTCGCCCCGCAGCGGGTGCTCACCACCGCGGAACTTGCGGCGGACGCCACCTTTCTTGAGTTCGAGTCCGTGGACGCCACCCGCTTCACCCGCGCCAGGGTCATCGCCGTGGACTATGAGGCGAACCTGGTTCTGTTAGGCCCGGCGGATGAGAAGGAGGGCGAGGCATTCTTCAAGGGCACGCAGCCACTCGCCATTGCCACTCCGCCGCGCATCGGTGGTCCGCTGGAGATCCTGCAAGTGGAGGAAAACGGCGTGGCACTGCGCACGGCCGGGGCCCTGCAAAGCGTGGATCTGGCATCGGGCTTCCTGCCCGGGCAGAACTTCCTCACCTACATGGTGAAGGCCTCCATGCAGAGTGCCGCCTCCAGCTACTCGCTGCCCGTGCTCAGCGGAGGCAGGCTCGCCGGAGTGCTCATCAGCTACAACTCGAAGGACCAGATCTGCGACGTGGCCGCCACCGAACTGGTCTCGCGTTTCCTCAACGAGGCGGCCGATGGCGACTACCGCGGGTTTCCCAGCCTGGGAGTGTCGATCGCACGCACGGAGGACGGCTCCTTCCGGCAATGGCTCAAGCTCGCCGATGACCAGGGCGGAATCTACATCCAGAACGTCCGCAAGGGCGGTGCCGCCGAGGCCGCCGGGGTGAAAAAAGGCGATGTGCTGCTGGCCGTGGACGGCCAAGCCATCGACCGCCGCGGTTACTATCAGCATCCGGACTACGGCAGTCTCTCGTGGGGCCATCTCATCCGCGGCATGAGGGCCACCGGAGACTCGATCACCCTGAGTCTCCAGCGCGATGGAGCGCCGCTGGAGCTCAAGGCCACGCTCACCCGCGAGGATGAGGCGAAGCGCCTTGTGCCCAGCCACCTCTTCGACCAAGCGCCGAACTACCTCGTCAAAGGCGGTCTGGTGTTCCAGGAGCTGTCGCGGCCGCTTCTCGAAAGCTTCGGTGAGGACTGGCAGTCGCGCGCGCCGCTCGAACTGCTGGATGCTTACGAGAACCCGGAGCTTTATGAGGACAAGGTGGACCGCATTCTTTTCCTCAGCGGTGTGATCCCCACCCCCGCCACCGTCGGCTACGAGCGGCTGCGCAACCTCGTCGTGAAAAACATCAACGGCCGCCCGGTGAAGAACATGAAGGATCTGATCGATGCCTTCGACAAATCCTCTGAGCCGCTCCATTCGATCGAGTTCGCCAGCGAGAACCTCACCGTACACCTCGACGAGGCGGCGGCCACCGAGGTGGACTCCCAGCTCATGCAGCGCGGCATTCACAAGCTGTCCCGCCACGACAGCAAACCCTGATCCGGCAAACGGGCGCGATCACCGCGCCGTGAACTCGATCGTGGCCGGGGCCAGCCCGTCCGCTTCGGCACGCAGGACGAACTTTCCCGCGGCGGCGGCGCGGAGAATGGCGAGACAACGTCCCTGCCAGGCCTTGCGCTCCATCGCCTGGAAAGGTTCCACACTGACCACCGATCCGCTATCCACGGCGATGACGTGGCCCGGCCCTTCGATTTGGAAACGCACCAGCTGGGTGGCGTCCGGCACGATCACGCCGTTCCCATCCACCACACGCACCTCGACGTGCGAGACGTCATCCCAGCCCGTGCCCAGGTTCCGGCGGTCCGCCACCAGCTGGATCGCGGCGGGTTTTCCCGCCGTGCGCAGCGTATCCACTGCCACCTCGCGCCCGTCCTTGCGGGCAATCGCACGCAGGGCGCCGGGCTCGTAAGGAACCTTCCAGTTCAGAGCGGACCCGTCCTTGCGGAGCTGCTTCACACCGAGCGAACGATCGTTGAGAACCAGCTCCACTTCATCGGCATTGCTGTAAACCTCGACATTCTCCTCATGGGCCGTGCTTTCGCGCGGGTTCCAATCCGGATAGAGCACTTGCAGGCGTTTCCATTCCACCGCCTCGTAGCCCGGATCCGCAGGAGTTTCCGCCGTGCGGCCGATCCGGCGGAAGGCCTTGACCATCGGCTTGTCCGACCACCAGCTGCGCCGCTCCTCACCCCGCGGCTGGATGAAACCGGCGCGGTTCAGCAGGCCGCCATCAAACACCGTGAGCGACCAGGATCGGGACTCACCCAGATAGTCGATGCCGCACCAGAGGAATTGCCCGGAATGCTGCGGATGATCGCGGCAGGCGGCCCACGTCGAGCGTTCATGGCCCTGCTCGGTACCCACGATGCGGCGGCCGGGTTTGTCCTTCCATGCCTGCAACAACTCCTGGTCACGATAGTTGGTGCCGATCACATCGAGCATGTCGGCCAGTCCATTCTGATAGTCGCCGGAAACATTCGGACGAAACAGGGCCTGGGTGACCGGGCGGCTGGGATCGGTCTCATGACAGACATCGACGAGGCCGCGCAGGATCGGCTTGGCGATATCGGGCTTGGGCGTGTCGTGGATCTCGTTGCCCACGCTGTAGAGGATCACGCAGGGGTGGTTGCGATCGCGGAGGATCCCGTCGCGCAGATCGGTGTGGGCCCACTTTTTGAAATGCAGGTGATAGTCGAACTTGTTTTTCCCCTTCGTCCAGCAGTCGAAGAACTCATCCATGACGAGGAAGCCCATGCGGTCGCAAAGATCGAGGAACTCCGGTGCGGGCGGGTTGTGAGCGGTGCGGATGGCGTTCACACCAAGCTCGCGGAGCAGGGAGAGCCGGCGTTCCCAGACGCCGAGTGGCACGGCCGCGCCGACGGCACCGCCATCGTGGTGAAGACAGACGCCCTTCAATTTGAGGTTTTTCCCATTGAGGTGGAAACCGGTTTCCGAGCGGAACTCGGCGCTGCGGATGCCGAAGGACGTGCGGGTCTCATCAAGCACGCGGCCACCGGCGCTCACCGTGCTGACGAGGGTGTGCATGGCTGGCGAGTCCACGCTCCAGAGGGCCGGTTTCGCAACGCGGATCTCGTGAAGCGCATCGACCGAAGCTCCTGCGGCGGCCTCGACCACCGTGTCCGTCGTGGAAACACGGCCTCCTTTCGCATCGAGAATCTCGGAGCGCACGCTGAGTTTCTCCGCACGCGGGGTGCTGTTAGAGATCCGCGTGGAGACCTTCACCAAGGCACTCTCCGCGGAAACCTCCGGGGTGGTGACAAACACTCCCCAGGGGGCGATGTGCACCGGATCCGCGATGACCATGCGGACGTGCCGGTAGATGCCTGCTCCGGTATACCAGCGCGATGCCGGCTGCGCGGAAGTGTCCGCCTTGACGACAAGCAGGTTCGCCGCACCCGGCTTGATGGCAGCGGTCACATCGTAGCGGAAGCTGACGTATCCATTCGGCCGGTGGCCGAGGTGCGTGCCGTTCATCCAGACATCGCTGCTGGCCATGACGCCGTCGAATTCGACCCATACGCGTCGTCCCTCCGCATCGGCGGGGATCTGGATTTCCTTGCGGTACCAGGCAACGCCGGAGGGCAGCCAGCCGCCCGCCCCGCCGGTGGCGGCGTTCTTGTCGAAGGGGCCCTCGATGCTCCAATCATGGGGCACATCGAGCTTGCGCCACGATGAGGCATCGAAGCCCGCGGCCTCCGCGCCTTTCGCCTCGCCTTGGAAGAAGCGCCAACCGGGGTCGAGGGAGATGACGGTCCCCGCGTCCGCGTGGAGAAGGTTCAGAACCAGGGCGGGCAGGAAGAAGAGGCGTTTCACGCCGTGGATCATGAAGCATGCACGAGGCTTTCCAATCCCCGGTTTGGAGTATCGGCGGCGTTCCCGGTCACTCGACCGCGTGGATCCCGATGCCGTGCCGGTCGCACAGCGAGGCGACGACGTCCTTTTCCAGCAGCAGCGTTTTCCGCGCCTCGATGGCGATGCCGGACACGCCGGAGCTGGCGCAGTTCTCGATGGTTTGCGGACCGATGACCGGAACGTCGAAGCGGAAGTCCTGATTCGGCTTGGAAACCTTGACGAGCATCACGTCCTTGCCCCGGCCGAGTTCGCCGCCACGGCGGATGCACTGGTTGGTGCCCTCGAAGGCCTCGACGGCGAGCACCGTGCCGTGACGGACACAGACGCTTTGCCCGATGTCCAGCGCGCTGGTCTGCTTGGCGATGCGGAAGCCGAACTCCGCATCCGCAAGCTGGCGCTTCTTGAAAGCCGGGCCGCACACGTATCCCGCTCCCGGCAGGTGATCCTCGAGAAACGTGGTGGCGTTGAGCACAGTGATGCCGTCCTTGGCCAGTTCGTCGGCGATGGCGCCGAAGAGCGTCTCGGCATTTCGCTCCTTCACCCGGGCCAGGATCATCAGCACGCGGAGGTCCGGCCGGAGGTCGAAAAGATTCTTCGGGGAGATCTGCCCCATCATCACCGCCTCGGTCACGCCCTCGCGCTTGAAGAATTTGATCATCTTGCCGAGCTGGGCGACGCGGAACCATTCGGAGGCGTCCGCAAGCGCGGTCAGTTCCGGCTTGGTCTCGTTTTGAAACGCGGCCACCACGAGCTTCACGCCGGGCGATTTCACCCGGGCGGAGGCGATGAAAGTCTCCGGATAGACTCCGCTGCCTGCGATGATTCCAATGGTGCGGGGATGTGCCATGATTCGATGCAAACCGGACGCCCCGCGGAGATGTGAAAGTAGCGGCTGTGGGACTCGAACCCACACTCGTTAGAACTCGATTTTGAGTCGAGCGCGTCTACCAATTCCGCCAAGCCGCCTTGGTGGGAGGAATCTGGAGGCTGCCGCGGCGGAGGGCAAGCGGATTTCAGCCGCGGTCACTTCTCGATCCGGAAGCCGCTGATCCCCTCCGGCACGGGCACCTCCCTGGAGTGCCGGGACTGGATATTGCGCGCCACGGCGGACTCCACCGCGATCTCATGGATGAAATCGCGCACTTCGGCGGGCTCGCCCACCGCAAGAAGCTCCACCGAGCCGTCCGCGAGATTCCTCACCCAGCCGCGGACTTCAAAGCCGCGCGCGAGTTCCTTGACGGTGTAGCGGAAACCGACGCCCTGGACGCGGCCCTCGAAAATGACGTTGGTGGCGATCATGGATGAATCAATCGAACTTCTCTAACAACCCCGTGGTGGCGGCATTCATGAAACGGACCCGCACGGGCGAGGGCCGAGTGACTCGCAGGAAGCGCCCGGCGGCGGTTTTGAGGGATTGCCCGGCAGCCGGGGCGGAGGCGGCTCCCGCCATGGCGGCGGCGCGCTGGAGGGCGGCTTTCTCCAGCGAATCGGCGGCCTCCCGGGACTCCATTTCGAGATCCCAAAGCACGGCGGAGGACGCCTCGCCATCCGGGATCAGGGCATAGCGGTCGCTTTTCCAGCAGGATGACACTTCGAGCGCCGCGCCGACGTCGCCCATGGCCTCCAACCAGAGCCTCAGGCCGAGCTGGCCGGCGGACTCGGTGAGATAGGGCTCCTCGGGAAAAGCCGGCAGCGCAAGCGGCTCGCCCGGGGTGGCCGGCTCTCCGGGCAGCAGGATGGCACGCGTGGTCTGCGGCGGATTCCGCAAGGCTGTTAGAAACTTGTCCTCGCCCTGCACATGGAGTGTGTCCGCCAGGCCCTTTCCCTCGATGACCGGGAAGGTGGTGAGGCTCTGGATGAACTCGGGAAGGCTGGCGAGCAGTTGTTCCACCTCGGCATTCTCCTTCATGGGCACGAAGCCGATGCCACGGGCATTCGCGGCATAGAACCGGGCCTCGGAACCCGCGGCGGCCCCTTGATGCAGGGCGTCCCTCGCCCGTGCGGCATCGTCTCCGGGATAGGACGGCGGAGGCGGAAAATGCTGGTGAAGCAGGATCCTCGCAAGCAGCCGCACCATGGAGGCCTGATCGGGGATCGCCTCGATGTTGAAACGATCCGTCACCCAGGCCTCGCCGGTCACGTCGTCGAACCACCCGCGGGCACCGACGGAGCGGACGACGGTGAGCTGGGCGAGCAGGTCGTCTTCCTGGCCGATCCAGCCGATCAGGCGGTAGGCCTCGCACCGGTCATCGATGCCGGAGGGGCCGAAGCGGCTTTCAATGGCCGCCGCCACCCGGTCGCGGAGTTCCTCACTGGCGATGCGGTGGACGACGGGATTCGAAATGAAACGCAGGCCGAATTCCTTCTCCGCACGATCGATCAGAGGCCGGGGCACCGCGACTTCCCCCCCGCCCTGCGAGAGCGAGCGGAGCGATTCGTTCTCCCGTTTGAGCATCTGGTTCTCCTCGCGGGCGATCCGGAGCTGATTCTCCAAGTCCGCCGCCGAGGCCGCTCCGGCTCCGGACCGCCAATGCAGTCCTTGCAGGATGCCGCCGAGGCCGACGGCTCCGCCGACGATCCAGGGTAACAGCTTTTCCGGCGATGGCACGGGTGGCTCGGACGGGTGGAAACGGCGACCGGCTCAGCGGCCCACGGGTTTCGCGCTGGGATTGACGGGCTGGGACTTGGGCGAGGTGTTGAACGGATCCGCACCGGGAGCCGTGGATTTCTCGCCGAAGACTTCCTCGAACATTTTGCCGGGCAGCAGGTTGATCACGATCGGGGCGCTGCGGTTGCCCTGGGCATCATAGACATAGCAGATGCGCTGGATCGGCATTTCCACTCCGCTGTTCGGATCCATGCGTTTGACGCGCGCGTCGAACATGCGCTCCTCGACCAACTGACCGTCGGTCTTCCGGTAGCCGTAGCTGACTTTGTAGAGCAGGTCGTTGTTTCCATCGTGGATCTTGCAGCTCACCGGATTGCCGTTCGCATCCATGCGGTAAATGGTGAGCATGGTGAGCACGCCGTTGGCGGAAAACTTGCGCTTGGTGAGAGTGCGGTTGTCCGGCGTACGGGTGAAGCGCGTGGACGATCCATCTTCATGGCGCATGATGCGCACGTTCGGCCCGTCCACCTCCATGAACTCCTTGGAGGGCTCCTTCGCGGAGCAACAGACGACCGTGAGCAGGCCCGCGGCGGCGACGAGCGTTTTACGGATTGCCAGCGTGTTCATGGGCCGCAGACTAGAAGCGCGCGGCAGGTGCTGCAAGCCGCCAGTTCCCCGATGATCTGGAAATCCAAACACCGAACCCTCGATCTCTCCCGCCGTGGCCGGGTGATGGGCATTCTCAACACCACGCCGGATTCCTTCTCGGACGGCGGCCTGCACCGGGGGATCGAAGCCGCACTGGAGCACGCGCTGCACT
The DNA here is from genome assembly GCA_027486655.1 of Verrucomicrobiaceae bacterium. Taxonomy (GTDB): domain Bacteria; phylum Verrucomicrobiota; class Verrucomicrobiia; order Verrucomicrobiales; family Akkermansiaceae; genus Luteolibacter. The sequence goes on along the minus strand of JAIXOR010000001.1, from coordinate 201,205 downwards.
TGGTCGAGCAGGGGGCTGAAATCATCGACATCGGCGGCGAATCCACCCGCCCGGGTTCCCTGCCGGTCCCGGCCGACGAGGAAATCCAGCGCACGGCCCCGGTGGTGGCCGCACTGCGCCGGGCCTGGGATGGCTGGATTTCGATTGATACCTCGAAGGCCGCCGTCGCCGCCGCCGCCCTCGGCGCGGGAGCGGATGTGGTCAACGACGTGAGCGGCCTGCACGGGGATCCGGAAATGCTCCCGCTCTGCGTGGATGCCGGTTGCGCCGTGGTGGTGATGCACATGCGCGGGGAACCACGGACCATGCAGCATGCCCCGCACTACGATGATGTGGTGGCGGAGGTCCGCGCGTTTTTCGAGGAACGCCTCGCCACCCTGGAAGCGGCGGGGATCCGGCGCGAGGTGCTATGTTTCGATCCGGGCATCGGCTTCGGCAAAAAACCGGAACACAACCTGGCCCTGCTCCAGGCGCTGGGCGAGCCGGCCCCGGGAGGAAGACCCGTTCTGTTAGGAGTGTCCCGCAAGTCGGTGATCGGCGCGGTCCTCGGAGAAACCGATCTTTCCCTGCGGGACTGGCCGACGGTGGCGATCACGGCATGGGCGCGGGACCGAGGGGTGATGCTTCACCGCGTGCACGATGCCGGACCGAACGTCCAGGCCCTGCGGATGACCGAGGCCGTGCTGGGCCTCAGGGAGTCTTGACCGGCGGTTTGTTGGAAACGGCGAAGCGGTACTTGATCACCGCATCCACGATGCCGTTGGCGAGGGCATTCTGATAGGTCTCATTGGCGATGAGGCGCGCCTCGTAGGGATGCGTCATGAAACCGCCCTCCAGCAGAATGGCGGGATGGCGGACGCCGGAGAGCACGCTGAAGCGCGCACGCTTGATGCCACGGTCGAAGGTGTGGGTCTGGAGGCGGCGCAGCAGCGATCCGTGCACGGAGGTGGCAAGCGCGATGTTCGCCGAGTCGTGCTCATTTCCCGTGCGGGCCTGGTTGTCCGCAGCGATGAGGCCGCGGCCGTAATGCGAGACTCCGGGAGGAGAGAGGGTGAAGGTTTCAATGCCCCGCGCGGCGCGTCCGCCGGAGTTGAAGTGGATGCTGACAAAGACGGCGTTCTCGCGAATGGCGTTGGCGAAGTCCACGCGCTCCTGGAGCGAGAGGTAGGTGTTGCTGTCGCGGGTCATCACCACCTTGAAGCCTTTTTGGGCAAGCAGCGCCTTGGTCTTGTTCGCCACGGAGAGGTTGTAGGAAGCCTCCTGTCCGATCGAGTTGGTCGCGCCCGGGTCCTTGCCACCGTGGCCGGGATCGAGGATCACCGTGCGGAAGTCGCCGGCATTCTTGATGAAGTTCGGCCGCAGCACCGGATCGATCAGCTTGGCAAGATCCATGCGGGAGACAAAGGCCCGCTCGCCCATGGTGGCGACCGGATGGGTGAAAACGAACTTCACGCCGTTCATGAAGCATTCATGACCGCCGATGGTGAGCTTCATTTCCACCTTCGGATTCTCCAGCACCACCGAGTTGCCATTGCGGGTGAGCTTGGTGAAATTGTAGAAACGCTTCATGCTTTCCACAGAGACGTGGTCGCGGCCATCGATCTTGGCAACCTCCCAACCGGAAACCGTGGTGGGGGCTGCCTTGCTCGTGGTGGCGGACGACAGAGCCAGACCGGCTACGGCCAGCACGGCCAGCATGGAGGGGATGGACTTGGAAATCTGCACAGGTTTTCCAGCGGTTTAGCACCTCGCCGACCGGGTGACAACCTGATTTGTGGATCGGAATCGCCCGGGTTGAACGCCAACGGCACGCCGCCCGGCCTTCGGGGCTCAAGGTAAGGCACGGCGCCGGAGCATCTGGTCCGCCATGACGCCGAGCAGCACCACGGCACCCATCACCGCGAAATTGAGGGAACTGGGGATGCCGAGGAGGTTCACAAGATTCTGGAGAACTTGCAGCAGGGCCGTGCCGATGATGATGCCAATGATCGACCCTTCCCCACCGCGCAAGCTGCAACCGCCAAGCACGGCGGCGGCGATGGCATAAAGCTCGTAGGAATTCGCGTGGTTCGAAGGCGAGACGGAGTTGGTGTAAAAGGCGATCATGATGCCGGACACCCCGGTGAGCAGCCCGGCGATGACATAGGAACCGGTGATGACACGACGGGTGTTGATACCGGAAAACCTCGCGGCTTCCTCGTTGCGGCCGACGGCCAGAAGATAACGCCCGTAAACCGAGCGGTGCAGGACGACCCACAGGATACTGCCGATGATCACCAGCATGACGAACGGCATCGGGATTCCGAAAAGCTTGCCGCTTGCGATGCTGCGCAGGACTCCAAAGCCTTCTCCACCTCCAAAGCCTTTGGTGTCGTCATTGGCAATGAAGCGGGCGACGCCGCGATAGAGCAGAAGCCCGCACAAGGTCACGATGAATGGCTGCATCCGCATTTTCGTGACAAGCGCGCCATGGACCCATCCGAGCGCCATGGGAATGATCAGCACCGCAAGAACAGCGAGCGGCCAGGCGAGATTCCATTCCGTAAGCGCCATCGACATGACCACACCACAGAGTGCGCACATTGAACCGACGGAAAGATCAATGCCACCGGTGATGATGACGAGGCCGAGGCCAAGACTGAAAACGCCGAACAGGCCGATGAGGTTGGCCATGTTGGTAAGGTTCGTCTGGGAAACGAAACGCGGATTGATCGACGTGGTGACCGCGCACAGCGCCAACAAGAGAATGAAGATTCCAAGTTCCTTTTTCATGATCCAAATGAAGGTTTCGCGGCAGGCACCGGGCGGCCGACCGCGAGTTGCATGACGTTCTGCTCGTTGCAATCCGCTTCATCGAGCACGCCGGTGATGCGGCCTTCGTGCATGACGGCGATGCGATCGCTGAGATGGAGGACTTCCTCCATGTCGCTGCTGATGATGAGGATGACCGCGCCGTTGTTGGCGAGGGTGCGGATGAGCTTGTAGATCTCCGCCTTGGCTCCGACGTCGATGCCACGGGTGGGTTCGTCGAGGATCAGGACCTTCGGTCCCATCGCGAGCCACTTGCCGATGGCCACCTTTTGTTGATTGCCGCCGCTGAGGTTGCGGACGAGCGCTTCGGCACCGGGAGTTTTGATCCGGAGAGACGCGATCTGTTCCTTGGCGGCTGCGGTTTCACGGTCCTTGTTGATGATGCCGGAGGTCGAATAACTGTTGAGCGAGGGCAGCGTGGTGTTTTCCCGAACGGACATCGCGGTGACGAGCCCTTCGCCGCGGCGGTCTTCGGGAACGAGAAAGATTCCATTGCCAATCGAGTCTCTGGCGTGGCGGATGACGAGGGATTTTTCACCAAGCTGAACCTCGGCGTGGCCCTGCTCATCAAGACCGACCATGGCTTTCATGATTTCCGAGCGACCGGCTCCAACAAGGCCCGCAAAGCCGAGAATTTCGCCGCGGGCGGCGTCGAAGGAAACGCATTGATCCGGATAGCGGCTGGAGCGGGCGTTGCGGACTTTGAAAAAGCCAGGCGTCTTCACCGCTTCGGAAGGAACCCGTTGACTCTTGATTTCACGCCCCACCATCTTGGCAACGATGTGGTCATGATGGATCTCGGACCGGCTCAATCCGCCGGCGTTCTTGCCATCGCGCAGGACCTCGACACGATCCGCACATCGGCTGACTTCGCCGAGGCGGTGGGAGATATATATGATGCTGACGCCCTCGGCGCGAAGTCCGGCAATGAGATCTAACAGGCAATCCGTCTCGGTCAGAGTGAGACTTGAGGTCGGCTCATCCATGATGATGATCCGCGCGTTCTGGGAAAGCGCCTTGGCGATTTCCACCATCTGTTGTTGGGCGATGGATAGATTCCGGAGCAGGGTGGTGCTCGGAATGTTCAGACCGAGACGCTTGAGCAGTGGCTCGGTGTCGGCATGGATCTTCTTGCGGTCGATCCATTGGAACGGAGCAATCAACGGCTCGCGGCCGAGGAAAATGTTGGCGGCGATATCGAGATTATCGAGGACGTTGAGCTCCTGATGGATGAAACCAATCCCGAGCGCCATCGAGTCGTTCACGTTTTCGATGGTGACGGGCTTGCCGCCCACGAGCAACTCGCCTTCATCGGGGCGGTAGACGCCGCCGAGGATTTTCATCAGCGTGGACTTGCCCGCACCGTTCTCGCCACAGAGGGCGAGGACTTCGCCGGGAGCGATACTCAAGCTGACCCTGTCGAGCGCCACCACTCCGGGGAAGCGCTTCGAGATGCCGCGCATTTCGAGAATGGGAGCGTCCATCGCGGGCCTTGGATCGGAGTTACTTGCCGAGGATCTTCTTCAAGCTCGCTTTGAACTCGGCGACATCGGCTTGCTTCAGGGTTCGAGTTGGGACGATTTGTTTGCCACCGGCGAGGGCTTCCTTGTCTCCGGCGAGGTGCTTGGCCATCTTGGTGATGGCCTGCCTGCCAAACTCGAAGGGCTGCTGGACGACGGTGCCGTAGATGTCACCGGACTCGACGCCCTCCAGGGTCTCATCGTTTTCATCGAAGCAGACGATCTTCACCTTGCCGGTCTGGCCGGCGGCACGCACTGCGTTGAGAATCGCGGGACCGTTGTAATTGTAGAGTCCGACGAGGGCGGCGACGTCCGGATACTTCACGAGTGTGTCCTCGGCGTTTTTCTGGGCGCGCACGGTGTCGGTGTCGTCCGTGCGAACGTCGATGACCTCCACCTTTGAACCTTCGAGTTCCTTCTTGATGCCACCGAAGCGCTGCTTGGCGTTTTCCGCATCCGTGTAGCCGACGAATACCATGATCTTGCCGCCGTCCGGGAGCGCTTCTTTGATCAGCTTGCCGGCTTCCACGCCTGCTGCGAAATTGTCAGTCCCGATGTAGGCGAGGCGCTTGCTGTCCGGGGCATCGCTATCGTGGCAGATGAGCAGGGTCTGCTCCGCAACGCGGTTAAGGAAAGCCGTTTGGTTGGCGGGGTCGATCGGGCTGACAGCAATCCCGTCCACACCCTTGGCAAGCAAATCGTCGATGATCTGCTGCTGCTCCGCCGCACCACCGGTGGATGGGATACGGAAATCGACTTCCACGTTGCCGAGTTCTTTTTCAGCGGATTCACAGCCGGAACGGGCGATGGTCCAGAAAGTGGCGGCGTTGTTGCTGACGAAGGCGAGCTTGAGCTTCTTGCCGGCGGAGGAATCGTTGTTGCACGCGGCCAAGGCCAGCGCGAGCGAAACGGCAGACAGGATTCGGAAGACTGGGAGTTTCATGGATCTAGTTTCTGGGTTATGGGTTTTGGCCGTAATATGCGGATGGTCCGTGTTTCCGGAAAAAATGCTTATCCAACAGATGTGTCGGAGCGGGTGCTGCGGCACGGAGGGAAAGGGTCTTGAGCGCCATATCGGCGATGATTTCCAGAGCAAGCGCGGTCTCCACGGCCTTCGACGCGGAAGGTCCCCAGGCGAAGGGTCCGTGATTGCGAACAAGCACGGCCGGGATCTCCAGGGGATCGATTCCCTGGAAACGCTCGACGATGACCGCACCGGTTTCCCATTCGTATTCGCCGGCGACTTCCTCCGGCGTCATCTCCCGGGTGACGGGCACGGGGCCGTGGAAGTAGTCGCAGTGGGTGGTGCCGAGGCAGGGCAGATCCATGCCCGCCTGGGCGAAGGCAACGGCATTCCGCGAGTGGGTGTGAACCACCGAGCGGATGCCGGGAAACCTGAGATACAAATGACGGTGGGTGGGCGTGTCCGACGAGGGACGGAGGTCGCCCTCCAGCAGGTTGCCATCGAAGTCGAGCACCACGATATGTGAACTACGAAGTTCATCGTAGTTCACACCGCTCGGCTTGATGGCGAGCACGCGGCGGTCCGGATCGGCCACCGAGACATTGCCGAACGTGAGATCGACCAACCCGGTCTTGGGAAGATCGAGGTTCGCCGCGAGGCATTCCTGCTTGAGGGATTCGAAGGACATGCCGGACTCCGGTTAGAAACGGCGGAACACGTTCTCTCCGGGATAGGGCACCCCTTGAGGAAGCGGAACGTCCACGGTCTCGATGCCGAGCAGTTTGAAGGCATCGAACAGCACGGCACCGACGTGGGCGAAGGCGACGGCGGCGTGGTGATGGTAGTTGCCGAGCAGCACGTGGCGGTAGAAGCGGTGGAAGCCCGGAATATACGCGGTGCCGGTGCAGCCGAAGGTCTTCGGATCCAGATCGAGGAAGTGGCCCTCGCAGATGTAAGCGCGGAGCTTGTCGCCATGGCCGTGAACCTGCACGACGGTGATGGGCGAGGCCGCGATCTGACCTTCAATGGTGCCGCGGGTGATGTCCGGCTCCGTATCGGGCTCCATCAGGCGCTTCATGATGAGCTGATACTTCATCTCGGGATTCTTGAGAAGCTTGGAGGCGGTGTTTCCGCAGTGGAACATGCCAACCATGTCCTTGAGCGGATAATCCTTGAGCGACTCGTGGAGGTTTCCGGGAATCGAGTGGTTGATATCGAGCACGGTGACGGTGTTGTCACTGGCATACTGGGCGAGCAACTCGGCAACGAGAGAGTAGGCATCGTTTTCACAAGCAATCGGAAAGCCTTTGTCGGCCATGCGGCCGTTGATGAAACAAGGGACGTGCTTGAGCGAGAGTTCCTGCTCGGACCAGCATTGGGTGGCGGCACCGGAAAGCTTGAGTCGCTCGCGGAAGTTGCGGATCGCCTGCTCGTAATCCGAGAGACGCCCGGCGAAGTCCGGATCGTTGGGGATGGACGGCATCTCCGCCTTTTGTTCGGCGGCGATGGCCTTGGACTCCTGGACGGCCTTGATCTCGTTCTGGAGGTCGAAGAGCCCGAGTTCCTCGATCTCCACGCCAATCGACTGGATGGAGGCGATGTTGTAATTGCAGGTTTCGAAATCCCGCGGCCTGGGTCCGAAGAGGCCGATGGTGGCATTGCGCGCGCCCTTGACCACCTTGATCATCTTCCGGAAGTGCGCGATTTCCTTCGCGCCCTCCTCCGCAGAGACCACCGGAAGTTCGGGGATATGCACACGATCCTGGAGGTCGCGCTTGCGGATCGCCATGGCGGCGGAAAGCAGTCCGCACAGGGCGTCGCCGCGCTTCTGGATGAGGTTGATGGCGGATTCCTCGGCAGCGGCAATCAGCAGCACGGGACCGGGGAAGGCCTTGACGAAAGCGGCGTCCTCGATCTCCGGGGAGAAGTTCCCGAGGAAAAGAACCGCGGCATCGCAACCGGCGGCCACGAGCTGGGCGGCCGCATCGGCGGCATGGGCGCGGGTCTCAATGATCGCGCACTCGCCCTGAGGACTGGTGAGCTCGATGCCGAGTTCCTTGGTGGCGGCGATGAGCTTCACACTGCGCTCTTCGGCAAGCGGCCGGGGAAAGCAGTTGCGGGAGGCGGAGACGAAGCCGAGTTTGATGTCCGGCGAGTATTGACCGAGTGGCAGGTGCATGGGGTTGGTTGGTGAGGATGGATGATATCAGTGTTTGGAAACGCGTGTCTTGATGGCGAGAAGATCTTTCATGACATGACCGAGGGATGCCGAAGAAACCACACCTCCGAATGCGTCATGAAGCGAACGATACAGCCCGTAAAGCTTTTGATAGACCGACTGGTTTGCAGGATCGGGACGATAGGAGATCTCCTTGAGACCGGTCATCGCGGCCTGGGCGGTCTTGAAATCGGCGTGAACCCCGGCAAGAACCGCCGCTCCGATGGCCGATCCAAGCGCGCAGGATTGAGAGGATTTTGAAACCCGCATCTCGCAGCCCGTCACATCGGCGTAGATTTGCATCAGCATGGGGTTCTTCTCGGCGATGCCGCCCGAGCAGACGATGCGTGCGACCGGCACGCCATACTCGCGGATCCGGTCCACGATCGCACGAGCGCCGAAGGCGGTGGCCTCGATCAGCGCTCGATACATCTCGGCTTTCGTGGTATACAGGGTCTGGCCAAGCATCAGGCCGGTGAGCCGCTGATCCACCAGGATGGTGCGGTTGCCGTTGTTCCAATCGAGCGCGAGAAGCCCCGATTGCCCGGGTTTCAGCAAAGCCGCCTCCTCGGTCAACGTGGCATGCAGCGATGCATCGCCGAGCACGCCTTCGACGAACCACTTGAAAATGTCTCCCACCGCCGATTGGCCGGCCTCGATGCCGAAGTAGCCTGGGAGAATCGCTCCCTTGACGATGCCACAGATGCCGGGAATGTCCGCGACCGGCCTGTCGGCCGCCACCACCGCACAGTCGCAAGTGGAGGTGCCGATCACCTTCACCAGCGTGCCCTCATCCACCCCGCAGCCAATGGCACCGTAGTGCACGTCCATTTCGCCCATGGCGATGGGAATGCCCGCGGGCAAGCCGAGGCGCTCGGCCCACTCGGCGCAAAGCGCACCGGCGGCCACCGAGGCGTCGTGTGCTTCGGTGTAAAGACGATCGCGGAGACCGGCGAGCCGTGGATCCAGCGCAGTGAGAAACTCCTCGTCGGGCAGACCTCCCCAGTCTTCGGCGTAGAGGGCCTTGTGCCCGGCCATGCACACTCCCCGCTGGATCCGCGACGGATCCGTCACCCCGGCAAGCACCGCAGGCACGAAATCCGCAAGTTCAACCCACGAATGGGCGGCTTCGAACACCACGGGATCCTCCTTGAGGCAGTGCCAGATTTTCGCCCAAAACCACTCGGACGAATAGGTGCCGCCGATCTTCGCCAGATACTGCGGGCGCAGTCTGGCCGCCGCCTCGGTGATGGCCGCCGCCTCGGGAATGCCGGTGTGGTCTTTCCACAACCAGCATTGGGCGTTCAGATTCTCCTCAAACCGCGGATCCAGCGAAAGCGGGACATTGTGCGCATCGACCGGGATCGGGCTGGAACCCGTGCCGTCCATGCCGATTCCGACCACTTGCTCCGGCGAGAAAGAAGGCTCGGCCTGCCGCGCCGCCGCAAGCGCCTCGCGGGTGGCTTTTTCTAACACATGCAGGTAGTCCGCCGGGCTCTGGCGAGCCAAATGGTGGTCGCGCGGATCGAGAAAAACACCTTGATGCCCCGAGGGATAATCCACCACCGCGGTCCCGATCTCACGGCCGTCCTTGCAGTCCACCACAAGGGCGCGCGCCGAGTTCGTTCCGTAATCCAAGCCAATCGTGTAGGGCATGACGAAAACGTTATGCGCACGCCCCGAATGAGCGGGAAGAGGGATCTCGTATGACAGTCATATTTCCGGCTGGACCCTTGCCTCTTCCCCACCTATCCCCTGGTCCCATGAGCCAACCCACCATGGCGGACATCGCCAAAGCCGCCGGCGTTTCCAAAAACACCGTCAGCCTCGCCCTTCGCGGCAGTCCCCGCATCTCGGAGGCGACCCGCCTCCGAATCGAACAAACCGCCGCCGACATGGGCTACCGGCTCAACCCGACCGTCGCCCACCTCATGGCCCAGCTGCGCCAGAACCGCTCGCCCGGTTTCCAAGCCACGCTCGCCATGATCAATGCCTTCGAAAAACCCGACGCCTTCACCCATCACCCCACCATCCCCTCCTACGTCCGCGGCTGCCGCGAACGAGCCCGCCAGCTCGGCTATCAACTCGACGAATTCTGGCTCCACGAGCCCGACCTCCCCGCATCCCGGTGGATCTCCATCCTGCGCGCCCGCAACATTCGCGGCATCCTCATCATCGGCCTCATGCAGCAAAACCGGCTGCCCGCCCACCTCGCACCGCTCTGGGACGAATTCCCGGCCGTAGTCACCGGAGTGCGCACCCGCGATCCCGCGCTCTCCTTCGCGTGCAGCGACCAACACGCCCTCGCCCTCGAAGCCTATGAAAAGGCCGTTTCCCTCGGCTACCGACGCCCAGCCCTCGTGCTCGACGGCGTCATCGACGAACTCATCGAAGGCCGCTTCACCGCCGGTTTCCTCACCGCGCAAAGCCGGCTCACCCCGCCGGACCAACGGACCCAGCCATTCTACCAAGTGGCCGCCGCCCGGCACGACCGCTCGGTGTTCTCCACCTGGCTGGAAGCCAACCGGCCGGACGTCATCTTCACGCTCTACCATGAGGTGAAACGCTGGCTGCACGACCTCGGCAAAAACGTGCCCGGCGACATCGGCCTCATCCAATACGAATGGCGCGGCGGCCACAACGAATGGGCCGGCATGGACCAGCGCAACGACCTCGTCGGCGCCGCCGCCCTGGACATGCTCATTTCGATGGTCCACCACAACGAACGCGGCGTGCCGGACTACCCGCGCGCCACCATGATCGGCCCCCACTGGATCGATGGAGCCACCGTCCTGCCCCGCCCCAGCCGGGACCTACGCGGATGAGGAGTTGCATTCCGCCCGATTCTCCTCTAGTTCCCCTCCCCCAGCCCCCTCTCGATCCCATGAAGACCGCACGCCTCCTCTTCCACTGCATGGCCGTGATCACCGCGATGCTGCTCGTGAACTGCGCCAACCAGAAGACCCCGGGCCCGCAGGTCGGCAAGGATGGCAAACCGGTGAACCCCTACCCGCCCGGCACCTACGATCACTTCAAGGCGGATCCCACCTATCCGAAAACCCACGGCGTCTGGAAAAACGAGGAACTCCTTTCCCGCACCGATGCCAGCAACTCCCACATCAAGATCGACCTCGCCACCCAGCGCGGCTTCCTCATGAACGGCGATGAAGTCGTCATCGATTACCCGGTCTGCACCGGCACCAAGGCCCGCCCCACCCCCACCGGCACCTTCTACATCCTCGAGAAGATCGTCGACAAAAGCTCCAACCGCTACGGCCGCATCGTCGATGCCACGGGCGACGTCGTGAACAGCGACGCGGATTCACTCAAGGACTCCATCCCCGATGGCGGGAAATTCGTCGGGGCCCCCATGAAATACTGGATGCGCCTCACCAACGACGGCGTGGGCCACCACATCGGGCCGATCCGCCGCTACCCGGCCTCCCATGCCTGCGTGCGCGGTCCCAGCAAGACGATCCCCACCGTCTATTCCAAGGTCAAGGTGGGCACCCGCGTCGTCATCGAGTGATCCGTCACGGCATCTCCATCCCACAAAAAAGGCCCGGAGCAATCCGGGCCTTTTTGCGTTTCAGAACCGCTTGGGAAAACGGTCACTCATCTTCCATGAACTTGTCGTGCCCCGCCTTCTTGAGATCCTTGAGCGAGGCGGCGATCGCGGCGGCATCCTCTGCCTTGCCGTCCAGATAGGCGATCTCCATCTCGCAAAGCGAGACATACAGCTTGCCCATCATCTTGCGATACTCCGCGAGCGCCTTGGTCTTCTCCGCGCCATCCGGCATCTTCTTCACCAACTCCGGCACTTCGGAAAACCCCTTCGCAGCAGCCTCCTGAGCCTCGCGCACCAGCGCCGCGCACTTCGCCGGATCGGTCTCCTTGCGCAGCCCCTTGATCGCGCCGTTCATCGCATCCATCTGCTTGCCCAGCGGCGTCTCGGTTTCAGCCGAAAGCGGAAGCACCATCGAGGCTGCCATCACCATGAGGAAAAATCGTGTTTTCATACGCAGGGGATACACACCACAACCCACCCGATGTTTCATGCAAAAAATTCCGCGATCACAGCCGGGACATCGCCACTCGAAAGGCCTCGGCATACTGACCCACGAGCACATCAGCCTCGGGATGCGTGAAATTCGGCAGGCGGATCAAGCGCCCGTTCATCGACTCGGTCACCGGAAACGCCCCCTCTCCCGCCTCCGGCATCGCGAGGCCGCCAGGATAGCGACCCACCGCCTTCCAATGACCCTCCGTGAAGAACGGCTGCTGGTGAAGCAACGGATACCTCGGCAGGCCCACCCGGCAGCCCAACACGACAAGCACCTCGACCAGCCGCTTCACATCCAATCCGGGATCCCGGTGCCGCACCATGAATTCGAAATACACCCGCTCCGTTCCCGGCGGCGCTTCAAACCCGTCAAACCCCAGCGGCTCGATCGCATCCAAAAGCAGGCGGTGGTTTCGACGCCGCACCGCATTGGTCTCCGGCAGGCGCTCAAGCATCGCACGCCCCAAGGCCGCGGACATCGGCGCGATCCGCGTCTTGATTCCGAAACTCGTCGCCGCAAACCGCATTTCCGGCAGCGGCATTCGCAGAATCCTCGTGATGTCTCCGAGCAACAAGGCCCGGCGATGAAACGCGTCATCGTCTGTTAGAAAAACACCACCCTCACCGGCGGGCACCAGCTTGTCACCCTGGAGGCTGAACACGGAAACATCCCCGAAGTTTCCACAAACCACTCCGTTCACCGATGCCCCGTGCGCGTGCGAGGCATCCTCGATGATCCTGAGGCCCTTTTCATCCGCGAGCCTGCGGAGCTCATCCACCTTGCACGGCAGACCCCACAAATGGACGATCACGATCGCCCGAGTGCGTGGCGTGATCCTCCGGGCCGCATCCGCCGGATCGATCCCCAGCGTTTCCGGCTCACTCTCGCAGAACACCGGCACCAGACCGCACCAGACCATCGGCAGCACGGAGGCCCAGAAGGTGGCGGTGGGCACCAGCACCTCGTCACCAGGCTCCAGACCAAGGGCGTGGAAAGCCGCCATCAAGCCCGCCGTGCCATTGCAATGGGCAAGTGCATGCCTCCTCCCGGTGAACACGCGAAAATCCTCCTCCAGTTCCTGAATCACCGGGTGCGTGCTCACGTTGCCATCTCTCAGCACCCGCAGCACGGCAGCCTCCTCGGCAGCACCAAACACCGGCCATTTCAACCACGGCTCCTGATCCATCGTGACTACCACATTCATCGATTCATTTCTACCCGCCCGCCTCCAGAACGGAATCATGAATCCGCCGCACCGTCTCCTCGTATTCGTCCGTCATCTTGATCGCACCCGCCTCATCGTCTGCAAACGCAGCGGCCATCTCCAGCAACTGGCTCCGGTTCTCACCCGCTCGCCCCAAGCCCATGCGCGGCGTCCATTGCGCGATCTGCGTGCGCCGCCGGAGATAGTCTTCCAGTGTCGCACAGAACTCCGAATCCCGCGCATGCTCCGGCGTCACGAAACCATCGCCGCATCCCCCCTCGTTGCGCGGTATCCCGACTTCTCGCCCCACCCACTCGGTCGCAGCATGCCTCGGCTCGACCCATCGACCGACCGCGCTTGCCACCTGCCCCGCCGCCGCGCTGCCCGAGGTGAACTTCCCCCCGAACACCGAGACCGCATGCTGACCGGCATGCACCACCACACGGTGCTTCCGCGACAGATCCAACGGATACACCTCCTTCTCAAAATTCCGCGGGACCGCCAAGGGCCGCACTCCGCTCCGCATGGAAACCACATCCTCCTTGCCCACCCTTCCCCGCAGACTTGACCGCGCCTGGGCCAACAAAAACTCAACATCATCCCGGCTCGGAGCAAAGCCCTCCTCCAGATCGCGAATGGGCGTTTCGGTGGGACCCCACATCATCACAGGCCCCCAGGGCACGTGGGTCAGAACATCCTGTCTCCCAACCATAGGATGCACCCGTGCCGCACGCTCCCCGTTGCGCGGAAACATGAGGTAAACGCCCTTGCTGAACACATGCTTGCAAGGGGAAACCAAGCCGGCGATGCGGTCCACATCATCGGCCCAGACACCCGCCGCATTCACCAGCACCTTCGCCCTGATGACATGCTCATCACCCGTGATGCGGTCCTTCAAACCCACCCTCCAGCAAGCTGCCGCTGCGTCTCTCGATGCACTCACAAGCTCGCAGTGATTCACCGAAACGCAGTCCGCGGACGTCCTTCCTGCGATCCGCCCAAGAACAAAACGGCTGTCGGATTCCCTCAGCATGCCCTCCTGATAGACCAGCGACGGCCCCGCCTCCCCATCACAAAACCGCGGCTTTGCCAGATGGCAGCCACCCAGACCCCAGTAAAGCTGGAGCGCGCTCCACATGAAGGCCTTGCCAAAAACCCCGAGATGCCCTGTTGAAAAGTGCAAATCAACGACCGAGGCATCTTCCGGGTTTTTCTCTAACAATCGCTGCCGGGACCGACAGAGAGCCACCACCGTGGCGAAGTCCAGATTCCTCAAATACAGCAAGCCTCCCCAAATCAACATCCCGGAAGCCTGACTCGTGCCCGAAGCGAAGTCCCCGCGGTCCACAATCCCCACACGATAGCCGCTCCGGGCCAACTCCTGATAGATCGCCGCCCCGGAAATGCCCGCTCCGGTGATCAATACATCCAGCGGGCCAGCATCCCGCAGGTTCCCGAAGCGAACGGCGCGGGCCTCGACAACGCGTCTGCCAGGCCTCGCCTTCATGCCTCTGGGTTCACAACGGACGATCAATCCGCGGGAACCAGCCGGATGATCCGGTCCGGTCCGTTGAGGATGACGTAGATGAATCCATCCGGCGCTCCCGTCACGTCGCGCACGCGGCCGATGTTCTTGAGGATGATTTCCTGGGAGACTACTTTCTTGTCCTTCATGCGGACGCGGCGGACTTCCTGCTGCGCGAGAGCTCCCACCAGAAGATCGTGCTTCCATTTCGGAAACTTCTCGCCCGTGTAACAATCCAGCCCGCAGGTGGCGATCGAGGGCACCCAATAGGTGAGCGGCTGCTCCATGCCTTCCTTCTCCGTGATGGAGACCATCGGCGTGCCATCGTAATTCATGCCATAGGTGATCACCGGCCAGCCATAGTTGGAACCGGGTTTCACCAGGTTGAGTTCATCCCCGCCACGCGGGCCGTGCTCGGTGTTGTAGAGAGCGCCATCGCGCGGATCCATCGTCAGCCCCTGCGGATTGCGGTGGCCGATGCTCCAGATCGCCGGAATCGCCTCCTTGTCCTTCACAAACGGATTGTCCTTCGGCACCCGGCCGTCGTCATGCAGGCGGAAAATCTTGCCCACCGGGCTGGACAGCTTCTGCGCCTCCATCATCCCGCCACGCTCGCCGATCGGGAAATAAAGGTAGCCCTTGTCGAACACGAAGCGCGTGCCGAAGTGAACGCCCGCATTGGAACGGAACTTCGGATCCGGTCGGTAAATCCACTCCTGATCGGTCCACTCCTTGTCCTTGATCCGCCCCCGCACCACCGCCGTGATGCATTTCTTGTCACCCTTCTCCCCATCCGCAAATCCAAGGTAAATCCAGCCGTTTTTCTTGTAGTCCGGATGAACGGCCACCTCCATGAGCCCACCCTGGCCCTGCTCGACCACGTGGGGCAGACCCTTCACCGGTTCAGGATCCAGCACGCCCTTGGCATCCACCAACCGCAGCCGGCCCGGCTTCTCGGTCACAAGGCGGCTGCCGTCCGGAAGGAAGGCGATCGCCCACGGACTTTTCAACCCGCCATCCACCACCGTTTCGATCCGGTAATCGTGAAGCTCGGTCTTGGTCACCTTGTCCGGAGACGGCTTCGGATACTCGATCCCTTTCGTCAGTGTTTGCTTCTCCTTCTCCCGCAGGAAAATCACCAGCGACCGGATCTGGTCCGCGGAAAGCACACCTTCCCACGGCGTCATCCCCAACTGGGGATTGCCCTTCGCGATCGAACGGTAGAGATCCTCGTCCTTCGACCCGTGCTTCCACTCGCCATCCACCAGCGAGCCTCCCATGCCACCCTCGAACTTCGCCCCGTGACATCCCGAGCAATACTGCCCGTAGATCTCATCCACCTTCATTTTCTTCTGGGAAAACGCCACACCGGACGTCGCGATAAGCAGTAGGGTTGCAAGACGCATGCCCGCCAATCTTCCGGATTTCCCCGAAAACGCAACCCAGGATTTCCACCCCCCTCCGTACGGATTCCTGATGCGGCCGCATCAAGAATCCGTCATCACCCGCGCTGCAAGGCGGGCGGTTCTGGTCAGGACCTCAAGCCGCCTGCGTGAGGCGGCGCGGCCGACGTAGGACTTCGGAAGCAGTTCGGCAGGCAGCAAGGGATCCAACGCGAGGCAGGCAAGCCAGAGTTCCCGCTCCCGTTTCCCCCATTCGAAAAGCAGCTCCCTGGTGCAGGTCGATCGCTTGGGTGCCTCATCCAGATGGGCGAGGTATTCGGCGTGCCGTTGGCCGATCTTTTCAAAATCCCATGCGGCGGAGACCAGATCCGCATCGCTCTCGCCGCCGCAGGGTTTCCCTTCGAAGAACGCGAGAATCCCGCAGCCGGCCCGCACCTTTTCGAGATCTTCGCGCACACCATCCATCGGGTCCGGAGTGATCCAGACGCTCCCCTGCAGGCAACCGAAGCGCGCCTTTTTCAGAATCCGCCGCAGCTCGTTGCGCAGCCCGCGTTTCTCCTCCGGCAGATCGAAAACCGCCATCCGCCACCTTCCATCCCATGACCGGTTCCACCGCTCCTCCGGATCGCCGCCGCCCATCGCCGCAAGGCTGCCCTGCCTGGTCAGCCGGTAAACCCGCCCCGTGCCATCGGCCGCCTCCGCAGTCTCCAGAAGCCCCCGCGCTTCCAGCTCCCGCACCTGCCGCAGACAACCCCCACGATACGCCCACTCCTCAAACGACCCATGCAAACCCCGCCACGTGGGACGCAGCACCACTCCGGACATCCACATCATCTGATAGAGAAACAACTCGGTCCTGGCTTTCATGATCTTATCTGGGAATTGAATTTCTGTTAGCAGATTATTGATGCGGCCGCATCAGGAATCCGTACTTGGGGATGGGTGGGAGAGGAGGGTGGAGAGGTGGGATTCGAGGGTTTCGGTGAGGGCGATGGAGCCGCCTTTGGCGGGGAGGGTGCCGGTGGCGAGGAGGTTGGAGACGTGGATGGGGTCTCCTGCGACGATGTGGGCGCGGCGGTCGACGGGGTAGGTGGGGAAACCGAGGAGGTCTTCTTCGAGTTTCATGATCATCTCGGCGCGGCGGTCGGTGTCGGGGTTTTCGGTGAGGTAGTCGCCGATGTAGCTGTGGGCCTGGAGGGCGGTGAAGACGCGGTCGAGGTCATCGAGCAGGATGGAGCGTGCGGCGGGCGGGGCTGGGTTTTCGGCATCGAGGAGGCGGCGGCGGATGCGGTAGCGGAGGGCACGGACGCGTTCGGGAGGGGTGGCGGCGCGGGCATCGCGCGGGTAGCGGCTTTCGACTTCGGCGAGGAGGTTTTCGCAGAGTTGGGAGAGGCGGTCCTGGATGCCGCCGGATCCGGCGCTGCCGAGGTATTCGGTTTCCTTGAGGGCGAGCACGCCGGTGGCGAGGCGTTGGATGCGCGAGTCCACGTCCATGGCGGGTCGGGGTATCCAGCCGATGCGGTCCTCGAGGCGGGACAGCCGGTCGCGGAAGGTGGCGGCTGCGGAAGGATCGTGGAAGAAACGCATCGCCACCGGGACGAGGAAGGCACTGCGTCCGGCGGGCAGGCGGGCGGCAGCCTTGATCAGGATGGAGGCCACTCCTTCGTTGAGTGGATCGAGGCGGCGGTGGTGGTGATAGATCTCGCCTTCGGGAAACATGACAAGTGGATCACCACCCTCCTCCAGCAGGGAAATGGCGGTTTTGATGGCGGAGAGGTCGGGGCCGTCGCGATCCACCGAGAAGACTCCGATGGACTGGAGCGCCCAGGCGGCGATGGGGCTGACTTCGAAGATTTCGCGTGCGCCCATGAACGACGGGCGGAGCGAGTGGCGCGCGGCGACTTCGAGCAGCACGTGGGGATCCGAGTGATCCGAATGGTTGGGCGCGAGAAGCACCGAGTGGCCGGCGGCGCAGAGTTCGGCCACGTGTTGGAAGCCCTCATCGTGGAGGGTGGTGACGCGGTATTTGCGGCTGAGATGGACGTGTTGATTGATCCAGAGCGCGGCGGGGCGCAGCCAGGCTTTCGGCTGGGGCGGGCGGAACGTGTAGGGGAGATCGTTGCGAAGACGGCGCATGAGGCATCCTGCCACGCCCCATGCGGGAATCGAAGCGAAAAGCCTCAGCCGGCGATGACGAACTTGGGATCGAAGAACGACAGGGCCTTGATGGCACCCTTTTCGTCCTGATAGAGCACGACCACGTAGTTGCCGGGGTCTTCCGGCGAGAGGGTGGTGACGATCTCCTCACCGGCTTTCACCAGGACCTCGCCGCGTGCGCCACCGAGGTCGACCATGGTGGTGGTGAGGCGTTTCACGTGAGCGGTCTCGATGGCTCCCTTGCCCTGGTTGGCGGCCTTCACGGTGACCTCGTCCTTGTCGCAGACCGAAACGAGCGTCATTCGGTAGCCGCGTTCGGGGTCGCTTTGTTTCAGGCGGAGGATCTTGGTTTGCCAGACCGGCGGATCGCCTTCCTTTTTGGCCGGGACTTTTTCCGAGAAGGCGATGAGCGTCATCGTTTCGCCGGTGTTGAGTGTGATTTTGGTGGTGCCGGGTTCGACGCCGTTTTTCTTCACGGTGATCGAGTGGGCGCCGGCCTTGAGGCCGAAGCCGCCGGTGCGCTGTCCGAGTTGATAGCCTTTGGGAAAGATGTCCTCGCCATCGATCACGATGTTCGCCTTGCCCTCACCGGCGGCCACGGCGTGGACGATGCGCACGAATCCGACCTGCGGAGGTCCTTCCTGGGCGAAGAGCCCGGGGGTGACGAGAAGGGCGGCGGCGGCAAGGATGTTAGAAATCGTTCTCATGGACGACGGTGAGTTTGGTTTTCGTGGGATCGATGGTGCCATCCGCTCGGCGGTCGCCGGGATCTGCGAAGACCGTGTAGGCGCGACGGACTTCGGCGAGGACCTCGGGTTTGGTATTTGCGGGGGCGGTGGCCGAGAGCGGGCTGATGGCCTGGCCGACCACCCAGATGCGGAAGTTGCGGGAGCGGACGGTGGTGGATTCGTAGATGCGGGCGAAGAGTTCCTCCTGGGCGGAATCCGTGAGATGGACTTGATTGACGTTGGAGACCAGTGGCTTGCCGAAGATGGACTTCGAATCGGCGTCGAGGATATCGGCGATGGAAGCGGAGGTGGCGAAGGGTTTGATTTTCCGGGCCCTGAGAATGGCATTGGCGATGCGGTCCGCCTCTGCATCGATTTGAGCAGGAGTCATGCGGAACGGGGCCACGGGAGGAGCCATGAGAGCGGTGGTGTTGTGGTTTTCCGATGTGCGCACGGCCATTTTCGGGTCCATGGTGAGGGCACCGACCACGAGGGCGCGGATCACGTCGTGAGTGGCTGTGTTGAGATTGACGTGGCCCTTGATCGTCTGCAGCGGGCCTTCGCGTTCGGCAGGGACTTGGGAATTGGCGAGGCCGGTGTGGAAGAGGTCGAGCAGCCGCCAGGCCTCGAGGCCGGGCTCGCCGGGTTTGTTGAAGCGGGCGTGTTCGGGACGGCCGATGCGCAGGGTATTGCCGCCGCCGTTATCGGTGCTGGAGGTGCTGGTGGCGAGGACATCGCCCCAAGGGCCGTTGGCAGAGGCGGGGCCGGAGACCAACCACATGACGGGATCGTAGACGCGGCCGAGTTCGGTGGCGCTGTAGAACCGGCCGAGATTGGAAAGCCGCATCGGAGCCTCATCGGCGGACGGGTTGCGGAGCGCGGAGGTGGCGGAGGGGAAGAAACGCGGATCATCCGGGAGCACGCGCTGGTCCGTGGTGTAGAAGGCATTGGATTCGTAGGTCGAGTTATGCCCTCCATCCGGCCACTCCGAGGGCATCACGCGGCCGTAGACCTTGGGTTTGGTGGGGCCGTCATCGCTTGGATTGTAGATCGTGCCCCAGCGGATGTTGCGGCGGTTGGGGCTGTAGTTATCCGGATAGACATTGGCATCCTGGGGGCATGCGTTGTAATAACTCATGCGCGGATCGCCCATGTTGTTGACGAAGTTTCCGCTGCGGGTGTGGGAGTGGGAGGGAATGGTGGTGCGGGTGCGCTGGCGGGGTTGGCCGGTGGTGTCCGAGGGGTAGTTCAAGCTGCTGTTGTTGCGGTGGAGGCCGCCTCTGGACTGGTCGACGAGGACACCGTTCCACCGCATGCGGTAACCGGCACCGGAGCTGCCGTAGGTCTCGCCCTCGAGAACGAGGGGGCTGGGGATGAAGACGGATGAGGGGCCCGCATCGATTTTGTAGGTAACGGTTCCGCAGCGAATGACCCGGTATTCGTTGGCTTTGAGGGTGATGGACTGTGGGGGAAACCAGCGGTATCCGTCGCTTTCCGGGAGGGCGGGCGTGGCATCCGCCATGTCTTCGAGGGTGACCTCCGGATTTGCGCCGAGCGGGAAACGATACTTGGTTTCATAACTGACCTGCACATCGCCGCTCAGGTCCTTGGAGGACATGTTCCAGAGCTCGACGTAGGTGGATGCGGAAAGCACGAGGAACTTGCGGCCGTTTTCGGTGAGCACGTTTTCCCAGCGGAAGCGCATGAGGAACTCGCTGACCAGCGGGTTGGCATCCAGGCCGCGGTATTGGCCGGACTTGACCAAGGGTGCGGAATCGCTGTCCGCGTAATCGATGGCATTGGCGGCGAGCGTTTTGTAGTAGTCCTCGGGAAAGCCGCCCTTGCGCTCCTCAAACTTCGGCAGCGCCTTCTTGATGAAGTCCGCCATTTCGGTGACGGCGGCATCACCACCGGTGGCCAGCAGTTTGTTGAGATTGAGCTTCGGTTGGCCGGCGACGGAGGCGTCGATGCCGTCTTCGAAAGGCACGATGGGTTGTTCCCTGTAGGATTTGAGTCCGGGAAACAGACCTTCTTCCACAGCGCGTGCGGCGGGATCCGAGAGTTGCCCGGGGGTGGCGAAAAATTCGGGATACTTGGGATCCGGTGGGCCCTCCGGGTAGGTCAAGCGGACAAGGGCGGGCTCAAATCCCGCGCCCGGCATGGAGGACTCGGGCGAGATGAGGAACCTGCGGTTTTTGAAGAGCGTCTTGCCGACCGTTCCCTGTTTGTCCTCAAGGGCGCTTGGATCCATTGCATAGAGAGCGATCTGGTTGAGGTTGGCTTGATCGGCGGCTCCGGTGGCGACGTTGTCGAGTCCGGGAGCAGGGAACGGCCAGGGTTCTCTAACATGAATCCCGCCGACGCCGTCTTCGTTGCCGGCAACGAGCGGATCAACGCGGGCCTGGAGATCCTCCACCCAGTAGGCATAGCGGCCAACGGTTCGACCGCTCTCATCGCGCACGGGCAACCAAGCGGCCCGCACCTCATCCCGATACGGCAGGGTTTGGAAATCGATGTATTGATTCTCACCGGTGGGCAGGGTGGTGATCACATCCGGCGGAGAGAGCACCTTGTTGGCGGGATTGGAGGTGGCGCTGAAAAGCGGGCGATAGGAATACTCAAAGCTGCCGGATGTTCCTGGCTTTCCGCGCGCCAGGAAAAGAAACGAGGGGGTCTGGTAGTTTTCGAAATCCGGGGTGCCTCCGCTGTTTGCATCGAAGGCTTCCGGATGCTTGGATTCGAGGATCAGGAAATCATCGTTGGCGGCCTGGTTGTTGAGGATCCCACGGATGTCCTCAAGGCCGGCGCGGGCGGCGAGTTCGGCGCGCTCCCTGTCGACGAAGGATCGGGCGGTGTTCCGCTCGATGCCAGCGATGAGCAGGATACCGATGGCGAGGATGAGCAGACCGCCGACGACCACGAGGACGGCGGGAAGCGCGAAACCACCTTTCACCGGTTGGGGCTGGGTATCAGGATTTCTCATCGTTTCCAAAGCGGATGATGGTGCTGTAGACTTGAAGTTCCTTGTTGAGATCCGCCTTGGCGGGGTCGCCAAGGAAGCGGCCCGCGGAGCCGCCGCCGTCCCAGTCCGCACTTGTACGGAGGCGGCCGGCGAGGGATCGCCTGACCACGGTGATACGGACGTCAATGGCTCCGGGACCAATCAGGTCATTGGGTGTCCAATCGATCCACACGCCGGTGGGGGAGAGGGTTTTGGGAGTGGCTTCGAAGGAGACGACGCCGAAAGCCACCGGTTCGTCCACCTGGGGTCGCTCGACGAAGAGCGGGGAGAGGTTCTCGTTGGCGAGGGCTTTGAAGGTTTCCGAGCTTTCACGGAATCCGCGCATGAGGCAGCGGGTGGTGACGCCGTTGTAGGTGAGGTCCTTGAGGTAGTAGACCACGGCGCAGAGGTCGCCGATGCGGCCTTCCTTGGACTGGGCGGCGGCGGGCTGCAGGGAGAGGAAGCCGGCTTTGTCCGATCGCCAGGCGGTTGTGGACTTTTCCAGGAGTGTGCCTTTGTAAAACCGGGCGGTGGAGAAATCCGACGACATCTGGGTGAGGATGGCGCGGGCCTCGCGTTCGGAGGCGACGCTGCCACCCACACGTTCGTATCCTTCCCCGGAGCTGCCGAGCATTGCTGCCGCAGCGAGCAGGACGATGCTTCCGATGACCATCGAGCACATCAGCTCGATCAGCGTGAAGCCACGATGACGGGATGCGGACGCGATCATGGGATGCGGGAGTGGAAGTCGAGCTTGCCGCGTTTTCCAGCCCTTGAGATCGCGGGATACTCAATGGAGATTTTCATCCGGAGCATGGGGGTAACGCCCGGGGAACTGACGGACTCGGTGGTGGAGCTGAGAGTGGCGATGTAGCGGACTGGTTTGCCGGACAAATCGCGGAGGCCCTTGTCATATTGAGCCTTGGTGAGCTTGCCGACCGGTTTGCCTTCCTCCGAGAACGCGAGTGCCCAGACATCACCGGAAGGCGGGAAAATCTGGCCGACCTCGGTGGACGTGAAATAGACCGGGCGCTTGGCGCGGGAGGCGAGAACCTCGTCGAGGCAGACAGGGACCATCCAGGTGCTGCGGGTTTCCGCCTCCGAGGCCATGGTGGATTTACCGGCCTCCGCGATGGCACCGAAGACCATGGGGATGGCCACGGCGAGCACTCCGATGGCGATGACCGCCTCCACAAGGGTGGCGCCGGAGCTGCGGCGGGAGTTGGAGGCTGCGGTTTTCATCCGTCGATGCGGTAAGGCCGTGCAGTCACGCGGCCGATTCTGAGGAAATTTTCGGCAATCGTGTTGCCGCGTCTGTTGGGAGAGGCTTTCCCGCCGCGATACCCGCCTTCGGCGATTCGCAGATTGGCCGGGGAGCTGCCGGTGGGATACATCAGGCCGCCGCGCGAGTTGAAGGCGAGGGCGTGGATTTTGACCGAGTAGGATTTGTTCGTCTTGTAGGTCAACGTGAGTTCATCGGTGCTAAGGGGATTGACCAAGGTCTCCGCACCCGCTGTCTGATCGGCCCCGAGGAGGATCACCCCGGTTTCGAGAGGCTTCCATCGGCTGAGAAGCACGGCAGGCACGGGGCCTGTGGTGGTTTCCGGATTCCACTCCCCTTCCACGCGGAAAAGACCGAGCCGGCAGCGCTCGTCGGTTGCAGGAAGGTCGCCCGGTTCGGCGATCGCCAGAACCACCGTGGCCCGCGAGGCGATTGCCGTCGTCCTCGCCTGTTCGATCAGGCCTGAGATCTGGTCCGTAGCGGCTTTTCTTGCCTGCGCGGAGGTGTTTCCGATCAAATTGACACCCGCGATCAGGAGGATGACCACCACTGCGATCACCGCCACCATCTCGACGAGCGAGAATCCGTCACGGGCGGTGGAGCGGTTGGAATGGGGCGGGAGGATCACGGCTTTCAAATGTCAGGAGCGAGGGGGTGGTTGCATGCTTCGTGCCAACACGGAGTAAACACAACAAGGAGACCTGATGAAAATCGCTCACGCGATGTCTGGCATGTGACACAAGCGACACGGAAGCCGGAAGAAGAAAATCGCGATTGCCCCCTGCGCAACCTATTCCTTGGCGTCGCCGGAGCGGACATCGTACCAGAAATGATCCGCCGCCTTGCGATCGTCCCCTCGGAAGACACGCCGGACAAAGGCGGGATTGCGAAACAAATACCAATCGCCGAATTCGTCGAATTTCCGGCAGGAAGTCGTTAAGAATGAGCGAACAAGAGTTCCCCATGCGCGTCCGCCGAGCTTGCCGTGCGCCTTCAGTCGGCGGGCGAAATCGAGGTCCTCCACGGATACGAATCGATCGTCAAAGCCACCGATGGCCTCGAAATCCTGTTTTCGGAACCAGAACAGGCCGAAGCTGACTCCCGAGAATACGAGGTAGGGGAGCACGGCCATGGCGCTGGCCACGATGCCGGGCGACCAGCGTTCCGGGAGCACCAGAGCGCCTCCTCCGACAAAGCGACCGCTGCGGATGCGGCGCAGGACCTCGACGACCGTCCCGGGATGCATCCGGCTGTCCGCGTCGCAGGTGATGATGATTTCGCCCGTGGCGGCGGCGATTCCGGCATTACGGATGATGGAGAGGTTTTTCGCGTCCTCGCGGATCAACAGGCATCGGGCGTCCCGGGCGATCGCCTCGGTGCGATCCGTGCAGCGGTTGAGGACGACGATCACCTCCATGCGGATCCCGGCCAGGGCTTCCGCCGCCCTGGCGGCCGCGAGGCAGTCAGGGAGGAAGTCCTCCTCGTTGTGAGCCGGGATGACGAGTGAGACCTGGGGTTTCACTGGCTTTCGTCCTTCTTTTCCGGTTCCGGGCGGGTTGTCCCGCCGAGGATGCCATCCAGGACGCCACCGACTCCCTGAATGAGGCCAGCACCTTCGTCGATGATCTTGGCACCTTGGTCGACGACCTTTGCGGGTGCGTCGCCGATGACGGAGCGGGAAAAGCGGATCACTTTTTCCCCGGTTTGAGGAATCACGTCGAACATGCGGTTTCCTGCGGCGGCGACGAGTCGATCTGTTAGATCCTCCTTGGGGTCATCGAGCGTCCCGGTGACCCGCAACTTCGTCCACAGCAGGCCTTTTTCGCCTGGAGCGAAGACATCGGTCTCGGCCCCCGGAATCCCCGCCAAGGTGCCTGGAGCGAGGCCGAGGCGGAAGTCTCCGTCAAGTTGTCCTGCCCGGATCCGAAGCGTGCCCTCAAGCCGGACCAGCCCCTCGCTGGCGATCGCCAGATCCGTGAGCAGAAGCTCGTCGGGTTTCCAGCGCCAGTCGGTATGGGCGGCGCTCAAATCGAGCACTCGAAAGCGCCGGGTGTCCGCGTAGGCCGCAAGGGCATCCAGCATGGGAAGGGCGGTGACGGTCGCATCGGTGATCTTGAGATGCCCTCGCGCCGAGGGTTCGCCGTCGCGTTTTTCGATGACGAAGTCGGTGGCCACCAGGCCGGTGACGCGCTTGGCCCAGTCCTCGTTGAAGACTTCCGAGCACTTCAAGCCCGAGACTCCGCCATCGATGGCGTAGAGGCCGGATCGGGGATCCCACTCTCCTGCGAAAAGGATCCTGCCGTCTTCATGCACCGAGGCCTCCGCGCTTTGGAGAAACACCTGGCCACCCTGCCAGCGCAGCTTGGCCCGCTCCATGCGCAGCTCGGGGATCCATGGAAACGGCGGCTGGATCCGGCCGCCGGTGGTTTCGATGCGATAGGAGCGCCCGCCGCCTTCCGAGGCGGCCCGCACCCGCATGCCGGAGAGTGCGACCGGGCCGGCTTCAAGCTCGCCCTTGACCGCGAATTCGAGCACGTCCGCGGACTTCATCTCCACCTCTTTGGGCAGCCAGTCCGGGCCCGCATTTGCGGAAGGTTTTCCGGGGCCCTCCGTCGGCAGGGCCGCAGACGCCGCGGCTTTCCCGAGTCGCACTTCGACGCGCCGGATGTTCGAGTTTTCCAGTTCCCAGACGCCCCGGCCGAGGCCGCCGAGGCCCACTTCGGTGTGGAGCCCCTCGACTTTGAGTCCCTCGACCGGCCCTGAACCGGTCGCCTCGAAGGAATCCGAATCCACCGCAAGCCCCTGCCAGCGGAAGGGGGTGAAACGGCCTTCCACCCCGGCGGTGCGGCTCACCCGTTCTGATAGAAGCCCGCGGAACGATTCGCTGTGCAGGTAGCCGCGGATCACCGCAAACAAAACCCCGGCACCCACCACGCCGGCAAGGATCAGGCCGATGGCGGCCTTGCCCGCCCACCCCGCCATCGAAGCTCCGCTCCGTCTCCTCGATCTTCTGCTCATTGCCCGCAAGCTAGCGGAGGCGGCGGCGACTTCAAGGATCCATCAACGGAACCGGGAATCCGCCGCTTCCCTCAGAATTCATTGGGCAAAGCGCCCGATTCATGGTTTTCCCATGACGAAACCATGAAACGCCGTCATTTCCTCGCATCCACCTCGGCCGCTCTCGCCTCCGCCGCTCTTTCCACCTCCTGCAAAGGCAGCCAGACCACCCTCCGTGTCTACACCTGGGCGGACTATCTCGATCCCGAACTCGCCAAGTCCTTCGAGGCCAAAAACGGCTGCAAGCTGCAAATCGACACCTTCGATTCCAACGAAGCGATGTATGCCAAACTCTCGGCGGGAGCCAGCGGATACGACGTCCTCATGCCCTCTTCCTACATGGTCAAAACCCTGGCCCGCGAAAACAAACTGCTCCAGCTCGACCACGCGAAACTCCCCAACCTTTCCCACGTCGATCCCGCCTATCTCAAACAGGCGCTCGACCCGCAAATGACCCACTCGGTTCCCTACATGATGGCACCGACCTGTCTCGCCTGGCTGGCCTCCAAGGTTTCCGATCCGGTGGCGTCCTACACAATGTTCGACCGTGCCGACCTCAAGGGGCGCATCACCCTGCTCGATGACATGCGCGAAGTCCTCGGCGCGGCGCTCCGGTCGCTTGGTTTCTCGATCAACTCCAAAGACCCCGCCCAACTCGCCCAGGCGCGCGACGTCGTGCGACGCTGGAAACCGAACATCGCCAAGTTCGACAACGAGCAATACAAAAGCGGCATCGCATCCGGCGAGTTCCACCTCGTCCAAGGCTACGCCGGCGACCTGCTTCAAGTCGCGGATGAGAACGAGGACATCGTGGTGAAGATCCCCAGGGAAGGCACCGCGTTTTCCTGCGATGACCTCTGCATCCCCAAGGACGCACTTTCCGTGGATCTCGCCCACCGCTTCATCAACTTCGTCACCGATCCCGCCAACGCAGCGAAAAACATGGAGTTCATCGCCTACCGCGCGCCGAACGCCTCCGCCTACAAACTGCTGACCGAGGATTTCCGCGGCAACGAAGCGCTGTTTCCGCCGGATGAAGTGTTTGCGAAGCTTGAGCCGATCGACGACCTCGGCGACGCGCTCGCCCTTTGGTCGAAAACCTGGGACGAGGTCAAGGCCTCCTGACCGGCCTGGCCGGGCTCACAGGAACTTGCCGGGATTGAGCAGGCCTTGCGAATCCAGCGCCTGCTTGATCGCTTGATGGACATCGAAGGAAACCCCGCCGATGGCATCGCGGAGCCAGCGTTTCTTGGCCAGGCCCACGCCGTGCTCGCCGGTGATCGCACCTTGGTTGGCGAGCACCCATTTGAACAATCGGTCCAGAGCCTCGTCCGCGCGTTCCCTCACTTCCGGATCCTGGTAGTCGCCGACCATCAGGTTGGTGTGGATGTTTCCATCCCCCGCGTGTCCGAAACAGGCGACCGGGATTCCCGTTTCCTCCTGGAGGGCGCGGGCGAAGGCGACGAGTTCCACCAGCTTGGAACGCGGCACGACGATGTCCTCGTTGAGCTTGTGCAGGCCCGTATCCCGGAGGGAGTAGGAGAATTCGCGGCGCAGCTGCCAGATGCGCTCGCACGAGGCCTCGTCGGGCGCACGTTCGATGAAGGTCGCCCCGAGACGGGTGAGCAGTGCGTGGAGCTCCTCCAACTCCGCAGCCACGGCGGCGTGGCGGCCGTCGATCTCAACGATGAGATGCGCCTTGCCGGGGGGGAAAGTCCCCTCCCCCAGCCGCTTGCGGGCCGCATCGAGCGTGAAGGTATCGGTGATCTCCAGGGCGGAGGGAAGGTGGCCGGCATTGAGCACCGCCTGGACCGCGGCCGCCGCCATCGGGAACTCGGGAAACACCGCCGCCAACATCGAGCGGCAGGCCGGCTTCGGGATGAGCCGCAGCGTGGCCTCGGTGACCACGCCCAACATGCCCTCGGAGCCGGTGAAGATTCCTATCAGATCAAAGCCGGTCTTGTTCTTGTGCAACCGTCCGCCGGTGCGCAGAACGCGTCCATCCGCCAACACCACTTCCAGCCCCAGGACGTAACTACGGGTGACGCCGTACTTCAGGCAACGCGGGCCTCCCGCATTGGTGGCGATGTTGCCGCCCAGCGAGCATTCCTTGAGCGATGCGGGATCCGGCGGATACTCCCACCCCACGGCCCGCACCGCATCCTGCAGATCCCGGGTGATCACACCCGGCTGGACGACGGCCACGCCATCCTCCGGGTGGATGCCTAGAATACGGTTCATCCTCATCACCGAAAGGGCGATGCCACCCCGCACCGGGACGCATCCACCCACATAACCCACGCCCGCCCCACGGGTCGTCACCGGGATTCCGCGTTCGCTGGCAAAGGCAAGTGTGGCGGAAACATCCGCAGTGTTTTCCGCAAACACGACCATCTCCGGCGGATGCGAGGCGGACCATTTGTCCCCGGAATGCGCGGCAATCGCATCCGAAGCGTGGCTGACTTTTTCAGGACCTAGCAGCGCAACCAGCGCGGCGGACCAATCGGGCGGTGGATTCATGGCGGGAATGCCCAAGGCTCGGCCGCCGCCCGCCCGGAGTCAATCCCGCACGGCCCATGCCGCCATCGTGACGTACGGGCTGGCGTCCGCCTCTCGAATCACCGGTAGATCCGCCGGTAATACTCGTCCGCCATGCGATCGGCATCGAAGAAGGGCACGACGTCGTTCATCGAGTTGAAAACGATCCGGCTCCAGTCGTCCGGGCGCTCGTAATACGCGGGGAGCACCTTCTCCTTGAGCACCTGATAGAATCCCAGCAGATCGTGACGATCGCGGTCCTCCGGACTCAGCGAGCGGTCCGCCTCGGGGATGATGAACGAGTTCTCACCATCCCTGGCGAATTCGCAAACCCAGCCATCGAAGGTGGACAGGTTGACGGAGGCATTCATGGCTGCCGTCATGCCCGAGGTCCCTGAGGCCTCGCGGGTGACCACCGGATTGTTCAGCCAGATGTCCGATCCGTTCTTGAGGAAGCGGGACAGCTCGAGCTCATAGCCGACGAGAACCGTGGCATTCGGATAGTCGCGGGTGAGCCGGATCAGATGGTTGAAGGTCTCGATCGCGCCATAGTCGAATGGATAGGGCTTGCCCGCCCAGATCATCTGCACCGGATGTTTCGTGTTGTTGAGCAACTCGCGGAACAGATGGATGTCCCGGGTAATGAGGTCGGGCCGCTTGTAGCCCGCGAATCGGCGCGCCCAGACGATGGTCAGGATGTTCGGTTTGAAAAGCTTGCCGGTCTGATCCGCCACCACGCGGAACAGCCGCTCCTTGAGTTCCCGCTTGCGGTGCCGGAGTTCCTCGGAGTCCCCGCTGTTGCGGGCATGTTCCAGACCGTGGTCCGCCCAGTATTTCTTGTTCTGGGCGTTGGTCACATGGGTGATTTCGCAGGTGCCGGGATAACCCTTCCACATTTGGCGCGAGACCTCGCCGTGGAGCTTGGAAACCCCGTTGGCAATGCGCGCCAACCTCAACGCGGCCAGCGAGTGGTTGAACTCGGAGCCCTCGATTCCCGTGATGCTCCTCACTTCATCCTCCGGCACTCCGCCGAAGAACGTGAAGTCGCGAAGCAGGTTGAAGTCATGGCGCTCGTTACCCGCTTCCTCGGGGGTGTGCGTGGTGAAGACCAGGCGCTTTTTCACCGCGTCAAGGCTGCGGTGTTTCTCATAGATCCGGAAAGCGGCGGAAAGCCCGTGGGCTTCATTGAGGTGCCAGACCTCGGGATCCACTCCGAGCTCTTCCAACAGCCTCGCGCCCCCGGCACCCAGAATGATGTACTGGGCGATGCGCCTGAGGTGATCCTGATCATACAAGCGATGCGTGATGGCCTTGGACAGCGGATCGTTCTCCTCCACATCCGTACTGAGGAAAAACATCGGCACGTTGCCGAAGATGTCACCGGGCAGGAAATAGGCCTTCACCCAGACCGGGTGACCATGGACCGGCACGGTGAAACGGATGCCCGTGTCCTGCAGGAACGCATACTCCTTCTTGCGGAACTGCACGGCCAGTTCGCGATCCTCACCGCGCGCCTGGTTGTAGTAGCCGTAGGTCCAGAGGATGCCGATTCCGCAAAGGTTCTGCTTCAGGTCCGCCGCCGAACGCATGTGCGACCCGGCGAGGAAACCAAGGCCGCCGGAGTAGATCTTGAAGCTCTGGTCGATCGCGAACTCGCATGAAAAGTAGGCGACGCTCTTCGAGTATTCCGGCGCGATTTCGTAGTGGTGGCTGAACGGTTTCGGGAGAAAGGAGGATGCCATGGTGGGTGTGGGTGGTGCGGGGTGCCCGGGGGGCAAATGTATCCACCCACAGCGAGGTTGGTGTCAATCGCTCCAATCCAGGACGATTTTGCCGGATTGCCCGGACATCATCATCTCAAAGCCTTTGGCGAACTCGGTGTAGTGGTAGCGGTGGGTGATCACCGGGGAGATATCGAGCCCGGCGCGGATCATGCTGCTCATTTTGTACCAGGTCTCGAACATTTCCCGACCGTAGATCCCCTTGAGCACGAGGCCTTTGAAAATCACCTTGTCCCAATCGATGGCGACCTTCTCCGGGAAGATGCCGAGCAGGGACACCTTCGCGCCATTGGACGTGTGTTCCAGAATATCCCCGAGGCCCGTGGGATGCCCGGACATTTCGAGCGCCACATCGAAGCCCTCGCTCATCCCGAGCTCGCGTTTCACATCGTGGAGATTTTCCTTCGCGACGTTCACCACACGGGTGGCGCCCAGCTTCGCGGCGAGTTCAAGGCGGTAGGGATTGACGTCGGTCACCACCACATGACGCGCCCCTGCGAACTTGCAAACCGCCGCGGCCATGCAGCCGATGGGACCCGCTCCGGTGATCAGCACATCCTCGGCCACCAGGTCCCATGACAGTGCCGTGTGGACCGCGTTTCCAAGCGGATCGAAGGTCGAGATGATTTCCTCGGGAATCGATGGATCCACCTTGTAAACATTGCGGTAGGGGATCGAGAGGAACTCCGCAAAGGCACCGGGACGGTTCACGCCCACTCCCAGGGTGTTCGGGCAGAGATGGCGGCGGCCTGCGAGGCAGTTCCGGCAACGGCCGCAAACGATGTGCCCTTCCCCGGAAACCAGCTCGCCGGGCGACACGTCCGTGACGCCGGATCCCACCGCTTCGACCACCCCGCAGAATTCGTGACCGACGTGCATCGGGACCGGAATCGTCCGCTGCGCCCAGGAGTCCCATTTCCAGATGTGCACGTCCGTCCCGCAGATCGATGTCTTGCGGATGCGGATCAACACATCCATCGGGCCGACTTCGGGCTCCGGAATCTCCTGAAGCCACAATCCAGGCTCCGCCTTCGCTTTCACAAGTGCTTTCATGGTCAAAAATAAGGAACACCCCGATGGTGCATCCGCCGCGAGCGCAGGCGAGTGCAAAATTCAGGCTCGGGTTCCGCCTTCGGCGCTTCCACCCCATCCGCGCACCGTGAACTCGTGATGGATGACACAACTGGAAACATGCATCATCTCATGGTCGACTTCTATCATCTGACAGGTCGCAAACCCGAAACAAAAACCACAAACCCATATGATCCGATCCATCCTTGGAACCGCGGGAGCCATCGCGCTCCTAGCAGCCACCTCCCCGGCAGCGCAGCTCGAGTTAAACAACGGCACGCTGAAGGTCAGGACAGACAACACCTACGGAGGAGCCATCGTCTGGCTCTCCACGGCCAACAGCACGATGAACTTCGTCAACCTCGCCGATCACGGCAGGTTGATCCAGCAATCCTACTATGCAGGAGCCAACCGCGACCGCCTCGCCGAGGGTCAGTCTCCGGCATGGACTCCCTGGTCGTGGAACCCCGTGCAGGCAGGCAGCTTCAACAACACCCGCTCGATCGTCGATTCGTTCTCACTCAACAACGGCGTGCTATACTCGTGGACGAGACCCAAGCTCTGGGACATGCCGAACGAAACCGCGCAGGCCGTCATCAAGCAGTGGACGCAGTTTGAGCCCGGCATGTCACAGGTGATCCGCGTGAACAACCAACTGGCCTGCCTGCGCAGCAACACCGATGCCTGGGGCGGCCCCGTGAACCGCCATCAGGAACTGCCCGCATGTTACTTCATCCGCGCCCTCAACCGCGCCAAGATCTACAACGGCGGTGGATCGTGGAGCGACTATGCCTATCCCCTTCTCTCGTCCAGCGGATGGGGCCGGCCGAATCCACCCACCAAGGCGATGGCGTTCTTCCTGCAGAATGATTTCGGCATCGGTATCTATTGCCCGCGCTCGACCACGGCGTGGAACTGCGGTGCCACCGGCACCTCGGCATCCACCGATCCCTATCATGGCGACACCATGCACGTGGCACCGCTCGCGACCGTGGCTCTGGACCGGATGACCCAGTTCACCTACAGCTATTGGATCGTCATGGGCAATCAGGCCACCATCCGCGCCCGGTTGGACCAGTTGATCAGCCTCTATCCGAACGGCTGAAGCCAGACATGGCGGTGGGCCGCGGTGATTCATGCGCCGCGGTTCACCCGTCCGCGCACGCGCTGGAGCGGCTCCTCGATCCATTTCCACGAGGCGAGTGCAAGCAGCCAGGTGAACATGGCGAAGATCAGGATGCGGACAAAGTCCCAGAAGGTCCCGGAGAATCCGGGGCCCCAGAGGAACCAGAACGGCTTGCCCGCAAGCAGCGGCGCGAGGTTGTGAAACAGATAGACTCCATACGAGAGCGCGCCGATGCGCTGAAGCACGGGGTGCATCAGAAAGCGCCCAACAGGCCCAGGGAAACCGACGGAGGCCGCGGCGATGAATCCGCAGAGCGCAATGGATAGAAGCGTCTGTTGGAAGGAAAGGAATCCCGGTGTGGGCACCCCAAACGCGTTAGCCCCGAAAATGGCGAGATAGCCTGCGAAGCACGCCGCGGCGATCCCGCGCAGGGCCGGACTTTCCAGTCTCATCCCGCGGTGAACGGCGAGTGCGAGCAATCCGCCGATCCCGAAGTAATCCAAACATGAGGGGGTCAGCACCTCAGGGCGCGCGAACCACTGGGTCAGGAATCCATGGTTCCAACGGGCCAGCGGCCCCACTGCGGCGAACGCGCAGATCGCCCAGACGAGAAGCCTTCTCGGGAGGAACCAGATTACAAAAGGCCAGACCAGATAGAACTGCTGCTGCATCGAGAGCGACCAGAAGTGGTTGGTGCCATCCGGCCACTCCGCCAGCGTGGCCATGTGAAGGTTGGATCCATGCAGAAGATACCACCATGGCGCATTGCAAAGGTCCTTCGCACCCAGCACGAAAGCAAGCGCCAGAGCGGCGTAATACGGAGCCAGGATTCGCAGGCCGCGCCGGATCTGATAGACGCGCATCGCCTGCATGCGCCACGGCTTCCCGGCGGACTCCGAGCGCTCCCTCTCACGGAGAAGGGAACCGGTGATGAGATAACCGGTCATCACCAGGAAGAAGAACAGGAAGATCTCGTAGGGGAACACCCGCGTCCAGGACACCGGACGCCAGTGGTCCCAGCAGATCGCCAGCATGGCCACCGCCCGTAGTCCGTCGAGTTGAGCCGCGCGTCCGTTCACCCGGGACGAGAAACCACGAAGCACGGCGGACTGCACGCGTTTTCGCAGGGATCAAGCGCCATGGATCATCCGCCGCAGCGTCTCCGCCACAAAGACTTTGGCCTCTTCCGGAAGGGGCGATCCAAAGCGCAGCTTGTTGCCAAGGCACTCGACCTCGATGACCTTCTGCGGGACATTGTTCTTCTGCCAGTTCGCCGTCTTGATGCCCACGGTGGCGCTGCTGTCGCAGACGAGGCGGCGGGTCCAACCGAAGGGGCCGATCTCAAGAGCCACCGAGAGCACGCCGCCGGAAAACCCGATGCGCCAGCGGCCGAACAGGCCGAACAGGATGATCGAAAGCAAGACGATGGTCCCCAGCAGGAACGGAATGCCGAAAAGGCTGCGCGCGGGGTCAAACACCCCCTCCTTGATCTGCGTGCCGTAAATTCCGAACATCGAAAACCCAGACCACACCGCAGTGAATGGAATGAGGAAAAGCAGAGCGGCCGGAACCTTCCGATAGATCAGGGATTTCCCGTGGATCGCGCTTTCCTCGATGCGCAGTCCCTTGGGCGGCCGGGCCGGGTCCACCCCATCCGCACCGGGGATGAGAACCACTTCCGAAAACGACATCGTCCGGCCGCAAGAACGGCATAGGGCGATGTCGGTCGAGACGTTCACATCCTCCAGCGCGATGGGTGCCCTGCACGAAACGCAGTGGTAAACGGCAGGACTCATCAGGTTTCCGATTCGATGAGACTCACAGATACTTGTCGGTCACCGCGCCCTCGGAGGCGGTGGAGACGAGCTTCGCATACTTGGCCAGAACGCCATGCGTGTAGCGTGGCGCGGGCTGAACCCAGGATGCCTTGCGGCGTGCGATCTCCGCCTCATCGAGCTTCACATCGATGCGGTTTTTCACAGCGTCGATGGTGATCTCGTCGCCATCTTCGAGGATGCCGATGGTGCCGCCCATCCAGGCTTCCGGAGTGATGTGGCCGACGACGAACCCGTGGCTGCCACCCGAGAAACGTCCGTCCGTGATCAGGGCGACGTCCTTGCCGAGGCCGAGCCCCATGACCGCGCTGGTGGGGCCGAGCATCTCGCGCATGCCGGGGCCGCCCTTCGGTCCTTCCATGCGGATCACGATCACATCGCCCTTCTGGATCTGTTTGCCGAGAATGGCCTTCATGCCATCGTCCTCGGAATTGAACACCTTCGCCCGGCCGGTGAAGACTTCACCCTCCTTGCCGGAGATTTTGGCAACAGCCCCACCCTCGGCGAGGTTGCCGTAAAGCACGCGGAGGTGGCTGTCCTTCTTGATCGGATCCGAGACCGGGCGGATGATCTGCTGGCCTTCAGGATAGGGTTTGGCGAGTTTCTCAAGATTCTCGCGCATCGTGCGGCCGGTGACGGTCATGCATTCGCCATGCAGAAGGCCTGCGTCGAGCAGCATCTTCATGAGCGGCACGGTGCCGCCGATGCGGACGAGATCGGCCATGACGTATTTGCCGGATGGCTTGAGGTCGGCAAGCACGGGCACCCGGCGGCCGATGCGCTCGAAGTCGTCCAACGTGATGTCCACTCCGGCGGCATGCGCCATGGCGGGGATGTGGAGGGCGGCGTTGGTGGAGCCACCGAGCGCGATGAGCACGGTGATCGCGTTTTCAAAGGCCTCGCGGGTCATGATGTCGCGGGGTTTGATGCCGAGCTGGATGAGATTGACCACGGCGGCGCCGGCATCAAAGCAATCGCGCATCTTGTCATCCGAGATGGCGGCCTGCGCGGAGCTGTTAGGCAGGGACATGCCGAGCGCCTCGATGGCGCTGGCCATCGTGTTGGCGGTGTACATCCCGCCGCAGGATCCGGCACCGGGGATGGCGCAGGACTCGACGGTTTCCAACTCCTCATCCGAGTATTCGCCGTTGGCATGCTTGCCCACCGCCTCGAAGACCGAAACGATGTCCAGGTCCTTCTTCTCTCCCTTGAGCGTGGCGCAACCGGGAAGGATGGTGCCGCCATAGACGAAGACGGAAGGGCGGTTCATGCGCGCCATGGCCATGACGCAGGCCGGCATGTTCTTGTCACATCCGCCGATGGCCACAAAGCCGTCCATGCCTTCGCAGCCGACGACCGTTTCGATCGAGTCGGCGATGACTTCGCGGGAAACCAGCGAGTATTTCATGCCCTCGGTCCCCATCGAGATGCCGTCGGAGAT
Organism: Verrucomicrobiaceae bacterium; assembly: GCA_027486655.1. Classification (GTDB taxonomy): domain Bacteria; phylum Verrucomicrobiota; class Verrucomicrobiia; order Verrucomicrobiales; family Akkermansiaceae; genus Luteolibacter. The sequence goes on along the minus strand of JAIXOR010000001.1, from coordinate 165,479 downwards.
GGTGATGGTGTTGAAGATGACACCCTTGCCGCCGGCGGCGTCCACGCCGTTGCGGGACTCGATGGCGAGTTTGTCGATGTGCACGTTGCAGGGAGTGACTTGGCTCCACGTCGAGGCGACGCCGATGTGGGGTTTGGAGAAATCCTCCTTTTTGAATCCGACGGCATAGAGCATGGCGCGGCTGGGCGCGCGGTCGGGGCCGTCAAGCATCGGGCTGGAATAAGGGCGGGTGGTATCGTTCATCGCGGGCGGAGCATCCCGCCGGATCGGGGTCCGCGTCAAGGCGGGGAAAACCGGTTTTCTATTTGCGAACGACGGATTTCCGGCATCTTTCCGGGCGTGGATTCATTGACACAGGCAGCCTTGGGAGCGGCGGTCGGCGAGGCGGTGCTGGGCAAACGCCTCGGCAACCGCGCCCTCGCGTGGGGAGCGTTGTTCGGAACGCTCCCGGATCTCGACGTGCTGCTTTCCCCGCTGCTGAGCCAGTCGTGGAATCTTTGGTGGCACCGGGGACCGAGTCATTCGCTTCTGGTGATGGTCGCCGCTTCATGGTTTCTCGCGCCCTGGCTCGCCAAGCTTTGGAAAAAGGACCGGATCTCCCGCCAGCGGGCGGGTTGGTTCGTGTTTGCCGCATGGAGCACCCATGTGTTGATCGATTGCTTCACGGTCTATGGCACTTCCGTATTCTGGCCGTTTTCCGGGATCCGGGTGGGCTTCAACCATCTTTTCATCATCGACCCGGCATTCACCCTGCCGATGCTGGTGGCCCTGATCTGGCTCGCGTTTCTCCGCACGAAAAAGCAATTGCCGAAACGCCGCCGGATCAACGCATGGGGGCTCGGCCTCGCCTCGGCTTACGCGCTGCTGAGCGTGGCCATGAAGTTCGTTGCCTCCGCGGGGTTTGAAGCGGATCTGAAAAAACACGGAGTCTCGTGGCAGCGCCGCATGGAGGCACCCACCCCATTCAACATCGTCCTCTGGCGCTGCGTGGTGGACCGGGGTGACGAGTTTTGGGTGGGATACCGCAGTGTTTTCGAAAGCGATTCAAACCCGGTCCGCTGGACCGTCTATCCAAAAGGCGCTCAGGCCCTCGCGCCTTACGCTGAACTGCGCGAGGCACGGATGGTGAAGTGGTTTTCCGACGGATGGTGGATCGCCAGACCCCACGCGAAGGGCGTGTGGGTGGGTGACATCCGCTTCGGCGAATCCCGGAGCTGGGGCGACAAAAAGGGCGTGGTCGACGGCCGCCTCGTCTTCGCTTGGGACATTCTGCCGGACGCATCCGGTGACAGGCTGCGGCCGATCCGCATGTCCCGTGCAAACGCCGGAGAAACGCTGCGCCGCATGGCAGCCAGAATCGCCGGAAACCACCAGGCCTGGGAAGCCAATCCCAGGCTCGCGGGAATCACCGGCAGCCTGCCCGAGTTCCTGTCCAGCATCGACAGCCCTGCCGCAACCCCGTGATTCTTCGCTTTCTTCAGCCCGTCCATAGGCTATGGGTGGGTGACGTGAAATTTGTTTCCACATTGTTCGCCTTGGCAGGCATCGCCGCCGCAGGTCCCGGGGATCCAGGGAATTCCGCCGTCGGGTTTCTCGAAAAAGTGCGCTCCGGAAACGTCAGCCTCGAACCCGGCGCGGACACTGCGATCTCGGCCCAGGTGACCGAGCGCAAACGCGACGAGATCAAACGCCGTCTCCAACGCATCGCCCGCGACATCGGCGTCTCTCCTCTGGAAATCGGCCCGGTGAAAGTCGATGACAATCTCGCTGCGGTGCTTGTCCGGAAGATCGGCGGCTTCGACCCCTCCCGCCTTCAGGTTTTCCCGGTGGGTTTGGTGCGCAGTGGGGATTCCTGGCAGCCCACTCCGGTGCCCGCGTCCTTTGAAAACACCGGAATCTCCTACGCGGCCGGCATCCGCCCGCGGCTGGATGCACTGGAGACCTGGATGCAAAGGGAGCAGGTGGTCGATCTTGAGAACCTCCGCGAGGATGCCGAGGCCCGATTGCGGCGGTCGATTCGCAAACACCTGGCTGAAGAGGAAGTTCGCGGTTTTTCTTCCGAACAGGCGGCGACACGTTTCCTGTCCGCGTGTTCGCGCCGCAGCCTTCCCGAGATCCTCGGCATGCTTGGCGGGCTTTGCACTCCCCTTCCGCCGAACTGGCCAGAGCGCCTGCGCTTGGCCGAACTTGCCGTGAGCAACGCTGCGGAGTGCCCCCGTCCATGGCGACTCCTCACGTCCGCGTCCGTGCTTCGCATGCCGGTTTTCCACGATCAGGAACCGGATGAAGCAAGCGCGATCCACTCAGTCGCCTGCCTCGATCCGGCCGGTGCCTCGCCACGATCCACCACTGGCAAAATCGAAATCATCCATGTGCCCGTCTCGCGCAACCGCGATGGCCTCTGGCAGGTCAATCCCCCGCAGGAGTTCTTCGCTTCTGCCGAGGAATCCCAAACTCAAGGAGCTCCGGCGGACGCAAGCCTGCTCGACCTGTTTCCCTCGAGATTCGCAGGCCTTTATCCACCCTCGCCGGCAGGCACCGCGACGGAGGCCCGCGCTGCCCTGATCGCCGCACTGCGCAACCGGAAATCGATGGACTGGGCCCGCTTGATGCACTTGCAGGGTGAACCCGCACGCAAACGGGACGCGTGTGCACGCGCCGCAAGAATCTGGTGGGACGCCGCCTGCCCATCCGCCCCTAGCCTCGCGGAGCCTTTGGATTTTCTGGAAAAGGAACAGGTGGCAGCCGTCGCAATCCAGTTCTTCGACGCACGGAATCCCGACAAGTCCGACCTCCGCATCCTCCACCTCGAAAAGACCGGAATGGGATGGCTCTGGAATCCCCTGCCCTCGGATGAGATCCTCGCCGTGACCCAGCCATGGGTCGATGAGAACACCCCGCGCTGGCAAAAATCGTGGCGGGACCAGCTCCTCCAAGCCTGCCCGGAAACCCGCACGCAGGACACCGCCCCCCCCACGCCCGACGACGCGGTCCGAGTGGTCGAAGCCTTCCTCAAGTCCGCAGTCGCCACAAATGTCAGCGACGCATTGCGCCAGACCGCCCGGCTCGTCTTGCCAGACAGCGGCATCTCGCTCTTGCGCAACCTCGGCCACGAAATGGCCGGCTACCGCACTTCGTCCCAAGCCGCCAATGTGGTCGGTACCCACACCGCGGGATCGATCACCGCCGTCGCCACCCGCAGAATCACCGACGGCAAGACCATCGACACCCTCTACCCCGTCGCAGACACCGCTTCCGGTCCCCGAATCCTCCTTGAAATCGACCTGATTGCCTCGCGCGGAAGGGATTTTCTCAACCGGACCGCTCTCGACCGCCTCCGAAAGACCGACGCCACCGCCGCCGACCGCCTTGCAGCCATCCTCGCCGAAACCCAGGCAGCCCCCCCGAAACCCGCAGCCAAATGAGCGATGCGGACCCGATTCTTATGGCCGGATTTGCGACCAAATTGAAATTTCAATACTGATAATGAGTCATTTACGGCCGTATTTGGGAGTTCTTTTTAATAAAGAATATTGATTATTTCAAAATTTCAGAGTTTTATGGGTCAGCAGCCAGCCCATGAAAGTCCCAAAAAATTCACAAAATCGGCACTCCCGCTACCGCCGAAAGCCGAGGTGTCCCAGGCGGACCCGAGGCATGACGCTTCTGGAAATGACGGTGGTTATTCTGGTTTTGATCACGCTGATTTCCGTCCTCTTCTTCGCCACCCGCTCGTGGAAGCGCGGATCGGACCGGGTGATTTGCCTGATCAACATCCAAGCGGTCCAAAAGGCCGTTCGGAGTTACTCCAATCTTTACGGATACGCCCCGGGAGGGACGGCGCCCAACTTGCAGAACCAGATCATCGGCCTGGGCAAGTTCATCGAAGCGACGCCGAACTGCCCCGCCGCCGGTTCCTACACCTACGGCCCCACTTACGGGCCGGATACGATTCCACCGATCGGCGAGCTATACATGGAGTGCTCGCTCAGCACGACCGACGATCACATTCCCACACTCACCGGCGATTGGTGACGGGGCTTGCGGACCACGTGAAGACGTAAGTGACTCGCGGCCGGAATTGTGACAGCATCCGCCATGGCTTTCCTGCCCCGCCGCGGAGTTCTGAGACCCGGCACCATGGGGCTCCCCCCAGTATAGTGTGTGTCATGCCCCGGTCGCTCCCCCCAAACGAGTGATCGGGGCCATGGGAGGAAAACCGGCACCTTCGCCGCCCCTCACCTTTGCCACAGCATCCGGATTTCCGCCGCGTTGAGCTGCCGCCATGTCCCTTCGCGCAGATCCGCGGCGACCAGGGCTCCGATGCCGCAGCGGATCAGACGCAGCGTCGGATTTCCCACCATCGCCGTCATCCTCCTCACCTGCCGGTTCTTGCCCTCGATCAGGGTCAAGCGGATCCAAGTGGTCGGGATTTCCTTGCGGAAACGCACTGGCGGCACCCGTTCGGAAATCTCCGGCGGCGGATCCGGAATCTCGACGCCACAGGGCTTCGTGCGGTAGCCCTGAATCGTCAAACCGCCGCGCCGGAGACGATCCAGCGCTTCGCTCGCTGGCACGCCCTCAACCTGTGCGAGGTAGGTCCGCGGATGGGCCGCCTTCGGATCGAGAAAGCGGTGATTGAATCCCGCTTCATCGGTGAGCAGCAGCAGTCCCTCGGAATCCATGTCGAGGCGGCCGACAGGATACACGCCCGCCGGAAAGCCGAACTCCGCAAGCGTACATTGCCCCGGTTGATCGGGAGTGAACTGGCAAAGCACGCCGTAGGGTTTGTGGAACAGGATCACCATCGGGCATTCATTTTCGGAAGATGAAAAAAACGGCTCCACCAAGACGGACTGCCGCTCCCAGGTAGTTCCACCTGACTTTCAAACAACACCGCAAGGATCCAAGGATTCCCGCGCATGTCCCGCAAATGGGCATACCGGGCAAAGGTCATGAAGACGTTGGATGCCTTGATCAACAGAAGGGTCTTCAATCCGTTCATGCCCGGGCCATAGCGAATGAACGTCGATCGAACAAGCGGCAACCCGGACGGTGCGCCTCACCAGGCAGGTAACCCCAACATCTCCGGCAGGGCTTCCCGCGGCCGCCAGGTCAGGATCTCAGGCTCGCCGCTGGTGACGAGGACCGTATGCTCGAAGTGGGCTGACGGCTTGCGATCCTCTGTGATGACCGTCCAGCCATCCTCCAGAATCCGGACCGAGGGCACGCCCGCGTTGACCATCGGCTCGATGGCCAGAGTCATTCCCGGCATGAGCACCGGTGTCTTCCCCTGCGGCCGGTAGTTTGGCACCTGCGGCTCCTCATGAAGACGGCGACCCACACCGTGGCCTACAAACTCACGAACCACCGTAAAACCCCGGGGAGCAACAAACTCCTCCACCGCTCCGCAAAGGTCCGCCAACCGGCGACCCGCCCTTGCGTGATCGATGGCTTCAAACAACGACTGCTCGGTGGCAGCCAGAAGGCGCTTGGTTTCCAGAGGAACATCTCCGGCAGCCACCGTGGTCGCATTGTCACCGATGAAGCCGCTCTTGATGATGCCGACGTCGATCTTGACGATGTCCCCGGGAAGGATCCTGCGATCCCCGCCGATGCCGTGCACCACCTCCTCGTTCACCGAGATGCAGATGTAACCGGGAAATCCCCGATAGCCGAGAAAGGCGCTCTTGCAGTCGTTCTCACGCATCAACTCGGCAGCCAGACTGTCGATCTCGCCCGTCGTCTTGCCGGGAGCCACCTCGCGGGCCAGTTGCTGGAGAATCTTCGAAGCGATCGCTCCGGCCGTCCGCATGAATTCAATTTCGCGGGGGGACTTGATGGGGATGCGGACTTTGCGGGACACGATGGATGGGAAAAAGGATTTGAGAATGCGGAAGCCGATACCTTCGGGTTTCACGACTGGGGTGGAAAGTGGTTGAGCAGCGTCCGGGCCACATGGTCCGGGGCCGCTGTCGCGTCACATGGCAACAACAGCCCGAGAGCTGCATACCGTGCAATCACCGGGCGAGTCAACCGCTCGAACTCCGCATAACGGCTCAGGAAATTCTCCTCATGGTCATCCGCACGGGCCACGACACCCGCCCCGCAAGAGGGACATTGGCGATCATCGACCTGCTGAATCTGACCGGTCCAACGGCAATCCGGGCATTCCACCCTCCCGCGCATGCGAGTCAGCAACTCGGAACGCGGCACCTCCAGCGAGATCGCCGCCGTCAATGACAACCCGCAGGAAGCGAGATGCCCGTCAAGAAACTCAGCCTGCGGCACGCTGCGGGGGAATCCGTCGAGCACCCATCCTCCGGTCTGTTTGCCCAGCCACTCACCGATGATGCGGCACATCAGGTCATCCGGGAGATACTCCCCCCGGTCGAGGATCGGTTTGGCGAGGGCTCCCAGCGGACTGCGGGCCTCCACTTCCTCGCGAAGCAGAGCCCCCGTGCTGAGGTAACCAAGCCCGAGGGCCTGCGCGAGCCGCCTGCCCTGCGTCCCCTTGCCGGAAGCCGGAGGGCCCAGCAGGATGATACGAGCCGGACTGGCTGCTTGCTCGGTCAATGGCCGGTCTTATTGTAGATGTAGGCGGTGATGCCCACCACGATCAAAACCGCGATGACCGTCCAGAGATACACAATCGCCGTGCGCGGGGCCGCGTTGCTGCCCTGTGCCAAACGGTCGTAGCGTCCCTTCATCTTGCCCTTGCGGAGGAACCCGTCGTAATGCTTCTGGAGCAACTGGGTTTCCACCTGGCGCATCACATCGAGCACAACGCCCACCATGATGAGCAGGGATGTGCCGCCGAAGAAATGCAGAACCAGCGATCCGGGAGGAAGACCCACCAGATGCCCGGTGAGCACCGGAAGCACGAACAACGCCGTCAGGAAAATCGCACCTGCAAAGGTCAGGCGGGTCATCGTAAAATCCAGGAAATCCGCAGTCGGCTTGCCAGGACGCACACCGGGGATGTAACCACCGTTGCGCTTGAGGTCCTCGGCGATCTGGGAAGGCTGGAACATCATGGCCACCCAGAAATAGGAGAAGAGGAAGATACCAATACCACCGGCCACATAATAAGTCGTGCCGCCACCCACAAACTCACCGTAGATCTTGGTCGCCCAAGGCTGACCGGCGAAGAACCACTGAAGCATCATCGGGGGCAGCGAGAGAACGGCAGATGCGAAAATGATCGGCATCACACCGGCGTAGTTCACTTTCAAAGGCAGATACTGGGTCTGACCACCGAACTGCTTGCGGCCAACCACACGCTTCGCATACTGCACGGCAATCCGGCGCTGGGCCTGGGTGATTGCAATCGTTGCCGCGATCACCACGAGAAGCAGAGCGATCATCACCACCATCATGATGGCCTTGAAGCCTGTTTCCTGCGGGCTAGCACCCTGACCGCCGACGAAATACTTCCAAGCTTGGATCAGAGCTCCGGGGAGCGAGGAAATGATGTTCACCGTAATGATGATCGAGGTCCCGTTTCCGATCCCCTTGTCGGTGATTTGGTCACCGATCCACATCAGAAGCACGGTGCCTGCGACGATGGTCACCACCGTGAGAATCATCCAGAGCGCGGACGGATCCGGAACCAGATTGCCAAAGCGCTCGATGCCGGACATGTAGGGAATGCTGCCCGGATTGGTGAGCGACTTCGCCACGAAGAACCCTTGGACAATCGCGATACCGATGGTGATGTAACGGGTGTATTGGGTGATCTTCTGACGCCCTCCGTCCTCACGGGCAAGGCGGGACAGTTTCGGCACCACAGCCGTCATGAGCTGAACCATGATCGATGCAGAGATATACGGCATGATCCCCAGAGCGAAGATGCCTGCCTGTTGCAGACCCCCACCGGAGAAGACGGTGAGCAGCGCGGTCACGCCACCCGTCGGGCTCGTCGGATCCTGCTTCGAGAGGTCGTCCAACCAGGCCTTGATCACGGTGGCATCCACACCCGGAAGGGTGATGTGCACGCCGAGGCGGATGATGACGATGAGGGCAAGCGTGAAAAGAATGCGGTCCCGGAGTTCGGGGATCTTCCAGGTATTGGCGAATGCGGAGATCATGACGGATGGGTAAGGAAAACGAAGCGCGGTTTATATACACGTTGAGGAAGCGCGCAAGCGCTTCCCCAACGGAAATCAGGCGATGGAGGGGGCTTGATTCAAGGGATTCAGGCCTTGATCGTGCCACCCGCCTTCTCGATCTTGGCGCGCGCCGCGGCGCTCACCTTGTCGACTTCAATCGTGTAGGCCTTCTCGACCTCGCCATCGGCGAGCAGCTTGACGGCGTCGCAGCGGCCATTGAGAAGACCCGCCTTGCGGAGGGATTCCTCGTTGATGACGGCACCGGCCTCGAAGCGGCCATCCAGGTCACCGACATTGACGGTTCCGATCTTGTCGCGGAAGTCGTAGTTGTTGAATCCGCGCTTGGGCAAACGACGGTGAAGGGGCATCTGGCCACCTTCGAAGCCGACGCGGGTGCCGCTGCCGGAACGGGCCTTCTGACCTTTGTTGCCTTTGCAGGAGGTCTTGCCGTGACCGGAGCTTTCGCCGCAGCCGAGGCGTTTCACCTTGCGCTTGGCTCCCGGATTGGGGCTGTAGTTGTGAAGTTGCATGGGAAAGATAGTGGATTGTGGATTGTGGATTCTGGATGGACCGGGAAGGACTGAAGTGAAAGGGAGGCTTTCGCCTGGTTTTCAAACGGACATCCCCGATCTATGATCCTGGATCTCAGATGGCCTTTTCCTTCTTCTTCTTGCCACGACCGGAGAGAACCTGATCGCGGGTGCGGAGTTGGGAAAGTGCCTTGAGAGTGGCTTTCACCACGTTGGCATGGTTCGAGGAACCCATCGACTTGGCAAGCACGTCACGGATACCGACAGCCTCGCAAACCGCGCGGACACCGCCACCGGCGATGATGCCCGTTCCCGGCGAAGCGGGCTTGAGCAGCACCTTGCCGCCGCCGTATTCGGCGTAGATTTCGTGGGGGATGGTCCCGTCCACAATGCTCATGGGCTTGAGCACCTTGCGGGCGCCCTCGCTGGCCTTCTTGATGGCATCCGCCACTTCGTTGGCCTTGCCGAAGCCAAGACCGACCTTGCCGATCTTGTCACCGGAAACCACCAGTGCGGAGAAGCTGAAACGACGTCCACCCTTCACCACCTTGGCGCAGCGGTTGATGAAGACGACCTTCTCGGAAAGCTCGTTGCCCTCGGAGTCCGTGGGAGCCTGGCGCTCCTCGCGGCGCGGACCACCGCGACCGCGGCCGCCACCGCCCTGATAGCCGCCTTGTCCGCGGTTGCCTTGATATCCGCCGTGCGAAGGAGCACTGGCGGCGACCGCTTCCACTGGAGCGGGTGCCGGTTCGGCAGCCGCTGGAACGGGAGTTTCGTTATCGGAATTTGTTACCATGATGGGAATCGGGTCGGAGCGTTAGAATTGGAGTCCGCCTTCGCGCGCGGCGTCGGCAAGGGCCTTGACCTTGCCATGATAGAGGTGGCCGCCCCGGTCGAAGACCACGGCGCTGATGTTGGAACCCTTGGCGCGCTCGGCGAGGAGCTTGCCGACTTTCTGGGCGCTTTCGATGTTGGAGGACGCCTTTTCGAAGGACTTGTCCATGGTCGAAGCGGAGACCAGGGTCTTGCCGGCGGTATCGTCGATGACCTGGGCGTAGATGTGCTGGTTGGAGTAATGAACGGCGAGGCGCGGGCGCTCCGCAGTTCCGCTGACCTTGCGGCGGATGCGTTTGTGGATGCGCTGGCGAATCGTCTTGCGTTGGATGGTGCTCATGTTGCCGTGATGATTGTATGGTTTCGGCCTGCGGCTTACTTGCCGACGCTCTTGCCTTCCTTGCGGCGGACGTGCTCACCGGAGTAGCGGACGCCCTTGCCCTTGTAGGGCTCCGGCGGATAGTAACCGCGCACTTCGGCGGCGAACTGGCCGACGAGCTGTTTGTCGATGCCTTCCACCTTGATCTTGGTGTTCTCGTTGACCGTGACAGTCAGACCGGAAGGGATCGGGTGGAGCAGTGGATGGGAGCGACCGAGGGAGAGGTCGAGATCCGTTCCCTTGACGGCGGCGCGGAGACCGACGCCGTGGATTTCAAGATCTTTGACGAAGCCTTTGGAGACGCCGATGATCATGTTGTTGATCAGGCTGCGCGCGGTGCCGTGAAGCGCCTTGAGCTGGCGGGTTTCGGTTGTACGGGACAGGATGACGTTTCCGTCACCGGCCTTGAGATCGATGCCTTGCGGAAGGCTGAAGTCGAGTTTGCCCTTGGGGCCTTCGACAACGACCGTCCTGCCGTCGAGTTTGACGGCGACTTTTTCGGGAAGTGAGATGGGTTTGAGTCCGACTCGTGACATGGTGATGTTTTCCTTTCGCGAGTTGAGGGTTCTTACCAGACGTTGGCGAGGAGTTCGCCACCGAGGTTCTGACGCTTGGCATTGCCGCCGGACATCACGCCCTTCGAAGTCGAAAGGATGGAGATGCCGAGGCCCGACATGACGCGGGGGACTTCATTGGCACCGACGTAGTGGCGGCGGCCCGGAGTGGAGACGCGCTTGAGGTCGGTGAGCACGGAACGGCCGTCGACGAACTTCGGCTTCACCTTGATTTCGGTGCGCTTGCCGGTGACGACTTCGTAGTTCCAGATGTAGCCTTCTTCCTGGAGGATGCGGGCGATGTCCGCCTTCATCTTGGAATAGGGGGCGGTGAATTCCTCGTTGCCGGCACGTGCCGCGTTCTTGAAACGGGTGAGGAAGTCGGAAATGGGATCGGTGAGAACTGCCATGGTGGTGATTCTTTCGGATGGATGGGGTTTGGCAGATCAGACTGCGGCGGCCTCCGCGGTTTCTTCGTTGGCTTTCTTCATGTCGCGGAAGGGCATGCCCAGCTCGGAAAGGAGCGCGCGGCCTTCGGCGTCGGTGTTGGCGGAGGTGACGAAGATCAGGTCAAAGCCGATGTGGCGCTTGATCTGATCGATCTCGATTTCCGGGAAAATGGACTGGTCGTTGATGCCGCAGGCGTAGTTCCCACGTCCGTCGAAGGACTTGGAGGAGATTCCGCGGAAGTCGCGGATGTTCGGCGCGGTGATGTGGATGAAGCGATGGAGGAATTCCCACATGCGTGCACCACGGAGGGTGACGCGGGCACCGAGGACTTCACCTTCGCGCAGCTTGAAGTTGGCCACAGCCTTGCGGGAGTAGGTCATCGACGGGCGCTGGCCGGTGATCTTCTGGATCTCGTTGACGGCGTCGTCCACGGCGACCTTGCGGTCGGGGGACTTGCCCATGCAAGAGGTCACCACGATTTTCTCGAGGCGGGGAACCTGGTGGATGTTGGCATAGCCCATCTTCTTCTGAAGAGCGGGCACCACCTTGTCCTTATAATGTTGTTGGATTACGGGTAGTTTCATTGGTTTTGCGGGTCAGCGCTTGGTTTGGCTTTGCGCTTAAGCGCGGGCGGAAGCACGGGGCTTCAGCCCACTTTCTTGACGTTGGAGATGTGAACGGAACCGTCGATGGTCTTGATGCCGCCGGAAGGGTCGGCTTCGCTCGGCTTGGTAGCCTTCTTGACCGGGCGGCCGCCTTCGACGACGACGCGGCCCTTGACGGCATCCACGAGGAGCACGGTGCCGCGCTTGCCCTTGTGGTTGCCGGTGATGATTTCGACTTGGTCGCCTTTTTTGACGTGTGTCTTGATGCGGCTCATGGGAATAGAAATGCTGGGGATGGATGGATCAGAGCACCTCGGGGGCGAGGGAAACGATCTTCATGAAGGACTTTTCGCGAAGTTCGCGGGCGACGGGGCCGAAGATACGGGTGCCGCGGGGGTTGTTGTCCTTGTCGATGATGACGATGGCGTTGGAGTCGAAGCGAAGGATCGAACCATCGGGGCGGCGGATCGGAAACGCGGTGCGAACGACGACGGCCTTGACGACGCTGCCCTTCTTGACGGCGGCGGTCGGGATGGAATCGCGGATGTGGGCGGTGATCACGTCACCAACGCGGGCGGTGCGGCTGCGGGTGCCGAGCACGCCGATCATTTTTGCGCTGCGGGCACCGGTGTTATCGGCGACGGCGAGCATGGTTTCCATCTGGATCATGGCTTGGAAGAATTGGAGATTAGAACTTGGGGATACGAGAAACGCTGGAAGCGATCTCAGTGGCTGAGCACCTCGGCGAGCGCCCAGCGCTTGAGCTTGGAGAGCGGACGGGTTTCGATGATGCGGACGCGGTCGCCGATCTTGGCTTCGCTCTTTTCGTCGTGCACGTAGTATTTCTTGGAGCGCTTGACGATCTTGTTGAAGCGGGGATGGGGCACGCGGGCCACGTGTTCGACAACGAGGGTCTTGTCCATCTTGTCGGAGATGACGACGCCGACGCGGGTCTTGCGGACGTGGGTGTTGGATTCCTGGGAAGTATCGCTCATGGTGAGGAAATCGGTTGGAGGCTGGTGCGTGTGGATCAGGCGAGGGACTTCGCGGTGATGGCGGTCATGACCTGAGCGGTTTCGCGGCGCACCTGGCGGATGCGTGCGGGATTCTCAAGCTGGCCGATGGCCTTCTGGAGGCGGAGGTTGAGTGCCTCCTGCTTGAGGTCGCGGAGGCGGAGCGCCAGCTCGTCGGTGGAGAGGTCCTTGATGTCTTTGGCTTTGGTTTTGGCCATGGTGAGACTGGTGTGGGAGTGGATCAGGCGTGCGGATTGCGGGTGATGAGGCGGGTGCGGATGCCCAGCTTGTATGAGGCGAGCCTCATGGCCTCCTTGGCGGCGGATTCGGTGACACCGCCGACTTCGAAGAGCACGTTGCCGGGGCGGACGACGGCCACCCAGCCATCAACGGCACCCTTACCTTTACCCATCCGGGTTTCCGGCGGGCGGGCGGTGATGGATTTGTGCGGGAAGATGCGGATCCAGACCTTGCCCTTACGTTTCAGCGAGCGGTTGATCGCGATACGGCAGGCTTCGATCTGGCGGTTGGTCATCCATCCGCGGTCGAGGGTTTGAAGTCCGAAGTCACCGAAGGCGACGGTGGTTCCGCTCTGGGCGTTGCCGGAGCGGCTTCCGCGGTGGCTCTTGCGGAACTTGGTTCGTTTGGGCATCAAAGGCATGGCTCAGTCCTCCTTGGAAAATGTTGGTGTTGGATGATGAATGAAATCAGTTGCGGTTCTGGGGACGGCGGTCGCCGCCACGATCTCCACCGCGGTCGCCACGGCCACCACGGCCGCCGCGATCACCGCGCTCGCCCTGGGGTCGGCCGCCGGTGCCGTCGTCGTCCTTCTTGTTGACCCAGCACTTCACGCCGATGATCCCGTAAACGGTGCGGGCTTCGGCAAAACCGTAGTCGAGGGGAACGCGGAGGGTTTGAAGCGGAACCTTGCCTTCGCGGTATCCTTCGGCACGGGCGATGTCGGCACCACCGAGGCGGCCGGCGCAACGGAGGCGGATGCCTTCGGCTCCGAATTCCATGGCGGTTTGGAGGGCACGCTTCATGGCGCGGCGGAAGCTGATCCGGCGCTCAAGCTGCACGGCGATCTGCTCGGCGACAAGCTGGGCGTCGAGCTCCGGCTTGCGGATCTCGACGATGTCGATCTTGACCTGGGCTCCCTTGCAAAGGTCGGTGATGTCCTTGGTCATCACTTCGATTTCCTTGCCCTGACGGCCGATGATGAGACCGGGACGCGAGGTGTGAAGGGTGACGCGGACGCTGTTCCAAGCGCGCTCGATCACCACACGGGCCAAGCCGGCGTTTTGGAGTTTCTTCTTCAGGTATCCACGGACGGCGAGGTCTTCGTGGAGCTTGTCGGTGTAGTCCTTGCCGCTGGCATACCACTTCGAACGCCAGTCCTTGTTGACTGCGAGGCGGAATGCGATCGGATTTACTTTCTGGCCCATGTTTGCTGAGGGATGAGATTTTGGGAGATGAATCAGGCTTGTTCCTCCGTCGCGGCGGGAGCGGCGGCGGCTTCGTCGGTTTTCTTGGAGGTCGTCTTGCGGGCGACCTTCTTTTTCTTCTCGGGGGCGGATCCCACGAGGGTGATGGAGATGTGGCTGGTGCGGCGGATGATCGGGCCAGCGGAGCCCTTGGCGCGCGGCTTGAAGCGGCGGAGCGTGGGGGCTGCGCCAATGACGGCTTCCTTGATGACCAGGGTGCCGGTGTCGAGGCCGAAGTTGTTGTCGGCGTCCGCGATGGCGGTCTTCAGGGTTTTGCCGATCAGCTGGGCGGCCTTCTTGGGCGTGAAATTGAGGATGTCGAGGGCGCTGGAGACGGGCAGGCCTTGGATCTCGCGGGCGACGTCACGCGCCTTCTTGGGCGAGAGACGTACGAATTTACTGGTGCTTTTGACTTCCATAAAGCGTCGGGCGTGAAGGTTGATTACTCAGGTTGTGTTTCAAGAATGGCGAGATCGCCAGGTCGCGGGGAGTCCGCGGAATTGTCGAGCGATTCGACAAAAAGTCCGCTGACGCCCTTGCGGACATCTGCGAGAATGGCTTTTCCGTAAGGCTGCTGCCCGCGGGAGAGTTGGAAGGTCATGCCGATGCGGGCTCCCTGGCTTTCGCCAATGTTGAGAACCAGCATACCGCTTTCCTGATCGAGGCTGACGATGCGAGCCTGTTGCAGGGACCCGGAGCGGATATCGGGGCGGGGCTTCTGCCGCAGTCCGAGAACCGCGTCAAGCTCTCTTAGCGAAGTTTCGACACGGAGCCGGGCATCCGGATCGGAAACCACGGCCTGGCGGAGATAGTCGCTGACCGCCGAGGCGAGACGGGTGACCGAGCCCTCGAGCTCGGAAATCCGTTCGTTGGCGAGCTGGAGATCCGCGGCAGCCTGCACGAGGCGATCGTCCCCTCCATCGAGCAGATTCTTGCCGAGGGCTTCGAGACGCTCGCGAACTTGGGCGAGCTGCTCGGAAGCCTGTTTCTCGCCACGGTTGGCCTCGGCGAGGCTCCGCTGGAGGGCTTGATTCTGTTCCTGGAGGTCGACGAGGGCCTGCTGAAGTTGTTCGGCATCCGGCACCTGCGCCACGCAGATTCCAAGCCCCGCGAGCAGCCCGAGGGCGGCGGCGAGGGTTTTGGAATGGATGGTGGAACGCATGAGCGGATGACGGTCTGTGGCTTACTTCTTGCCGATGCCGCCGTGCTGGCGGAAAATGCGGGTCGGCGCGAATTCACCGAGTTTGTGGCCGACCATGTTCTCCGTGACATAGACGGGAACGAAGGTTTTGCCATTGTGGACGGCGAAGTTGTGTCCGACGAAGTCCGGAGTGATCATCGACTTGCGGCTCCAGGTTTTGATGGGCTTGCGGTCGGATCCGGCTTCGGCAACGGCGTCGATCTTGGCGAGGAGCTTTTGATCGACGAAAGGGCCTTTCTTGAGAGAGCGTGGCATGGGAATCGTTGAGTTGGGGATTCAGGCGTGAGGGTAACCGGCTTACTTCTTCTTGTGGCGGGATTCGACAATGAAGACGCTGGTGGTCTTCTTGTGATTGCGGGTCTTCTGACCCTTCGCGTGGCCCCAGGGGCTGAGAAGGTGCTGACGGCCACCACCGGACTTGGATTTGCCCTCACCACCACCGTTCGGGTGGTCGACGGGGTTCATGCACATTCCGCGGACGGTCGGACGGACGCCCATCCAGCGGGTGCGGCCAGCCTTGCCCGAGGTTTCGTTCATGTGATCGCGGTTTCCGACCTGACCGATCGTGCAGAAGCAACGATCGTTGAAGCGGCGGATTTCACCGGAAGGCATTTTGACGAGCGCCCAACCGCCATCGCGGTTGGAGAGCACGGCGAGCTGGCCTGCGGCGCGGGCGACCTTGCCGCCATTGCCCGGGATGAGCTCGATGTTGTGGATCGAGGTTCCGAGCGGAACGGCGCTGAGCGGCATGGCGTTGCCGGTCTTGGGAGCAACATTCTGGCCGGAGACCACCGTTTGTCCGACCTCAAGGCCAAGCGGCGCGAGGATGTAGGACTTCTGTCCATCGGCGTATTGGATCAACGCGATGCGG
Source organism: Verrucomicrobiaceae bacterium (assembly GCA_027486655.1). Classification (GTDB taxonomy): domain Bacteria; phylum Verrucomicrobiota; class Verrucomicrobiia; order Verrucomicrobiales; family Akkermansiaceae; genus Luteolibacter. The sequence goes on along the minus strand of JAIXOR010000001.1, from coordinate 149,447 downwards.
CAGGTGCGGTTCGGATCATACTCGATGCCGACCACGGTGGCAGGCACGTCGTGCTTGCCGCGCTTGAAGTCTACGAGACGGTAGTGGCGCTTGGCACCGCCGCCGATGTGGCGGGTGGTGATGCGGCCCGTGTTGTTGCGGCCACCGGTGCGCTTGAGGGGCACAAGAAGGCTCTTTTCCGGCGTCTTCTTGGTGATCTCCTCGAAGGACGGGAGATTCTTGTAGCGCGCGGACGGGGTGATTGGCTTGAAGTTTTTCAATGGCATGACTCGCGGAACGGTGAAGTGTTACGTTTGGAGCTGCGGAGGGCGGGCTCAGATGAGGTCGAGCGATTCGCCTTCCTTGAGGCGCACGACGGCTTTTTTCCAGTGGTTGGTGCGACCGGCGTCGGCACGGCGCTTGCGGCGTGCTTTGCCGTCGTAGTTGGCGGTGCGGACCCCGACGACGGTTTTGCCGAGCAGTTGCTCAACGGCTTGCTTGATCTCCAGCTTGTTGGCCTTGCGATCCACCTCAAGGGTGACTTCGTTGTTCGTCTCCTGAAGAAGGGTGGCCTTCTCGCTGAGGCGGACGTTTTTGATGACCTGGTAAATGTCTTTCATGATCTCGGTGTGGGGTCCGGGGTTCAGGCGCTGCGCTGCGCGATGGTTTGAAGCGCGTCACCGACGAGGACGACGGAGTTCGCGAGGAGGAGTTGTTCGACGTTCACATCCGAGGCCGTGACCAACTGGGCCCAGGCGACGTTGCGGGCGGCGAGGTAGGTGGAATCATCGAAGCTGTTGGCGACGACGAGGACCTTGCCGGGTTGCGTGATGGACTTGAGCGTCGCGATGAAGGACTTGGTCTTGCCATCGGCGATGGAGAGAGAGTCCACGCTGACGATCTTGCCGCCGCGGACGAGGTCGCCGAGAACCCGGCGGAAGGCCAGCTTGCGGACGGTCTTGGTGACCTTCTTGGAGTAATCGCGGGGACGGGGTCCGAAGACGATGCCGCCACCCACGAAGATCGGGGCACGCTTGTCACCGTGACGGGCGTTACCGGTGCCCTTCTGTTTGTAGATTTTCTTGTTGTTGCCGGAGACTTCGCCACGGGTCTTGGTGTTGGCGGAGCCGGTGCGGCGGTTGGCGCGGTAGGCGGTCACAAGGTCGTGAACGGCCTGGCGGCCTTTTTCCGGGCCAACCAGAACGAGATTGGCGGCCTGGGCGTCTTCGACGGTGAGGGACTTTGCGGACATGACGTTGATTCGTGGAAGTTAACGAGGAGCCGCCGGATCAGGCGGACTTTTTCTTGGCGGGGCGGACGGTGACATAGCCACCCTTGGAGCCGGGAACCGCGCCGGAGACGAGGATCACTCCATCCTCTGGACGGACGGCGACGATTTTGAGATTCTGCACGGTGGTCTTGGTGGTTCCCATGTGACCGGGCATTTTCTGGTTTTTCCAGACGCGACCGGGGGTCGAGCGGCAGCCGATGGCACCGGTTCTGCGGTGCATCATGGAGCCGTGGGTCATGCGCAGACCGCCGAAGCCGTGGCGTTTGACGGCACCTTGGAAACCGTGTCCCTTGCTGTCACCGATCACGTCGACCCATTGGCCGGCGGTGAAGGTTTCGAAGCCGGGGTGGGTCTCCGGAGTGGCGGCACCGGTCTCGAAGCGGAACTCCTTGACGAAGCGCTTCGGAGTGGAACCCGCCTTTTTGAAGCGGGCGAGGTCCGGCTTGGAGACGCGCTGCTCCTTCTGGTCGCCGTATCCGACTTGAACGGCGGTGTATCCGTCCTTTTCAGGGGTTTTGACCTGAAGGATCGTGTTTCCGGAAACTTCGATGACGGTGACGGGAATCATGGAACCGGCCTGTTCGTCGAACAAGCGGGTCATGCCGAGTTTTTTGCCGAGGAGGCCGAGTGACATGGCGGTGAGAGAAGGTGAGATTTGAAGATTGAAATTCGAGGTTCGCTGCCGGAGGCGACGACTCAGATGCGGATGGTGATGTCCACGCCGGCGGGAAGGTTGAGCTTCTTGAGCTCATCGACGGTGCGGGCGGTGGGGTCGACGATGTCGAGAAGGCGCTTGTGGGTGCGGATCTCGAACTGCTCGGCGGACTTCTTGTTCACGTGAACCGAACGGTTGACGGAGAACTTCTCGATACGGGTCGGAAGCGGAATGGGACCTGCAACGCGGGCGCCGGTGCGCTTGGCGGTCTCCACGATTTCCTGAGCGGAGCGGTCGATCGCGCGATGGTCAAAGGCGCGCAGGCGGATGCGGATTTTCTGATTTTCCATGGTGGAGGTTGATTGACGGTTTACGTGGTGGTTCTACAGGGCGAGTGATCAGCCTAAGCGGTCGCTTACGATCTCTTCGACGATATTGTTGGGGACTTGCTCGAAATGCGACGGGGTCATCGCATACGAGGCACGGCCCGAGGAGAGGGTGCGGACGGCGGTCGAGTAGCCGAACATTTCCTTGAGGGGGACATTGGCATGCACGATCGAGAGCTTGCCTTTGGACTCCGTGTTCTGGATCTGGCCACGGCGGCGGCTCAGGTCTCCCATGACATCCCCCTGGTAATCATCCGGGGTGGAGACTTCGACCGCCATGATGGGCTCGAGGAGAATGGATTTGGCCTTCTTGAAACCATCCTTCATGGCGAAGATGGCGGCCATGGTGAAGGCGTTTTCGTTCGAATCCACATCGTGGTAGGAACCATCAAGAATGTCGACATGAACATCGATGACGGGGTATCCGGCGATGATGCCGTTGGTCATCGCCTCGTTGACTCCCTTGATGACGGCACTGATGTATTCCTTGGGGATGGTGCCGCCGACGACCTTGTTTTCGATGGTGAGCCCCTTGCCCTTTTCGTTGGGCTTCATCGCGAGGATGACGTGTCCATACTGGCCGCGGCCGCCGGACTGCTTGACCAGCTTGCCCTCCCCGCCGGCTGCGGCGGTGATGGTTTCGCGGTAGGCGATCTGAGGAGCGCCGGTGTTGGCCTCGACTTTGAACTCGCGGCGGAGACGGTCGACGATGATTTCGAGGTGGAGCTCGCCCATGCCCGAGATGATGGTCTGCCCGGTTTCCTCGTCGGTTTTGACGGTAAAGGTGGGGTCCTCTTCGGAAAGGCGGCCGAGGGCGAGAGCGAGCTTTTCCTGATCGGCCTTGGTTTTCGGCTCGACGGCCATTGAGATGACCGGCTCGGGGAAGGTCGGGGGCTCGAGGACGACGTCGTGCTTTTCAGCGGCCAGGGTGTCACCGGTGGTGACGTTTTTCAGGCCGACCATCGCAGCGATGTCTCCGGCGTAACAGGCATCGATGTCCTTGTGCTCGTTTGCCTGGATCTGGATCAGACGACCGACACGCTCGGAGCGCCGTGTGCGTGGGTTGTAAACGGTGTCGCCCTTCCGGATGACGCCGGAGTAGACACGGAAGAAAACGAGTTTTCCGACAAACTTGTCCGCCCAGAGTTTGAAGGCGAGAGCGCAGAATTTTCCGTTGTCGGAAGTAACGACCTCGATCTTCTCCTCCTCGTTGTCGGGATTCATGCCGACAGCCGCTGGGATATCGAGGGGGCTGGGAAGATAATCCACCACAGCATCTAGCAGATACTGGACGCCCTTGTTCTTGAAAGCCGAGCCACCGGCGACCGGAACCAGCTTGTTGGCGATGGTGGCACGGCGGATGCCCTGCTTGAGTTCCTCAAGAGTGAGCGGCTCCTCCATGAGGAACTTCTCGCCGACCTGATCGTCGACATCGGCGACGGCATTGACCAGTTCCTGGTATGCCTCGGCGGCGATATCCTTGAGATCGCCCTCCAGTTCGGAGATGGTGTAGGTCGAACCGAACTTGTCATCGTCCGAGTAATAGACGGCTTTCTGGTTCACCACGTCGATCTGCCCCTTCAGGTGGTCTTCGGCGCCGATCGGGATGAGGATGCGCACGGCATTGGCACCGAGCTTTTCCTTCACCTCTTGGAACACATTGTCGAAGTCGGCACCGGTCCGGTCCATCTTGTTGACGAACACGATGCGCGGCACGTGATACTTGGTGGCCTGCCTCCAGACGGTCTCGGTCTGGGGCTGGACGCCGGCGACTCCACAGAACACAACAATGGCTCCATCCAGAACGCGGAGGGAGCGCTCGACCTCGGCCGTGAAATCCACGTGACCGGGAGTGTCGATGATGTTGATGCGTTGCTTTTGCTCGGAGAAGAGCTTGACGGTTCCCTCCTCGGCGCGTTGCCACCACTCGGTGGTGACTGCCGCGGAGGTGATCGTGATGCCCCGCTCGCGCTCCTGCTCCATCCAGTCGGTCGTGGCGGCACCGTCGTGCACCTCGCCGATCTTGTGGATCATGCCCGTGTAGAAAAGGATCCGCTCCGTGAGGGTCGTCTTGCCCGCGTCAATGTGCGCGGCGATCCCGATATTCCGGGTGCGCTCGAGCACGTATTGGCGGTTTGGACTGTTGGGATTCACGACGGGCGGATTCTGTTTCTCGGGCGCTGGAGTCGATTAGAAGCGGAAGTGGGCGAAGGCGCGGTTGGCCTGGGCCATCTTGTGAACGTCGTCTCGCTTGCGGACAGCGGCACCCTGGTTGTTGGCGGCGTCCTTGATCTCGTTGGCGAGAGCGACGTGCATCGGGGTGCCCTTGCGGTTGCGGGCGTAGGTGACAAGCCAGCGCATGGCGAGCGACTCGGAACGGTCGGGAGCCACTTCGAGGGGCACCTGATAGGTGGCACCACCGACGCGGCGGGACTTCACCTCGACGCGTGGCTTGGAGTTCTCAACGGCGCGGGTGACGACCTCGAGGGGATCGACGGTGTCGATGCCTTCGTTGGCGCGGTCGATCGCAGCATACACGATACGCTGGGCGAGGGAACGTTTGCCATCGGTCATGACCTTGCTGATGAGGTGTCCGACGAGGGAGCTGTCGTAGCGCGGATCGCGGCGGTCCGGCTTGGTGAAAATGCGCTTGCGGCGTGGCATGGCGGAATTGGGGTAAAGGTTGGGTTGCGGAAATTACTTCTTCTTGCCGGTCGCGGCGGGTTGGCCGGGCTTCGGACGCTTCGCGCCATACTTCGAGCGGGACTGGCGGCGCTTGTCGACGCCGAGGGTGTCGAGCGAACCACGAACGATGTGGTAGCGGACACCCGGAAGGTCTTTCACACGACCACCACGGACGAGCACGATGGAGTGCTCCTGGAGGTTGTGGCCCTCACCGCCGATGTAGGCGATGACTTCGAAACCGTTCGTGAGGCGGACTTTCGCGACTTTCCGAAGAGCCGAGTTCGGCTTCTTGGGCGTGCGGGTCATCACCTGAAGGCAGACTCCGCGGCGCTGTGGACAGTTCACAAGTGCGGGTGACTTCGACTTTTCGGCCGGAGTGAGGCGTCCCTTGCGAACGAGCTGATTGATGGTCGGCATGATTTCCTGCGTGGTTCTGGTTTGGCATGGGGACAAACCGGAGCGACGACGAGGAAACCTCGCTGAAGCTTTTCTCCGGAGCTGACCCGATAAATTTTCCCTATGTGAATGATCCGCTGAATGTAAAATGCGGCGGATCGCGTTGCGGGGGCGGCGAATCTAGGGCGCGGCCGCGACCTGACAAGCCCTAATTTGACTTTTTTCGAAAATTTCCCGCATCCCTCAAAAGATCGGTCCTCCAGAGGGTCGAATCCTTGGTGCACCACTGGCGATGCCGGAGATCGCACAAAAAACAACCGCGGCGGAATGACCCGCCGCGGTTGCCCACCGGAAACAATCACACACTTGAAATCAGGCCTCCGCGAGACCGGCGGCGAGAGGCTTTGGCATTGGTTTCTCCTTCTTCCTCAGTGCTCTGCGCATTTTGGTGAGCGCCGAGTTCTGGAGTTGGCGGATGCGCTCGCGGGTGACTCCGAACTCGCGACCGACCTCTTCGAGAGTGAGGGCCTTGCGCCCGCTCAGGCCGAAACGCTCGTCGATGATCCGGCGCTCGCGCTCGTCCAGCACGGAAAGAAGCCCATCCAGCTCGTTGTGGAGGTTTTTGTCCGAGAGCATGTCCAGCGGGTTGACCGCGCGCTCGTCGCTGATCACTTCACCGTATTCCGTGGCTTCCCCCTCGTTGATCGGGGCATCCAGCGAAGTCGGGCGGTGCGAAGCCTGGCGAAGCATCGCGAGCTTGCGGCGGGGCACTCCGATTTCGTCGGCGAGTTCCTCGTCGGTCGGTTCCCGGCCGAGAGCCTCGGTCAGTATGGCCGCAATCCGGCGCATTTTGGCAATCTTGTCGACCATGTGAACGGGAAGCCGGATGGTCTTCGACTGGTTGGCGAGCGCCCGTTTGATCGACTGCTTGATCCACCAGGCCGCATAAGTCGAGAGCTTGCCCCCTTTCTCGGGATCGAAGCGCTCCACCGCTTTCATCAGACCGATGTTTCCCTCGGAAATCAGGTCGGTGACGGGCATTCCGTAGTTCGCGTAGTCCTGGGCGATCTTGACGACAAGTCGCAGGTTGGCGCGGATCATGTGGGAACGCGCTTCCGGGTCGCCTTTCTTGATGCGCTCGGAGAGGGCGATCTCTTCTTCCGCAGTGAGGAGGGGGGTTTTGGAGATCTCCCTCAGGTAAAGCTTCAAACTGCCATCTGATTCGTAGGCCATGGTCGTGTGGGGTTGATTGGTTGAACGTCACCGGGAACGTTTTATTCCCATTTCTTTGAAAATACCTTCATTGTGGTTAAAAAGTAAATACAAAATGAATCGATTTTGGAATTGGTGGCGAACCACAAAACTGTCGAGCAATCCCTGTGCCCGTTGGGTTGGATTCAAAAGTCGTTGATTATCAATGCCTATTTTGTCGACGCCTGCCGACCCAGTGGATCCGGCAACCAAAGTGCCCATGGATTGAGACAATTTGACGCGTCCAACTGTTGAAACTGAGACAAGGTCGGCCGAAGAATTCCAGAAACCGGGGTTCGACATGGAGCGGCGCCGATTTCACGATCTGTCTGTGTTCGACGCGATTTATCCCATCATGAAGGCCGGGCTCTTCCGCCTGGATCCGGAAAAGGCTCATCATCTCAGCATGTCCTGTCTCAGGACGGCGGAGAAACTCGGTTTGCTCGCACTGACCTGTCCGGTGGACGAATGGGTGGCTCCGGTGGAAATCATGGGGCTCAAGTTTCCGAATCGCATCGGCCTTGCCGCCGGGCTCGACAAAGAGGGAAACACCATCGACGCCCTTGGCAGACTCGGCTTCGGATCGATCGAAATCGGCACGATCACCCCGCGTCCGCAAGGGGGGAACCCCAAGCCCCGGCTCTTCAGGCTGGTCCCGCATGAGGCGATCATCAACCGGATGGGCTTCAACAACCCGGGCATCGAGGAAGGAGTGAGGAACGTGCTGCGATCGAAGACCTTTGATGGCGTCATCGGTTTCAACATTGGCAAGAACAAGGACACGCCAAACGAGGATGCGGCTTCGGATTACCTGGCCTGTCTGCGTGCCGCTTATCCGGTGGCCGGTTACATCGCCGTCAACCTCTCATCCCCGAACACGCCGGGGCTCCGGGACCTTCAGGGTGCGGAGGCAAGCGCCCGCCTTCTGGAGACGCTCAAGAAGGAGCAGGAAAAACTGGCCGAAGAGCACGGTCGGCGGGTGCCCCTCCTCTTCAAGGTCGCGCCGGACCTCGATGCCGCCCACATCCGGGACCTCAGCGATGTGTTTCTCAACGGCGGCCTGGACGGGCTGATCGCCACGAACACCACTCTGGATCGGTCCGCCGTCGCGGATCATCCGAAGGCGACCGAGGCCGGAGGGCTTTCCGGGCCACCGGTTTTCGAGAAAAGCAACGAAGTGCTCGAGGCCTTTGCCAGCCATCTCGCGGGACGCATTCCGATCATTGGCGTGGGCGGCGTCTCAAACCTCGATCAAGCTCGGGAGAAACTGCGCCGAGGTGCTAGTCTCGTGCAGATCTACACCTCTTTCATCTATCAGGGGCCATCGCTGGTCCGCGATTTGGCCCGCTGTCTCTGAGGCCTCCGGAATGCTTCAGCCACCGGTGCGCGGGGGGCGCTTCTTCTTGTCTGGAGTCACGTCCCGGGGCTCGCCCTGCGCACCGCGCGCCTTTAGCAGGCGTTGGGCTTCCGCCTGTTTTTCAGCCATGCGCTGGACCCAGGATTTGCCGGCACCTTTCACAGGTTTGAGCTCGGGCTCGGGCACCTTGTTCATCAGCCAGGTCTGGCCGATCGAGAAGATGTTCTGGGTGGTCCAATAAAGCGCGAGGGCCGAGGCGAAGTTGTAGCAGAAGAAGAAGAACATGAAGGGCATGAACATGATGATGCGCTGCTGCATCTTGTCGCCCGTCATCGGAGTCATCTTGATCTGCAGGAAACTTGAAATCGCCATCACCACCGGCAGGATGTTGATCGGAACGCCGGCGAGATGCATGAGCGTGTCCGGTTGCGAAAGATCGTCCACCCACAGGAAACCCTGGCCGCGGAGTTCCACGGCATACTGCAACATCCGGTAGAAACCGAAGAAGATCGGGATCTGGATGAACATCGGAAGGCAGCCGCCCAGAGGGTTGATGCCATACTTCCGGTAGAGGCCCATCATCTCGGTGTTGAGCTTGTTCGGGTCATCCGGATAGCGCTCCTTGAGCTTGTCCATCTCGGGCTTGAGCTTGGCCATGCGCTTCATCGTGTGCGTCGACTTGGCGTGCAGCGGCCAGATCACAAAGCGGACGGTGATCGTAAGCAGGATGATGGCCAGCCCCCAGGACCACTTGCTGGCTGCGCCATCGAGCCAGTTGTGGTAGGTGTTGAGCAGGAAATTGAGAGGGCGCGAGACGAACCAGAACCAGCCGTACTGCATCACGTCTCCCCATCCGTCTCCCCAGTGCTTGTCCATCTTGCGGAGCAGAGGATTGTGCTTCGGGCCGATGAACACACGGTAGTTGAACGACTTTTTCTCGGCCGGCTTGATCTCGCCGGCGGGCAGTCTGAGACCGGCGCTCACCGAGGTGACCGGAGCGGTGCCTTTCGGCAGATTGACCTGGGCGGAGCGCGCCCACATCGAGGCCCCCATCGGTTTCTCCGGACGCAGCACGGTGGCGAAAAACTGGTTTGTCACCCCTGCGAACTCGATCGTCTCCCCTTCCCCGCTGTTGATCACGGACTTGGCCGACGAAAACCAACCACCCTTGAACGAACTGCCGTCAATGAAGTGGATCTTGCCGCTCTCCCGGCGGAAGAAGCCGGTCTGCTGGGGAACCTCCGCCTGGTAGAGCGGCGAGGCCTCCCCCAGGAAAATGCTCCACTGCCCGAGATTCAGCGCCGTGGCCGCTGAGTTCTCGATATCCAGTGTGAAGTCCAGAAGGTAGGCCGCACCGGGCTCATTTCCGGAATTGAGCGTGAAGGTTTTCTTGGCGATCAGCCCGGATGGGAGCTTGGCGATAAACACGGCCTTGCGCCCTTCCTCCGAGTCTTCCGGTTTGTAGGCATACGGCACGTTCTCCAACGAGTCACCGAGCCCGGCGATCGCCCCGATCGGGCCCGCGCCGAAGCGGTTCACCTGCACCTTGTTGATCCGGCTACCGACCTCGAATTCGTCCTGAAGCTCGGCGAATTTCACACCACCCCCGACGTTGGTGAGGGTGAAGGCGATCCGGTCATTTTTCAAGACCACCAGCTTTTCCTCGGTCGGAGGCGGAGGCGGCTCCACCGTGAGTGCGGCGTTGGTTTCATTGACAAGGCCTTCGGCTGCGGCGTGTGCCTTCTTTTGGGCCTCCTCTTTTGCCCTTGCCACGGCCTGCGCCTTCTGGGTCTGGGCCGAGTAATAGATGTTGGCTGCGAGCAGGCCGCCGCAAATGGCGAGGACTACCCAGGTTTTACGATCGTACATGGATGCGGTTGGAAAGTGTTAGGAGCGGGAGGAAGGTTCGGATTGAGGCCTGCTTGGCGAGGTTCCGCCGGAATCCCGCGCCGGACGGACGGGGTCATAACCACTGCCCCCCCATGGATGACAGCGGAAAATCCGGCAAATTCCCATCCAGGATCCACGGAACGGCCCATGAGCCTCCACGGCCTGCAGAAAGTAATTCGAACAGGTCGGCGTGAAGCGGCACCCCGCGCCGGGACCGGCCGTGAACTTGATCATCGGATTGAGCACGCGCTGGTAAATGCGAATGCAAACACGGATCAATGCACTCAGGATGGCAGAAATCACGAACCCACCTCCGGACCCTTCAGCAACCCGAGGCGACGGGCCTGCCGGAGCCAATCGGCCTCCAGCTCCTCAAATGTCGCCTGTGCGGCTCCCGGCCGCGCGATCGTGACCAGATAGCGGCGGATTTCCCCAAATGCCGGTGCATGAGCCTGCACCAGAGAACGGAAACGACGGCGCAACCGATTGCGATCGTGTGCCTTGCCGCTCCGTTTGGTGGTGATGAACCCGGTCATCAACGAGGCGAGCGACTCGTCCTCAAGCGTGCTTAAAATGACAAACCGGCCGGCTTTCGCCCGACCGGTTTTCTTGACCCGTGCGAAGTCCGCACGCTCCTTCATGCTGCATTTCCTGGGAAGTCGCATGGATGGATGGCACGAGGGCCCGCCACAAGGCGATCACCAGCGGATCAACCGTGCTGCGTGGTGTGGCGCTTGAAGGGAATCTCAACACCCTTCGGCACCAGGCGCTTGCGGCCCTTCTGACGACGACGGCGGAGAAGATCGCGGCCGGCCTTGGTCGCCATGCGGGCGCGGAATCCGAACTGCTGCTTGCGGGTGCGCTTGGAGGGCTGGTAAGTGCGTTTGCTCATGGCTGGAGACTCTTTGAAAAGTTGGGAACCCGACCGCCGCGCGGCTCGGGGCGCGAACTCTAGGGACGGAACCCACCTTGTCAATCCACCAGTGAAAGAAATTTTCCAGCCCCTTTCCAAACCCTCCGGATGCACCGTCACGCCGGGCCCCCGAGGCGGGCAAAATCTAAAGAATCCCTGAACGTCGGGAGCCCCCCGGCGAAACCGCGGAAAATCCTGAAAAGAAAGGACTTGACGCACCTCCCCTCCGTCATTTCATTCCGCCCGCCCGCGGTTTTTCCGCAGTGCCCATAGACTGGGCGAGGTGTATCCTGATTTCCCGACCAAAGCGCATTCACTCCATGTCTTCCTCCAAACCGTCACCCAAGAAACCCGCCGCAAAATCCAAGGCCGAGGCCGAAAAAAGCAGGGTGCCCAAGGAGACTCCGAAGCCGGTGAAATCCAGTGCTTCCCCCGCGAAGCCCGCAGCCGCGCCGGCCAAGCCAGCCGCCAAGGACGCCAAGGCCTCCAAACCCGCCGCGAAATCCCAGCCCGCCAAGCCCGCGCCCAAGGCCCCGGCAAAACCGGAACCGAAGGCCGCCGCCAAGCCCGTTTCCAAAGCTCCCGCGAAAGTCGAAACCAAATCCGCGGAAAAACCCGCCACCAAGGAGAGCGCCAAACCATCCGCCAAAAGCGACGCCAAAGCCGCTGCCGCGAAATCCCCGTCGAAAGCCGCGAAGGACGGATCGGAAGCCACCTCGGCAAAACTCACCAAGTCGGAGGCCAGCAAGCGCCGCATCGACACCCCGGAGATCCAGGAGAAAATCCGCGAACTCATCAAACTCGCCAAGGAACAGGACTACCTGACCTTCGACGACATCAACGACATCCTGCCCAACGACCTCGTCGATCCCGAGGACGTCGAGGCCATCATGGAGCGACTCCGCAACATGGAGTTCGACATCATCGACGCCTCCGAGGTCGATCGCTACAAGGACAAGAAGCGCGATGACGACGGCGGCGACGACGAGGAGCTCAAGGCCGACCAGAAACTCGACATCCTCGACGACCCGGTCCGCATGTACCTCAAGCAGATGGGCCAGGTTCCCCTGCTCACCCGCGAACAGGAGGTCGAAATCTCCAAGCGCATCGAAGACGCGGAAATCGAGGTTGCCAAACACCTGCACCTCTTCGGCTTCGTTGCCGATTCCTACCTCGATCTCGCCGACAAGCTCAACAAGGGCCGCGAGCGCTTCGACCGCGTCATCCTCGACAAGAAGATCGAGTCCCGCGAGCGCTACATGAAGGGCCTGCCGAAACTTTGCGAACAGCTCAAGCAACTCCACCAGGAGAACGACGACATCTTCCGCCAGCTCTCCGCCAAGAATCCGCGCGGCAAGAAGAAGCTTGAGGAGGATTTCCAGAAGAACATCCAGACCCTCAACCGAGTTTTCACACGCTTCTATTTCAAACAGAAAGTCGTCGAGGACTTCTGCGAGCAGGTGGACGACTACATGCAGAAGTTCTGGAAATACGGCCGCAAGCTTCAGGCCGATCCGGAAGACAAGGAGTTCGTCACCAAGATGCGCGAGCTCCAGCAGCGGGCCTGGCACACCCAGGAGACCTTCGAAGAGGCCAACAAAAACCTGCGCCACTGGCTCAAGGAAGCTCTCAAGGCCAAGACCGAGATGGTCGAAGCCAACCTCCGCCTCGTCATCTCCATCGCCAAGAAATACACCAACCGCGGCCTCTCCTTCCTCGACCTCATCCAGGAAGGCAACATGGGCCTGATGAAGGCGGTCGAGAAATTCGAATACCGCCGCGGCTACAAGTTCTCCACCTACGCCACCTGGTGGATACGCCAGGCCATCACCCGCTCCATCGCCGACCAAGCCCGCACGATCCGCATCCCGGTGCACATGATCGAGACGATCAACAAGCTGATGCGCGTGCAGAAGCAGCTCGTCCAAGAATACGGCCGCGAACCCTCACCCGAGGAAATCGCCGAGGAAATCCACCTTCCCGTCGAACGCGTCCGCGCCGTGCTCAAGATGGCCCAGCAGCCGATTTCCCTGCAGGCCCCCGTCGGCGATTCGGACGACACCTCCTTCGGTGACTTCATCGAGGACAAGGCCGCCGACAACCCGATGGAAGAAGCCGGGTTCTCGATGCTCAAGGACAAGATCAAGGACGTGCTCGATACCCTAACCGAACGCGAGCGCGAGGTCCTCGAACAACGCTTCGGCCTCAAGGACGGCTACAGCCGCACCCTCGAAGAAGTCGGCCGCCAGTTCCAGGTCACCCGCGAGCGCATCCGCCAGATCGAAGCCAAGGCCCTCCGGAAAATGCGTCACCCCACCCGCATCCGGAAGCTCGAAGGCTTCATCGAGCTGCCGGGGGCTTGATTGGCGGCCGCTGGTTCCTTTCCCACTTCAATCGGTGGGCTACGAACAACGATTTACCAGGTCGAGTTGCATCCATCGATGTCGCCGAAGGCGACTGGAACCTCTGTCCCGTCGCGCAGGCGGATACGGATTCCGCAGAGGGCTGGACTGCCACCGGATACGAGCGGCATCACGGACGCGATCGGCTGGAGTTCCCGTGGTGCCCATGTCTTGTCGTCGGCACGGTGCAGGAGGATGGAAATACAAAGCACGAGCGGGCAAGCGGGTTGTGGCGGATCGGTGCGCGTGGCGTGGAGTATGGTGCATTCCTTCGCCTCTGGATGGGTGTTTTGATGGACGACGGTTTCCAGCCTGTCCCAATCCTGATAGATCGTAAGGGCCAGTTGACGTCCCGGAATGGCGGCCACGATGCAAGGGTGGTTTTCGGCATCAAATCTGCGGATGATCGGACTTTTTCCACCGCTATGGGGTATCGCGAAGTGACCGACCGTCAGCTTGGCGGGGCGCAGTCGGCGGAAGCGGTCCACCCGGATTTCTCCACCGGGAATGGGGATCGTTGCCATGTCCACCGAAGGCGGCAGATGGCCTGGGAAAACCGCTTGGCGATAAAGCACGCCCTGCCTGTAACCGGCGAGGCTGACGTGCATGGGCAGGATTGCCTTGCCTCCTTCATCCAGCAACGTGATGGCATTGGAGATCGCGGTGGGACCGTCCGCCGACCATGGGAAGGCGGAGTTATACACGAGACGCGAGTAGTTGGGGTCCCGGTTGTTGATTTTTCCGGGTCTGACATCGGTCGTACCGGAGGGTCCGTGATTGGTGACCAGGAAACCCGGTCCCGGCCAGAACTCGGTTCGAGCGGAATCGGGCGCGATGTTTTCCCAGAAGCCCATTTCTTCGCGAGACGACCAGAACGGGTGATCCTCCGGAAGCGTGAGGCAGGAGAAACCGAGAAACATCCAATACGGGCTGGCGGAACAACTGTATCCCTGGATGGCGGCGGGAAACGGCCCATAGAATCCCAGCGCGGGGATGCCCATCTGGAAAAACTCCGGATGGGTGACGAACTGCAGCAATGCGGCTGACGCGATGCGCCGCGCGTGACCGGGTGTTAGAAACGGATCGCTTTCCTTACTGAATTGCGCGGCCGCCATTCCGGCGCTCGCCCCGAGACGATAGAGCGCGCTGCGGCCCATCATGATCACGTGGCCCTCGCGGCTGAATATCTGTGGATAGTGATGGAGGAACGCCCCGAACTGTCGGTCCAGGGCGGCGGCGTGTCCGGGCAGATGCTTGCTTCCGTAGCGACTGCTCCAAATGGCTCCATACAGGTGAAACACGTGGGCGGTGTAGTAGTCGTATCCGGTGTCGCGATACCAGCCATCGCCGGCATGTAGGACGATGAGATGCTCCAGATGATTGCGCATCGCCTCCTTGTCGCCAGGATATCCTGTTAGATCGAGGAAGGTAAGCATCATCACATTGAACCATCGCCAATTGTGGGGCAAGGTGTGCCCCAAGGCCCATGGGCCTATAGCGGCGGCAAGCTTGTCCTTCTGACCTTGGTCGAGTTGATCCCAGAATGCCTCGGGCGCGATGAGGCACCACATCGAGAGATTCCCGAGCTCGCAGGTCTGCTGCACCTGTGCCGTGTAATCCGTGGCGCGGCCGATGAAGTAGTCGCACTGGTCGTCGGTGATAAGGCGCATCAGGTGATGCTTGTAATAGTCCAGCAATCTGATGCCGCAAATGGTCAGATCCGGGTCCGCTTTCAGTAAGGGAGCGGCCACATTAAAGGTGCGTGCAATGGCCTCGAAGATCGCCGCACTGCGCAGTTGTCGCGGGGCGGTTTCATTGTTCTCCGGATAGCCCGGACCGGGCATTTTCGGCAGAAACATCGGATCCTCCAGTCCCTTCACATGCGAAAACGCGCCCTCCAGGATGTGTCTGCCACATGCCAACCAGGACTTGCGGTTCATGCCGGTGAACGGCGAGAGTTGCATGTCGGGACGCCCGTTTTTGAAGGGACCTATGATTGTGGCATCCGCCGCCACGGCTGTGCCTGGTTCTTCCGCAACCAGTCTGCCACCAAGTCCCGCAGCACCCATTGCAACGATGGAGAGTTCCATGAAACTCCTTCGGTCCAGACGGGCCGGCAGGGAAGAAACCTCGGGTTTTCCAGATCGAGAATCATGCATGGCCGGAATATCTAACGTGAATTTGGAACTAGAATACAAACCCGCCGGAGCCGCCATTGAATGGGCGGTCACGGCGGGTGATGGAGAATCGGAGTTCCGGCTCAGGCCCGGCGGCGGCGCAGCAGGGCGAGCATGCCGAGACCTCCTAACAGTGCCGAGGAGACTTCCGGAACGGCCATGAGCGCAATGTCGTTGCCGCCGGTGAACGTGTTCCCGGTGGAATCGGCGTTGTAGCTGATCTTCCAATCGAAACCTCCGAAGCTGGTCACGATGGCATCCTGGGCAAAACCGGAGAAGGTGCCGGTGATGGCGTCAGCACCGTCGTTGAGCAGGATGAAGAGCAGGTTGCCGTTGGCATATCCGGTGCCGCTGAATGTCGTGGCCAAGCTTCCGCCGGTGATGTCCACCGTGCCAGTGACGTTGATCTGATCGTAGCCGGTCCCGGCGGTGAGTCCGGCGATCTCCGCGCTATAGGTTCCGGATTGAGTGTAATTGCCTGCAACATTGAGAATGCCCGGGCTGTTTCCCGGCGCCACGAAGCCACCTGCCAGCACGGTCAAGGCTCCGACGGTTCCGGAACCGGCGACAGTGGCACCGCTGGCCACCGTGGTGAGGGTGCTGGTGGAGATGCTGCCGTTGATCACCAGCGTTCCGGCGTTGACGGCCGTGGTGCCGGTGTAGGTATTGGTGCCAGTGAGGGTTTGTTTGGCGGAGCCACTTTTGACCAGGCTGATGGCTCCGGAAATGACACCGGATGAGGACTGGTCGGCGCTGGTGTTGAGGGTGAGCGTTGCGGTTCCGGTGCTCAGGCCGACATTCACGTTTCCGTCGAGACCGGCGATGGTCTGGCTGTAAGCGGTGGTGCCAGCCAGATTGTTCAGTCTCAGGGTTCCGCCGACGGTGGAGGAGACCACGCCGGTGGAGGAAAGGGTGTTGACCGCGCCGACAGCGGCGATGGCACTTGCGTGATTGATGTCAAGTTTTCCCCAGGTGTTGGATGCATTGCTGAACTCCCATTGCGTGGCATCGAGGAATTGCACGGTGCCGGTGGAGAGTGAAATGGAGCCGGTCACCTTGCCTGTCCTGCCGCCGCCGCGGAGAACCAGCGCGGGCTGGGCTGCGCTGCCCAAGGTGCTGAATCCGATGTTTCCCGAAACGACGCTGGCGGTGGCTGCGTCCGTGCCGCCTGCGAGGATGGCGGCGAATCCGTTGGCACTGGTGTTGTCGAGGGTGACGTTGCCGCTCCAGTTCGATCCGGCACCGAGTCCGAGGACGGCCCGGAATGTGGAAGTGCCAACGCCTCGTTTGAGGGTCAGTGCATTGTTCACGGTCAGGCCGCCATTGACGGCGAGCGAGGGGTTGAATTGCTGGGCACCATTGACGAGGACGGAACCCGTGCCGAGCGCCGCTGCATTGGCGACGACGATGCCACCGGTGTCGTCGGGATTGCTGATGGTGGTACCACCTGTGAAGGTGTTCGCGCCAGAGAGGGTCAGTGTTCCGCTGCCAGTCTTGGCCAGTCCGCCATCAAGCGTGGCACCGAGCGCGGAATCGTGGGCGAGAATCTCACCGATGGTGATATTGAAGGCGTTCGTATCCACCTTGGCACCGCCGGATTTCACGATGGCCGTGGTGTTGTAAAGATCGCTGAAAAACGTGGTGTCGCTCGCTCTGGCCTGCAACACGCCGCCATTGAAATTGAGGGTGTTGGTTCCCGTGCCGGCCGTGATAGTGCGTAGGATTTTTCTTACCGCGAAGGTTCCTCCGTCCAGGTTGATCACGCCGACGCCGGAGTTGTTTGCCGTATTCTGGCTGGAAGTCAGATCGAACCCGTTGCCGATGAACGAGCCGCCATTGCTGATAGTCACGGTGGATTGTACTCCGGCGGTGCCGTTGAAGATCTGGAGGAAGTTGGTGTTGTTGCTGCTCACATCCAGCGTGCCGCCATTGATGAGGAGCGTCGCATTCACTCCGTTTGCCATGAGTGGGTTGTTTGTCCCACCCGTGGTTCTCAGGATGCCGCTTTGCACAGTCAGGGCCCCGGTGAAGCCGCTTGTGCCGATCAGGATCCCACGGTCACCTCCGAAGGTGGTGGTCACCCCGGCACCCGGGTTGTAAACGGCATCCACTCCGGTTCCGTCCATGATGAGCAGACGGTCATTCGTGTAGGTGCCTCCGGTTATCGGGGCGGTTGTTGTCGGACCGCCTTGTAAGAGCCAGTTGGTGTTGGTGTTCCAGACATCATTGGTGGTGCCCTTCCACTGGTAATCAAGGGCAACAGCCGATGAGGCAGACAAGAGCGCCGCGGTGCTGGCGACGTGAATGGAACTGAAGCGATATTTCATAACTGGTTTCTCCGGATGGCTTTAGGATTCCTGAAAGGGTCTTACGGGATCATTGCTGCATTGAGACGCCCGAAGAGTTCGCCGCTGGTTGCCTTGGCCGCGGGCACGGTGATGACAATCGTGTCGGTATCGGCATCCGGGCTGTCCTCGGTGACATCGACCGTGATGGTGTCGGTGGTCGAATCCGCTGCACCAATTGGAATGTCATTGGCGGGTGACGGGAAGGTCAGGTCAGTGGACCATTGGAACTTCAACGTGACACCGGATTCCGAGAGGTCCTTGCGCTTGAAGGTGAAGATCAGATCACCGGAGGAGTGCGAGACGATAGGGAGGAGTGAAGCGGAGTTGGAGCCCGGGTTGGCGGGATTCGGTTCGCCACCGAGGACGAACTCGAGCCCGTTTTCGAGCCCGTCGTTGTCAGGGTCGGCATCGAAGGCGGCGTCAAGACCGGTGAGGCCCTTGCTTGCGATCCAAGAATCGAAGCCGCCGGATGTCAGAGTGAGGATTCCCGTGGTTTCATCGAAGGTGTAGGTCTTGGCTCCAACGGTCTTGGTCCATTGATCGCCGGTGGCGGTCCAGGTCGTGGCTCCGCTGACGACCTGGAAAGTGCTTGCGTAGGCTCCGGTAAGGGATGCGACATTTTCCAAGGTCCATGTGGCGGAGGTGAGGGCACTGGCATCGGCGAGACTGGTGTCGATGTCGAAATCCCCAGCGAGTGTGGCGGAGGTGCCGGTGAGGCTGTTGTTCACGCCGCTGGTGGCACCGATGGCGAATTTGAGGCGGGCATTGTCTGCAAGGGCAAATATGCCGGCCTCGATGCTGGTGTTTCCGGTGTAGGTGTTGACTCCGGTAAGAGTGACGGTGGCGGTGCCTTTTTTCACGAGGCTGAGGTTTCCGCTGCCGGCGGTGATGGTGCCTGCATAGGTGTGATCTACGGACGAATCGAGCGTCAGCACGGACGGAGAGGCTCCATTGTTGGTGACCACCGCGGCATTCACATCGCGGGTGAGTTGCGAGAGGGTCTGGGCGTAACCATTGAGGTCGAATGTCGCGGTTGCGGACTGGCCGAGGTGGAGGCGCGCGGCCGGATTCACCGCGTTGTCGGCGATGAGGCGCAAGGTCCCGGCAAACACATCCAAACGGGTGTAATCCCCACCGCCGCCGACTTCAACAACGCCGGTACGGACTCTGGGAATGAGGCCGCCGGTGACGTTGATGGCACCATTGAGACGCAGCACGGAGCCCGCGCCGCTTGAGGCGAAATGGCCGCCGGTGCTGGGGTTCGCGGAAACCGTAACAACACCATTGACTGTGGAGGTGACGCCACCATTCGCGGTGAGCGCTCCAAGGAAATCCGATGATGCCGTAGTGTTCAGTGTGATGGCATTTCCAACCGTGGCTCCACTGAGATCGAGCCGGCTAATGGAAGCGGCGGCGGTTGTCAGGACTGAAACCGCACCGGTCCCGAGAGTGCCGGAACCGCTGGCTCGGAGAATTCCGCCGTTGATGGTGGTGCCACCGCTGTATCCGTTCGATGAACCGGATAGAATCAGGGTTGAGCTGTCTGTTTTGTTCAGGGCAATGGTGCCAGTGCCGTCATTGATCGCGCCGTCGTAGGTCGTGGTGCCAGTGCCGCCGACCGTCAGTGTACTGGCACCGGCCGTGGAGCGGGTGATGACCCCGGCGTTGGAACCGAACAAGGTGCTTTTGGAGATGCTGGTGTTGAGATTGAGCGTGCCATCCACCATCAGCGGACCATCTCCAAGACTGCCGCCACTTATCGTGAGTGTGCCACCGTCTTGCACGGCGGTGGTGGTGGCGCAGAGGATGGTGGTGTTGAGAGTGGCGTTGGCACCGGACTGGACATTGATTCCGTTGCCGAAAGGACTCAGGATCGAGAGGGTGTTGGCACCACCCACGGTGGCGGACCCGCTCTCGAAATTCAGGCTGTTGATGCTAAGGTTTCCTCCGAGCGTGGTGTTGGTGTTGGCTGCAGACACCGTAGAAAAGTACACATCAGTGATGGCACCCGGGATTTGTCCGGTATCGCTGGTCCCCGCGCTGCTGTCTGCCCAGTTGCTGTTGGGAGCCGAGGCGGAGTCGTTCCAGACCGAGCTCACATCGCCACGCCAGTAAGCGGTAAAGGGAGTGGCGGCTCCGCTCACGGTCAGAACATAGTTTCCACCAACTACGGAGCCACTGTAGGATACGGGGAAACCCGAAGGGATCACGTTGGTGGTATCGAGGATGAAGGTGCCGGTCAGTGTGCCGGGGGATGTGATGATGTCATAGGTGCCGGTAGGCAGGCTGCCATGGAGTTTGAGGACATTGGTGCCGCTCAAGGAGGTGGCACCCGAGACGTCAATCTGGTCTGGCTCCGCATTCATGCCGATCTCGAGAGTGGCATTGCTCAGCGTGAGGTCGTTAACGGATTGAAATCTGGTGGACAAGGCTTTGCGCAGGTCGAGAGTCGCGTTGCTGACCTCGAGGTTGTTCGTACTGATCGCGCCAGTGGCACCGAGGATGAGGGTTCCGCCGTTGATGGTGGTGGTTCCGGTGTAGGTGTTGGCACCGGTAAGCGTTTGTTTGGCTGGGCCGGATTTGACCAGGCTGATGGCACCGGAAATGACACCGGAACCGGACTGGTCGGCGGTGGTGTTGAGCGTGAGTGTCGCGCTTCCGGTGCTCAGGCCGACTTTCACGTTACCGTCCAGACCGGCGATGGTCTGGCTGTAGGCGGTGGTGCCAGCCAGGTTGCTGAGTTGTAGCGTCCCGCCGACGGTGGAGGAGACCACGCCGGTCGATGAAAGCGTGTTGGCCGCGCCGACAGTGGCGATGCCACTCGCGTGATTGATATCGAGTTTGCCCCAGGTGTTGGAGGCGTTGCTGAATTCCCACTGGGTGCCATCGAGGAATTGCACGGTGCCGGTGGAGAGTGAAATGGAACCGGTTACCTTGCCGGTCTTGGCATTGCCACGGAGAACCAGAGCGGGTTGCGCTGCACTGCCCAGGGTGCTGAATCCGATATTGCCAGACACGATGCTGGCGGTGGCGGCATCCGTGCCGCCGGCCCAGAAGCCGGAAAACTGAGTGCCGGAGGTTTGGGTGGCGGTGTTGTCCAAGGTGATGGCACCGCTCCAGGCGGAAGCTGAGCCCAAGTCGATCATTGCGCGGCTCGAAGCGCCGCGGACGAGAGTGACTTCGTTGCTGGATGCGATGCTGTTGTTGAGCTTGAGAGTACCACCTGACGAGACAATGTATCTCCCGCTGAAAGTGGGATTCGACCCGGCGAGATTGAGAATGCCTGTCGTGATGTTGGCATTTCCCGAACCGGCGAGGGCATTGACAGTGATGGCTGGACCAACCGCAATGGTGCTGGTGGTGGAGGTTCCCAGCGTGACGGTGCCTGCCACAGTGGCTGCGGTTCCACCTGTGGTGCTGAGGTTGCCTCCATTGAGGATCGTAGCTTGGGAGTAGGTCGTTCCGGTGCCGGAGTTCGGGGCGAGGGAGAGCTTTCCAGACGACCCGACATTCACCGTGATGCTGCTGTCGATCGTGGTGTTTCGACCACCCCCGCCAATCAGGTTAAGGGTTCCCGCATTGACGTTGAAGGTACCTGTGCCGCCGCTGCTCCTTAGAGTGACTCCGCTGCTGACAGTCACGGTGCCGGCTCCCGTGAGGTTTACGGTGTTGGCATTGAGATCGGCGATTTGTCCGGCAGTGTTGGCATTGACAGTGAACGTCTTTCCGCTGGCGATGTTCCAAATGGTCGGAGAGCCGGAGGTTCCGCTGCCGGCCGTCAGGGCGAGGGCGCTTCCGGCACCGGTCAGGTTGTAGGTCAGGCTCTGTTCGAAGGCGCTGGTTCCATCCGCGGCCGTTATGTTGCCAGTTCCGGCGGTGCTATTGCCCAACGCCAGGGTGAAACCAGCCGCGCCGGTGATCGTGGTAGTGGCTGGGGTGTTCGCTCCGTTGGATCGAAGGTTCAGTGCCGATACACTGGAGCCCAGGGTCAGCGCCCCCTTGGTGCTCGCACTGCTGAAGATGGCATTGTCGCCATTTGAGAAAGCCAGCGAGGTCCAGTTCGCGGTGGTGGTGTTCCAGGTGGTGTTGGTGGACGCGTCCCAGATGCGGTCGGCCGCATGCACCATGGGAGCGGCCAGAAAAACGCATGGCAACGCAAGAACGGCAAGGAAGGGATTCGGATTTGGTTTCATGGGAAATGGAAAAGGAATCGAATGTGAGTGGACTCGCACGGGAGGGGAGAGGCTGAGAAAGGTGGCGGTAGCTGGGATTGGGATTCCACGGAAAACGACGATCACAGCGGCAAATAGCTCTCGGGATGCCACTCATCCAGTCGAAATGGCCCGGATTCTTGTCCTTTTTCTGAACATGTTTTGGACGCGTGTTGGATTCATCGGATGCGTGCCTGAAATCGGACCCGCATTCCTTCTGGAGGAGGTCCCTTTCGGGAATAGCCGGTCATTCCGCCATGCCGACCGCCCGGGCAAGACCTGTCCATCTTCCGAACATCCTGCTTGGTATCGTCGTGCCTTCGCGCAAAGATCACGCCATGCCCACCTTCCGCCGGGAACCGTTAGAAACGCAGGTCGCAAACCATCTCAAAGACCGGATTCGCGCGGGTGAAATACAGGGTGAGCTGGAGGGTGAACCGGCACTGGCCGCACAGCTTGGAGTTTCCCGCGGTGTGCTTCGCGCCGCACTGGCGATGCTTGCCGGCGAGGGATGGCTGGAAGAAGGAGGACAGGGGCGACCGCGGAAGGTGGCCAGTCGTTCACAAGCATCCATGGAGGGCGGCCTTCGAATCGGCTTGTTGCTTGAACTTCCCCTCAATGAAGAAGTAGCCTTCATCCAATACCTCTATCTTTCCATCATGCAGGAACTGGAGCGTGCCGGTCATGCTTACGTGGTGATTACCTGCTCCAAGAGTCCGAAATCAAAACGTCTGGATCGGAAGCGCATCCGGAAGAAGATTGAAACCACACATGCAGATGCCTGGATCGTGGGATCCGTGGACCGCGATATGCTGGAGTGGCTGGCGAAACGGCAGGAACCCGTTCTTGCACTTGGCGGAAGATGCGAAGGGTTGCCCGTCGCTTGTTGTTACGCGGATCTAACCGCGCCAATGAGTGAAGCCGTGGATGCATTGGCAAATGCAGGGCACACCCGTTGTGTGATGATTGCGGCAAGCTGGAGGAGGAAACCGGAGCCCGGCCCCACTCCGGCAGCATTCATCCGCAGGATGACCGAGCGGGCGGGTGGAGTATCTTTGTCTTTTCACCTTCCGGAGTGGGACGACACCCCGGAAGGGCTGGAGAGAATTCTGGAGTCCTTGTTCCGGGTGACTCCGCCGACGGCGATCATTACGCTGGATCCTTCCCACTGCGTGGCGGTGCTGATGTTTCTTGGCAACCGCGGCCTGTCCGTGCCCCGTGATGTTTCTATAATCTGCACCTGTCCTGACCCGTATCTGGCGTTCAGTACGACAAAACTCTCCTACTTCGACTGGCCTTTGGACCAGCAGGTGAAACATACGCTCAAGTGGATTGGGGAAGTGTCGCGCGGACATCAGACGCGCGGCATTAAGGTTCTGCACGCTCGTTTCGTAAGGGGTGGCGGAATAGGCCTACGCAAGAAGTCCGCAATGGTGTAAAATCATAAAAAATCAGGTATCCTGCCACTATCTGCCTTTGTGAGATGGGGTGGGTGACGTGTATCTGGTCCTTTAAGCATGGATGGAAGGTTCGAACTCCACTCCGAACATGCGCCACCCCACCCGCATCCGGAAGCTCGAAGGCTTCATCGAGCTGCCTGGAGCGTAGGCACGAAGCTCAGGCTAGAAGCCTCAAATGGCATTTCCGACTCCGCTTGCAAAGCCGCAGCGGTGTGGGAAATGCGCGAAAACCCGCGTGAGTAACCAGTGGATCGCCACCATGCTGGCGATGGGACACTGGGGTCGGCGACCGCATGCTTTCTGCTTTTTGCTGGGAGCGCCGCCAAGAACCTGTCAGTGAAGCGGGACGAGCTGCCGCGAATCCTTTTCCCGGACGAGAAAACCACCCGGTGAATTCACTCGATGCCAATCCGCGAGGGCTTCATCGAGTCAAGCGCTCGAAAACCCACCAGAAGACCCGACAAACCCATGATCCCTAAAGCGCTTGATTTCGATCGATCGCGCGGATCCCTGTTGCTCCTGTTTGCAACCGTTTCAACGGCTCTGGCGCAACCGATCCCCTACGTTCCGGACGTCAACACCCGCGCCCTCTGGCACCTCGATGAGGCACCGGGCGCGACGAGTTCCGCCGACGCCGCAGGCGGCACCACGCTGGCAGCGATCCGCGATGGAGCCACGCTGGGCAATGCCTCATTCGCCGGCTTCGGTTTTGCCGCGAGCACCTACGACTCCGGTCCCGGTGCCACCCTCGCCGCGAATCCGAGCGGGATCCCGGGACGCAATGCGTATCTCGGACCTCTGCCGCTGGTGAATGGCACGGGTGACAATTCAACGCTAAACTTCACTGGCGCTGACGGCGCGTTCACGATCGAGGCGCTGCTGCGCGTGGACTTCGACCCAGCCAGCCAGGCGGTCGCGCCGGATACAGGCCGCGCGATGCAGATTATCTCGGCGGATGCCGAGGAAACGGTCAGGCTGTTCCAATTCAAATTGGGATGGAGTGGCGTGAACGATCCAACCCCGGATATCACGTTCATCAACATCGGCACTCCGATTCAAACCATCACCGCCCCATTGCCGGTGTCCGGCCCCAACGCCATCGCAAGCAACGGCTGGTATCACGTCGCCGTCACCTACAACGGCCTGGCCAACACCGCGGACAATCTCAAGTTCTACTGGACCAAGGTCGAATCGAACCGCACACAGGCCGACCTGCTGGCGAGTCTGACCATGACGAACGACCTTCCTACGGGCAGCGCCGATTGGACGATTGGCAACGACGGTCGCGCGACCGGAGGCTCGGATCAGAACTGGGTGGGCTTGATTGACGAGGTGCGGCTGAGCAGCGTGGCGCGGCAGGCGAATCAATTTGTGTTCGGAGGCATTTCGATTCTCGGGGCCAGCAGCTATCAGAACGTGACGGCGGACTATCATCCTCCGGAGCACACGCTGGATGGAGACCTGGCCAGCCGTTGGTCGGCGCTGGGTGACGGTGAGTGGATCGCCTACGACCTCGGACGCGTCGAACGGGTTTCAGCGGTCAACATCGCGTTCCACCTTGGCAACACGCGCAACAGCACGTTCGACATCCAGCTTTCCAACGACGGCATCACCTGGACGAATGCGCTGGTGGGCGCGGTCAGCAGCGGCACCTCGCTTGCTGCCGAGACTTTTGATATCCCTGACGGCCCTGCACGCTACCTGCGCATCGTCGGCCACGGCAATTCGACTTCGCTGTGGAACAGTTACACGGAAGTCGAAGTCCTGAGCACGCTGCTCGGAGATTCCGAACCGGACGGGCTGCCGGATGAATGGGAGTTTCGTTTCTTCGGCAATCTCAACCAGACCGCCACCACCGATCCCGATGAGGACGGCAACGACAATCTGACGGAATACCAGGCGGGTTCCGACCCCACCCGGAAGCTTTCAACTCCATCCGACATGGATGGCGACGGCCTGGCGGACCTGTGGGAAACGCAGAACTTCGGCTCGCTCGATCAGACCGGCGCGGGCGATCCGGACGGCGACGGTTATGTGAACACCGCTGAACGAACAGCTGGAACAAACCCCGCCAAAACCTACTCCAATCCCGGCGACACGGACGAGGATGGCCTGCCCGACGCATGGGAGATGGCCATCTTTGGTTCGCTTTCGGCCTCGGGTTCGAATGATTCCGATACCGACGGATCCAACAACCGCGATGAGTTTCTAGCAGGCACGGACCCCAAGGACGCAGCATCGCTTCCGACCGATCCGAACTTGCGTTGGGTGCCGGTGGACGACGGCAATCCGGCAACCAGCGAATACGCACGATCCGGCGGCATCAATACCGCATCATTCATCCGCTCCTCGCTCGTGACCGTGGGCAACCAGCAGTTCATGACCTATTACGGGCGGCACCAGACCGACGCCGGCAACCCCTTCAATGACAAGCTGTGGGTCGCGCGCCGCACGCTGGGCGCTGACGTTTGGGAGGTGTTCCACACGGGCTTCACCGCAAACAACATCACCGACGGACACGACTGCATATCGTTCGGCATCGATGGCCTCGGTTACATGCATTTGAGCTGGGGCATGCATGGCGACGCCTTCCACTATGCAAGGAGCCTGGCTCCTGTAACCGGCACCCATGAGATTGCATTTGGCCCGGATGGCACGATGACCGGCAAGGAAAACGCTGTCACCTATCCGCAATTCATGAGCCTCCGGAACGGCGACTTGCTCTATTTCTTCCGCGAGGGCGGGTCGGGCAATGGAGACTTGTTCCTGAACCGCTACCGGATCTCCTCGCAAACGTGGGCCAACGTGCATTTGAGCGGCACGAACCAGTTGGCGTTCATCAAAGGCACGGGCTTCACTCCGAACTACAACGCCTACTGGCAGAAACCCTGCATGGACTCGAACGGGAACATCCACTTGGTCTGGATGTGGCGTTACAACAGCGACTCGCCTGCCGGCGAGAGCGGCTATCAAACCAACCATGACTTCGCCTACGCATGGTCGCCTGACGAAGGCGTCACCTGGAAGCGCGGCAACGGGACGAACTACGTTCTGCCCATCAACGAACGCGGTGAAAACGGCAACTCCGGCTCGATCGCCCAGAAAGTGATCTCCATCCCCGAAGGATCAAGCCTGATCAATCAGGCTGGCATGTGTGTGGATCGATCCAACCAGCCCGTGCTGGCAAGCTGGTGGGCTCCCGGCACCGGCAAGAACGATTTCCGCCGACAATACATGGTCGGATTTCCGGGTAGCAACGGCTGGGAAACCCGACAGATCACCACACGCACGGTAGACTCGCCTGCGACCAAGGTTGCGGAGTCGCAGTTGGGAACGAGCCGCATGGGCAGACCCGTGATCGTCTGCGACAAGGATGACCGCCTGCTAGTTGTTTACGCCGACAACGACGGCCCTGGCGGACTCACGGTGGTGCATACCCGGCCCAAGGCACTCGACCCGCAACGCCTCCTGTGGACGCAGTTTGATCTGACAACCGATCCGGTGGGAGCCATGGATGCCGCCAATCCGGACTTGGAGCGATGGGAGCAGGACAACCAACTGCACATCTTCTACCTGAGCCCGTCCACGGGAAACTCCGCAGCGGCCGTCGGCGTGCTGGAGTGGGATGCGGCGGCGTATTTCGCTCATCATCCGGACCCACGGCTCACCTTTTCCGAAGACAGGGTGAACGCCATCATTTCCTTTCCCACGCAACCCGGCTGGGCTTATCGCCTGTGGAGCGGGACCGATCTAACAAACGGCGGCTGGCAGCAAATCGAAACCATCAGCGGCAACGGAGCGACGCAACAGATCACCCATGCCAACGGTGGTGCCGGGCCACAGCGATTCTGGCGGCTGGAGATCAAGGAAGGTGGATTTGATCCTTGAGTCCGATACGCCCGGGAAACCCCGTGCCATGGAATCTGTTAGCCGCTCGAAGCGGTTGATTGGGCTGAACCGCCTAACCCGCATCTCTCACGCTGGCGTTGGAGAATCGGATCGACTTCCACTTCAAGGACGCCTGGGGCGCGACACGCAACACTGAGACCATCGGCGTCCGCGGCCGGGTTTCTACCGCCTCGATGCCAACGAGGGCTTCCGGCTCGCGTTTGTTCCGGCACAGTCGACAGTTGCCGCCTCACCGTTCCCATGGGTGACAATGTTTCCGTGATCGCCAGCAACGAGCCGGCCGTGAACGATGCGATCCATCAAGGCGGAAACCCGTTCGAGGAGCCGGCTAGGATCCGGTTTTCTGAATCCTGCGGTTGTGCTCCGTGATCGAGCGGATGATGTCCGCATCCGCGAAGCGGGGTTCACCGAGTCCCTGCGGGTCCCATGAGCCGAAGCTCCAGAGGAAGGCGCGTTCCACCGGATGGCGCTGGCGGGTGTCTGCGAGGTAGAGGCACAGTGCGTGGTGGTATCCGATGCGAAGCAGCTTGAGGGCGGGATCCGACCATGGGTTGACCTCGCTCGCGCTGGCACTGCCCAGATAGGGAGCCCGTGCGGCATCGGCAGCGGTGTTGGCGGGAATGTAGGATTTCCAGTCTGCATCCGAAAGACCGCCACCGCCGAGACCTACCTCGACGAAGTGGAGCGGCTTGGCCGAGGGAAGAGGGCAGCCGAGACCGTGGAACTCGCCGGCGAAAAGGCCGACAGCGAGATCGAAGTCCTCCGTGCGCGGCGGCATGCTGACGCGTTGGTACATCGAGACGCCGATGAAGTCGCAGGCATCCCAGAGCTTCTTGAGCGCCGTTGGATCGGTCCCGGCGGGGTTGGCGCGTCCGGCGACGCCCTGATAGTTGAAGCTCAGACCGAAGCGGGCCTTGGTGAGTTTGCCACGCGAGCGGAGGCGCTCGATCATGGTGCGCCAGGATTCGGGGTATTTGAAGACGGTGGTGCCCATCTCGCCTTGCAGCGAGAGTTCGACCGGCCAATCGGCAGGAACCGTGGACTCAAGGCTCTCGACGATGGGCAGGAGCACGCTTTCCTCGTAACTCGCGCCGGAGAGCGGCTGCAGGGGATCGAAGTCGAAATGGTTGCGCCACTCCTGGATCTCGCCGTGGGCGTTGAGATGAAGAAGAATGCAGATGGCGAGTTTCTTTTCAACGGCCCTGGCGAAGCAGGCGGCGTAATAGGATTTCAACTCGCGGGTGACGGCGGGGTCGGAAGGATAGAATGCGTTGCCTGCATTCCCGGGCTCGCGGTTCTCCCGGTAGAGGCCGATCGCTTTGACGCGATGCTCGGGATCAAGCCGTGCCTGGAGCGCGATGCAGAACTGGACATGCTGGTGGCCCTGGGCGGCGGCTCTGTCCACGACCAAGGCGGCATCCTTCATCTGCCACTTGTGGAACAGGGGCACCATGGGATCGAGCGTGGTTGCGGCGGCCAGCAACGGGATGCCGGTAGCCAGTAGCATCGGGAGAATGGCTGGAAATCTGAGATTCATGAGGAAATCGATCATTGGGCGCAACGGGGGCGGCTCCGGGATTCCGGAGCCGCCCTTGCATGGATGGGAGCTTGCGAGGTTGCGCCAGGCCACTATGGGACAGTGACGCTGAGGCGGATGAAGTTCACCGACAGATTGGCCGGCAGTTCGTATGAGATGGTGGTCCCGTTGTTGACGTAGCCGATTCCAGCAGGGACTTCGGCCCAGGGGGTGGCACCGAGGTCGATCGATTGCTCGATCCTGTAGCTCAAAGTGGCGTCCAGCGGCAGGCGTTTGGAGTAGGACAGCAGGTTGCCCGCAAAGGTACCCGGAGATCCGTTGGGAACGGTGGGATCGAGACCGGCAATCGCATACTCCAGCAGGTTGCTGACGCCATCGCCGTCAGGGTCGGCCGCCTTTCCTTGCTGGGCCACGGCAAGGGTGCCGTTCGCAAAGTTGCCGGTGATCCAGAGGAAGTAAGCACTCGGAATGACAGACAGTGTGCCGGTCGCTTCGGAGAAACTCCAAGTGTTGCCCGAGGCATCGACCTTGGTCCAGATGTTGTCGAGGTCGCTGTCATCAAATCCGGCCACGCTGAAGCTGGAACCGTAACTGGCATTGACCGAGGCGTGGTCGACCAAGGTCCACAGATTGCCGCTGGCGACTGCGGCGGTGCTGAGGTCGATGGCAAAGACACCGTTGAGCGAAACCGGATTGAGGGCCGGGGTGATGGTGTCTGGCGAGGCGTCGAAGACCTTGTTGGCGGCACCATTAGTCGTGGGCCTGAACGTGAGCTGGCCGGTGGCGGCCAAGGTCAGCGAGCCTTCGTTGACGTTGGTGTTTCCGATGTAGGTGTTGGCCGCGCTGAGGGTCAGCAAGCCGCCGCCGTTTTTCAAGAGGCCCGAGACTCCACCTGCGCTTCCCGGGGTGATGGCGCCCGCCAGTTCGGCGGAATCGCCGCCGGCGCCGACCGGCACCGTGACGGTTCTGCTGCCTCCGAAGTTGTTGATCCCGATCGAGCTAAGAACGCGCACCAGACCGTTCGCGCCGGCCGAGCCTAGAACAAGATTGCCGCCGAAGGAGTTGCCACCGCTGCTCAAGTTGAAGAATGACCCGAGGTCGACATCGAGCGTCCCGCCGCGGGCCGCGAAGCCGCCGTTGCTGGAGACGACCGCATTGCCGGTTCCTACGCTTCGGCTGATGGTTCCGGAGCCTTGGAGCACCGAACCATTGCCCATCGTCAGAACGCCGGAAGAAGCGAGGAAGCTTCCGGCATTGCCGACATCCAGCACACCTCCGTTGATTGTCGTGGTGCCCGAGTATGCGGTCGTGTCACCTGCAATGGCGAAGGTCGTTGTGCCGTTCTTGACCAATCCACCGGCTCCGGAAAGGGCACCCATCGTGCCGGACGAGGAAGTGGTGAGCGTGGCACCGCCGAGGAGAACATTGCCACCGGCAGTGCCGCCACCGCCGAGGACATTGATGGTTTGGTGAAATCCGTTCAGGTCGAGGTTCACTCCCGCGACATCGGCAAGAAACACCGCAGAAGTTGAGTTGAAGGCACCGGCCGCACGGGCGCGGAGGGTGCCGGCGTTGACGTTGGTGCCACCAGTGTAGCTGCTGGCACCGATGGCCAGGGTTCCATTGCCTTCCTTCGTCAGGCCGAAGCCCGCTCCGGCGATGCCTCCGAAAGCAAGGGTGCCGGCGGCGACCGTGACGGCGGGTTCCGCAGTGATTGTGACCGAACCTCCGAGATTCAGGTCATTGGAACCGGTGAAACTGAAGCTTCCATTCCAGACCGAAGCAACCGTCGGCGAGGCGGTGATGGAGGCACCGCTGGTGTTATTGAGGACGGTCCCGTCGGCAATCGTCAGAATGCCGCTGCCAAGGGCGGAGGCATGATTGATGTTGAGGGTGCCTCCGGAGAGTTGGACACCGCCACTGAACGTATTGGCCGTCGCAAGGGTTAGGGCGGCCGTTCCGGTCTTGGAGATTCCGGTGTTGCCGGCGATCGCGCCTGAGCCGGTGATGATGTAGTCCTTGGTTCCGGCAACGGTGATGGCGACCGGGGAGACCGTGGAATTCAAGGTCACGGTGATCGGGCTGGTGCCGCTGGACGTGTCGTCGAAGATCACCGAGTCCGTGGCACCGGCACCACCCTCAAGGTAGTTGGTGGTGGTGGAAGTGGCGCTGGTTTTCCAGCTCCCGCTGGTGTTGATGTCCCAGACGCCATTGCCATCGCGCCATTTCGGAGTTTCGTCCTGCACCGTGCTCAGAACGATGGCCGAGCCGTTGTCAGTGATGCCTCCGTTGATGCGGAAGGGCATCACGACGTTCAGGCCGCTGTAACCACTGCTTCCACCAAGGGTGGTGTAATCGATGAGCGTGGTACCAGCGACCGGGGTGCCGGCGATGCGCAGGGTGGTGGGCCCGTTGATGTCGAGGGCATTGGTGGTGACGATCGGGGCGAACGACGACGACGCCGGGGTGAGGACGAGGGTCGCACCGCCGGTGCTGCCAAGGGTGAGGGTGGATGCGTTGAATGTATCGCCGCCGCCGATCTGGGTGACGCCGAAGGTGGCGGTGTCGGAAACCGTCACGGCACCCGCGCCGGTCTGGGCGGAGGTGGTGGTGAGCGTGCCTGCCTGGATGTGGGTGAGGCCGCTGTAGGTGTTCGCGCCGGACAGGGAGAGAATCCCGGCCGTATTCTTGATCAGGGCCATTCCGTTGGCGGGCGTGCCGTTCGAGATCACGCCGCTGAAACTGCCTGCCCCCACGGAGATCGATGCGGTGTTGGTGGCGTGGGAATTGGTGATCCCACCCGCACCGTTGAGGGTGCCGAGGTTCACGGCGACTCCGTCGACCTGAAGGACGTTTGCGGCGGCGATGGACCAAGCGGCCGAGGCGCTGCCGGCGGTGGCGGTGGTGAGGCGCAGGTTCCGGTTCCCTGAAGAGCCGTCAAGGTTGATCGTGCCGGTGAAGCCTGAGTTGTTGCCGCTTAGGTCGGTGCGATGTCCGGTGGATGTGCCGCGGTAACTCAGCGTGCCATTACCAGTCAGCGGTCCGGAGATGGTGGTGTTCGCCGTGGAGCTGCCGGATTCGTTCCAGATCGTGGTGCCTGCGAGAGCGATTTCGCCGGAAAAATTGGAGAAATAACCGAAGGCAGACGCATTGTTTACGGTCGAGGTGCCGGTGAAACTGAGCTTCCCTGTTTGCTCCAGGCGATTCGTTCCGGCGGCCCCGGAGGAGTTGATCTGTAAAGTGCCGCCGTTGATGTTGATGGCTGCTGCGGAGTTGACGGCCAGCCCCAAGGCAGGAAGCACAGCAGGAGAGCCGGGAGCGCTGTTAATGCCGAAAACAAGGGTTTTTCCCGAGGACAGGTTCAGGGTGACATCACTGGTCAATGAAGTGGTTTTACCACCGCCCGACTGAAACTGATTGGACGCAGCGTTGAGATTGAATGTTCCGTTGCTAACGGCAAAGCCAGAAGTGAAGCGCATGGTGCCGGCTCCGGATGTGCCAACCGTGAAGCCACCCATGTTGAAGGCCGTGCCAGTGCTTGGAGCATCGAAGGTGAGATCTTCCGCTGCCGGACCGTTGGCGATTGAAAACGACTGATTCGAGCCAAGCGTGACGAGTGTTTTGACGATCAGACCTTGTGTCGCTCCGCTCATGTCAATGCCGCCCGAACCGAGTGTGAGGGTATTGCCGGTATTGAGAGTCACTAGACCGCCGGGATTGACGATTTTAATCCCCTGCCAAGAGGCGTTCGCCCCGAGGAGTGTCGCGCTGGCAGCGGTCACGGTGTTGTTCCACACCGCCACGTCAGCTGGGGTCGGAGCGGTTCCGCCCACCCAAGAGGCACCGAGGTTCAGGGCACTGGTGTTGTTGGCCTTGACGATGTCGATGGCGTGTGCGGAGGAGCAGACGATGATGAGACAGGAGCCGAGGGCAGGCAGGATCAAGGTGCGGTTTTTCATGGTGGGAGAGATGGTCGTGGGTTTGTTTGGATTCCTGCCCCGCATCGGCGTGGGTCAATCGCACGCGGGGCATGAGGGTCGCAGCTACCATGTTCTATCGTCCCATCGAGTCACCCCGGCAGATGGGTGGGCGTCACACCATCCGATTGAATGTGTTCAAACGGACTGCATCCCGTTGGCGACGGACGACTGCCCAACGCCGTTTCCACTTCCGAATGTCCGTCAGAGTCCTGTCGAGCTGCTGCCGACAAGGCCGCGTTGCAAGGCGATGCTGGCGACGTGAGTGCGGTCCTTGGCGCGAAGTTTCTGCATGATGTGGGTGATGTGCAGCTTCACGGTATTCTCGCTGATGGAAAGGTGCGTGGCGATCTCCTTGTTAGAGTTGCCCCTCACGAGTTCGGCGACCACCTCCAGTTCACGGGGCGAGAGGCCGGGGCGTTGCATTCTCATGGCAAGCTTCGCGGCGATCGCCCCGGAAAACGATGATTTCCCCTGGGCGGCAAGGCGGATCGATTCAATGAGCTCCGGGCGGCGGGAGGACTTGGTGAGGTAGCCGACGGCACCGGCCTGCAGTGCCTGATAGATGACTTCCTCCGATTCGAAAGCAGAGAGCACGAGCACACGGGCCTGGGGATGTTCGTCGCGGAGGGTCTTGATGATGTCCGCGCCGGAGAGATCCGGCAGGCGCCAGTCGAGGATCACAAGGTCAGGGCGGTGCTCACGGTAGAGGCGCAGGGCCTCTTCGCCGCTTTCAGCTTCGGCCACAACCTCGAAGTCGGGCTCGAGATTGAGGGAAGAAGCCATGCCGATTCGGACGACGTAGTGATCGTCTACCAGAAGGAGCCGATAGGAAGCGCTCATAGGACTTGGACGGAAGAACGGGAAAGCCTCAGGGAGACCAATGTGCCGCAGGTTTGGCTGGGAGCGGGTGATTCGATGCAGAGCACCGCCTTGAGTTTGTGGGCTCGTTCGCGCAGGCCGAGCAAGCCAAAGTGTCCGCGGGCGGTGGCATTGCCGATTTCTTCGGTCGGAATACCCCGGCCATCATCATCGATGGTCAGCAGAAATTCGTCCACGTCTTCCCGCCAGCGGACGACGATCCGGGAGGCGGCAGCGTGTTTGTAGGCGTTGGCGACGGCTTCGTGGGCGATTCGAAGCAGGTGTGCGGTCACACGGCGGGGTAGCGCGGTATTCCCGGAGCCTTCGATCGTGAGCGAGGGAATGCCTTCCTCCGACCACAAGCCGCGCAGGCTGAATTCGAGTTCATGGAGGAAGGTGCTGCCTTCCGTGGGGTCGGGCGCGCGCAGGTCCCAAATCGCCTGACGGGCCTCGGAGCGGCTGTGATCGGCCATTTCCGCCGCGCGTTCGAGCATCTGGCGGGGCAGCGTGTCGGCGGGGAGAACGGTGGCAGTGGCGTCGAGCTGCATGGTGAGGCCGGCAAAGTGCTGCTCGAAGGTGTCATGCCATTCACGGGCGATCCGCACGCGTTCGTCATGCACGGCTTGGCGGGATACCTGTTCGCGGATGACGATTTCCTGCTGCCGGACGCGGCGTTTGAGGGCAATGACCCAGGCGGTCGCGAGGACGAAAACCAACATCAGGCCAGCGATCATCCGGGTGAGGCGGGTGGCGTTCCAGTAAGGAGGCTCGGCCAGGGTGGCCAAGTCTTCGGCATTGCGAAGCTGGATCTGGAAACGGCCGTCACCATGGACGAGGTCGACGCCCGGAGACGGGCGATTGAGGCAAATCCCGGTGACGCGGACGAGGGAGCCACGCTCGATGGTCGGCAAGCCGGGCTTGGAAGGAACGCGTGAGAGCCGGGCGGAGAAAGAGGAATCACCATAGGTGACGATCACCATGTCTTCGGCAGGGCTCTGGAAACTTTCCGCCACGGTGCCTTCGATCGCAGTGAGGCGGCCGTGGTTTTCGTCGGCCAGCATGTCGTCAGCCTGACCTTCAAAGGGCGTGATGGGAGATATCTCCAGCGCTCTGAGCGGCTGCCAGATCGAATCACGCAGCTCACCCGCTCCGTGATAGCTTCCGGGAAGGCCGGCGCACTCCACACGCTCGTTGAGACGGGGAAGGACTGGCTCGGTGCATTGGATCCAGGCACTGCTGGTTCCCCTTTGGAGGAAGAAGCCACGGCCAGGCTGGACCCAAGTGACCACTCCGCAGGCCCGGGTGGTAAGGCCGCCGCCGCCTTTCTCCGGGATCCAGCGCAGATCGTGAAGTTTGGCCTCAGAGGCAGCAAAACGGGCATGGCGGTCGGCCTGAGCCATCACAACATGTTCCAGCGACGGCACCAGCAGCGAGCGCTGCATGATCGGAGGCTGGGTCGACACCGGCGATGCGGCCGGCACTCCGGATATGGCTACCCTCGCGCCCATAAGGTGACCGGGCGCGAAGGCCTGGCGGGTGATTCCTGGAATAAATACCGGCAACTCCGGCAAGTCTTCCAGTGAAAGCCGAACGCGATCGCCCACGACGTCGACGTCGAGCACCTTGCCCTCGATGCGCGTCCACGTGGCTCCACTGATGCCAGCCAGGACTCTTGCCGCCGTTTCTTCCACCGGCTGTGGCCATGGTGCGGTGCCAAGCTTGCGGATGCTCGGGCTGGACCGTTCGTCCAAGCCCCGGATGTTCGGGCCGTCGATGCCGGGGTCGACAATGCCGACAACCTCAACAAAATCACCCGAAGCTACCGGTTGTGCGTTCTTGATCTGGAGGTAGATCGCGCCGGTTTCATCCTGAAGGAATGCCATGCGGTGCGCAGGTTCGTGGTAGGTCAGCAAACCGCGAAACCGCCGGGGATGCTGGCTAGCCAGCTCGGTGGAAGACATCTTTGTGGCTTCGATCACGGTGCATTCCGGCACATCGGCACGTGCAGCGATCCATTCGCTTGTCAGGAGCAGCAAGGACAGCACACAGCGGCCGATCATGCCGGACGCTCCATTCAACCCGATGAATCGGCAAGCAAGAATGCACCGTGCCCTGCAGCTCAAGCGAAGTCGCGAGCCTTTCACCTTCATTGCCAGCTGCGTCGGAGATGCCTGCGGATTCAGGTTTGATGCCACCTCTCCCAAATCCCGAAGATCGAATGCTTCATCGAACTGCCGGTAGCTGAACCCCTCAAGAAAGACCAGCCTCGCAAGAGGTCGTCTGATTCTTTGGACTGCGGAAACTCGTCACCGCTTTCCCAACGAAGCTCGCTGAGACGAAGCTCCAACCCTCGGCAAGCCTCATGCAGAGTGCGGTCACAAGTTTGCACACGCCCCACGATTGGTAGTTTCACTCCGTCGCTTTCGCTTCACATCAGTGATCTCCACCGTGCAAACTGTGCTGGCAACATTGGCTTGGATGGTGATCGAAGAATCTGACGCGAGGATACCCGAGCGTTCGAGTATCCAAGTCTTTCCGCCCCTCGTGGGGGGACCCGTCACTTTCGTGGAACACCCTTTTATGCTCCCGGGGGTTCACAGGGATGGTTGTTCAGATTTGAAATCACGGAGGGGTAACTAGCTCCACGCGATAGAATGCCTTGCTGGCGGGTGGCTCGGGGTCGGTGAAGACATCGGTGGCGCTAGTTGGGACCTTCTGCTCCACCACAGTCGGGAAGCTGGCGAGGTCGGTTCCTCTCACCAAGCGGTAGGAGTATGACGTGCTCAAGCCACTGACAGTTACGTGAAAATCACCACTGACATTGAATCCGGAGGACGCGACAGTCAGAGAACCAGGGGGAAGGGCAACCGGGAACGAACTCGGATCAAGCGGATCGGTTCCGGCGGAGACCTCATCGTTGTCGTTGGATCCATCGCCATCTGTATCCGCGAGATCGGGACTGGTTCCGGCGAGAAACTCCTGGAGGTTGGTGAGGCCGCCGCCGGATGAGATTGCGCTGGAATCGGCCGGGTTGTTCGGGTTGAGACCGTTGGCGAGTTCCCAGTCATCAGGCATGCCATCGTTGTCGGAATCCACGAAGGCGAGGCGGGCTACGATGTTGTCGAAATGAACGTTTCTTGCAGTTCCGGCGGCCGAAGGTGCGCCTGCGTCATTACGGTTGTCCGCTTCGAGGGTGATCCGGACCGTGCGTGTTCCCACCGGTGGATAGACAGGGAGGATTGAGGTCCGCCACCCGGTGAGGTTGCCGAGAGTCACATCCGAACGGTAGCGACCGAGATCGACACCCAGACCATTCAGGAATCGAATACTGACGGTTCCGCGGTCGAACGGGTCGTTATCGAACCAATCAAATTTCACAAGGACGGTTCTGGCTCCCGCATCAATGGATGCGGCGAAGGAAGAGACATCAACGTCTTGGCGGGCGCTCATGACTGCGGCGTTGCCGCCGATGAAGCCAGCCGCCAAAGCGTCAGGATTCGGCGCCAGTCGATTGGCAGTCAGAAACTGGCTCCCATGACTCGCAGAGGTCGGATCATTTGCTGAAAGCGCTATGGCGTCGATGGTCCACATCTCGTTGGTGGCAACGCTCCATCCAGTGACAGTGCCGCCCGACACCGGGACGCCCTCTTTGGAAACGGCAACGATGGGTGACTCAAAGCTTCCGTTGACCACATTCAGGCCGGCGCCAGGGAGATCTGTGTTATTGACCGGGTTGGAGCCATAGAAGACTTCGATCCCATCGTTGAAACCATCAATATCCGTGTCAGAAGCTAGAGGATTGGTCCCCGTATTGGAAGGAATCAGAAAGGAGCCAGTATTGGTCTCAACACCGTCAGTCAGGCCATCGTCATCGGTATCGGAATCCAGCGGATTGGTCCCTTTTTCGAATTCATTCGCATCGCTTGAGCCATCGCTGTCGAAATCGGTGGTCGCGGGCAGGTTGTTCGGACCAGCCACATGGCTGAAAGCAGTGATGGCATCACCCGGATTCGAGTCGATGATCGTTTGCTCATAGCTGTCGGGCAGTCCGTCATTATCCGTGTCTGCCTGCTCGATGACTCCACTGAAACTGTCGAAATGCACATTGGTGGCAGAGCCACCAATGCGGTTGGTGGTGATGTTGATGCGAATGAACTCCGCGTTGGACGGGACTGCACCCTTGAGGTTCTTGAGTGTCCATGGTGCCAAGCCGCTGGTAAAAGCAGTGCCGTTTGCGGCGACGTCCGGCAAGGTGCCGGTGGTAACCGTGCTGATCAGACCGGAAGTGCCGTTGAGGAAAGAAACACTGACCGTGCTCGAATCGTTGCCGTCGGAGTCCTGATAGAAGAATTGGAGGTTCAGTGCAGCCGCGCCCGATTGCACGAGGATGAGATTCCCTCCGTCAATCGCAACGGTCTGGCTGAGCGTGGAGCTGGCGGGCTGGGAACCCGCGGCGCCGGCCAGACGGTTGGCCGTCAGGTAGAGGGAACCCGACTGTGGCACGTTAGGATCCTGGGGAAACGAACCGCTGCCGACTGGGATGTTGTCACCATCCTGGAGCCAGAAGCCAGCGGTGCCTCCGGCGTCGGTCCAGCCAGCGATGGGAGTGAGGCTGGAATTGCCTGCGGTCCCGGTTTCGAAGCCGCCGTTGACGATGGTCAAAGGAGCTGCGGTGGCGCACAGCGCGATCGTGGCGAGGATCGCCGCGACGCAGCAGGAAGTCTTAAAAACCCCCGCAAAGTAGATCGACGATCGATGCCTTCGAGTATTCGTGTTCATTCTTGGATTTTTTATGAGGTTCATGGTCAAAAGTGACTAAAGAATCGAATAGAAGCGGCCGAACCGCCCTGAATCCCGTTTGTCTTTGTCAGGGGAAGTGGCGATCAACGACGCCGGCGTAGCAGACCGAGAGTTCCGACCAGTCCGAGGACTGCAGCACTTGGCTCTGGAATGATTTGAGCGCTGAAGCTGTCGAAATGCACATTGGTAGCCGAGCCGCCGATTCGATTGGTGGTTATGCTGATTCGAACCGCAGCGGTATTCATGGGAACCGCCCCGGTGATGGGTCCGCCGAGGGTGACGGAAGTCCATGGTGCCAGCGCACCAAATGCAGTGCCGTTTCCAGCGATGTTCGCAAGCGTGCCGGTGGTGATCGAACTGATGAGAGTGGAGCTGCCATCGAGAAAGGAGAGAGTAACTGTGCCGGAGTCGTTGAAATCCGTATCATGATAAAAGAAATTCAAGCTAATCTGAGCCGTTCCAGCCGCAGCCAAGGCAAGGTTTGTCGGGTCCAGTCCGACTGTCTGGCTGAGGGTCGAACTGGCGGGTTGTGAACCCGCGCCGCCGGCCAGACGATTGGCGGTCAGGTAAAAGCTTCCTGCTTGGGGTGCGGACGGATCCTGGGGAAAGGACCCTCCACCGGTGCCGTCCTGAAGCCAGAAGCCGGTGGCACCTGCGGTGGTCGTCCAACCGGAGATCGTGGCGGACCCATCCGTCCCGGTTTCAAAACCGCCGTTAACAATGGCGAGCGTGGCGGCGGAGGCTGACGAAGCCAGCAGGCCGAAGAGTGGAAGTCTGATCACAGCGAGGGTCGCATGCCGCGATTGAAGCCTGATTTTTCTTTTGTTGTTGGTTTTTGTTGTCATGGATCGATTGGTCTGGAGATGGATTCGCAGGGAGTAGTTGGTTGCGTTTTTCGCTGGCATTCAGGGTCTTTCGACCTCGAGAAGAAGGAAACGTTTGTCAGATTCACCGATGGTCTGAGGATCTGTGACGGTCGTTTGCACGTAGGGCGCAGTGCCGCCGGGATAGGGAACTGTGTCGCTCGACCAAATCGAGGTGACGGGCGGGAGATCGTTGCCGGCCAGCACCCGGTAAATGATGTCCGTGGCGTCGCGGGAGCGGTTGAAGAAGATGGCCAGATGATCACCAGTCCGGGTGCTTGTCACAGGTGATGCGCTCGGCCGGGTCGGGTAAGTTCCGGTTGCGTATTCGATGAGATTGGGGATCTGGTCGCCGTCAGGATCGGCAAGGTCCGCGGCAACGCCCGAGTCCCCAGGGATCCCAAAATAAGCAGCGCGCCAGGTCTCAATACTTGCCACGGATCCAGCCGGAGCCGGCTGGAGGGTGATGGTATCGAGCAGGACCCAGCAATTGGTGGCGGAGGGATTTTTCCCGACCACGGTAAAGCGCAGATATTTGTTCCCGGCTGATGAGAAACTGACCGGCATGGCCTCAAGATCCGTGTATAGGTCGGTGGAATTGTATAGGTCGTATGGGGCACCGATATTGGTGAAGGGGCCGGACGGATCGTCTGCGACGGCCATCTGAACGATGCCGCGGCTGGTCCACTCCTTGACTCGCACGGTGAGCTGATAGGCACCTGAACTGACGTTGGGAAGGACGACGGTCGCGAAGTCGTTTACCGCAGTGGATTGGATGTGCAGGCCGGCTCCCTGACTGGCCGGGGCGTCGTTGAAGATCACAACGGGCTTGTTCGATTCATGCACGCTGAGATCCTCCGCTTCGTAATTACCGGAACGGATCTCCATGACAAACTTGTCGAGTACCACTCCGGCGTCGATCATCCAAACCTTCAGTGTCTGCATGCCGGGTGCGGTGACCTCATGCCTGGAAAGCCCGTATCCCGCAGCTCTTAGGGTGTTGACGTTCCAGGCAGCCGAGTACTCCGGGGCATTAACGTCCACGATCTGCGTGATGCCACCGTTCAGGGAGATGGCGTAGCGGACTCCCGGATGATCCGAGGTAATCTTGTGGGTGGGCAGGCACTCGGTCCGGATTTTCAGCAAACCGGTGCTGAAGGTGTGGAATTGATAGATGAGCGATGGCGTATCGGCGGGAATATTGACCGAGGAGACGCTGGCGGCAGTCACCGGCTGGATGGTCATTCCGTCCTGTGATGCGGCTGCTTCATCCACCTTGCGCCAGCCGACACCATCGGCGCGATCTTGACGCGTGGTGAAATTCTCGGCCTCGATGGTGATCACTCCGTTTTCTTCAACCGCTGGTGGGAGAGTGGCGAGATTGAGATCGAGCGGGTAGAATGCATGGAGATTGACGGTGTGCTGCGTGCCACCGGCTCCCTGAATGGTGACAGAGCCGGGAACTGCGTAACCACGAGGTGCCTGATCCCAGTCGATGCCGACTACAATGCGGGCGTCGGAGTTGCCACTGGTCCGGCTGAGGGTGATCCATGGGGCACTGGTCACTGCGGTCCATGACATCGGGGTGGCTCCAGAGTTGAATACATCGATAAAGGATGTGGATTCGGCGGTTCGGTTGAAACGAGGCAACACCCCGGGAGTTCCGGGGGCAAGTGGCGTGGCGGAACCCTCGATGGCGACGCCGAGCGCGGCGGTTGCGGAAGGCGCATAGCTGCCGGTGGTGGGCATGATGAAGGGGGCTGACGCGGCCGAGTTGGTGGTCCAAGTGATCATGCGGTTCCATTTTCCGCCGGCGTTGGTCTCGTTGTAGAATTGGTTTTCGGCAAACAGGTCATCATGGGCAGTCTGCGCTTCGGCGGCGAGCGTGTTGGTGGCAGCCCGGTTTTGAGTGGCCCAGAGGCGGCTTCTTTCCGCGAGCAGGATGCGGCGGTTCACCAGGTTCGACCCACGGATCGGGTAAAGGACCATTTCGTAGAAGGAGGCCTTCTGTTCGGTGGGAAGTTGGGCATAGATGGCATCGGCAGCGGCGGTCATCGAGGCAAAGGCATCGAGGCGCTGTTGGGCTTCGTCGCCCTTCGCGGTGAAGCTGAATCCGCTGGCAGTGCGGCTGATATGCTCGGGCCGCTTCGTGATGTTTAGGCGGAAATACTCCTCCAACACCGAGGCGATGGCAGCGGCGTGGGTCGGGCCGTAGGTCCGGCCAGCCCATTGTGTCAAATAGGCGTGCTGGTCAAAGTTGCGGAAAGCTTCCGGATCGCGGGCCATGCGGAGGAAGAACTCGGCACCGATCTCATGGGGCTTGAGATCGCCGACATTGACCAGCCACATTTTGCTGGCGTCGAAATCCCAGGCCTTGATCATCTCGGAGCATGTCATGCCGGGCGGGGTGGTGCAGAGCCAGAGATAGTTGGCCGGCACACCCCAATAAGAGAGGTGATAGTAAACGCCGGAGCCGCCGGAGCGAGCCCGTTCAATAGGGTTGGATAACTGGCGGATGTAGCCGTGGTTGTCGTCCGGCCAGAGGATCGTGACATCATCGGGGAGTTGAAGTCCGGATTGGTATTGGACGAGAGTTTCCTTGTAGGGGATGAAAATTTGCGGGACTTCCGACGCGTTGGCGTTCACGTGATCAGAGATCATCTGCCGTTGATCTGGAATGATCTCATTCTGGATCTTCGCTGCCTTTTGAGCGTCCGTCGTGCCAGCGGGAGCAAGCATGCCAGCATCCGCA
Organism: Verrucomicrobiaceae bacterium; assembly: GCA_027486655.1. Classification (GTDB taxonomy): domain Bacteria; phylum Verrucomicrobiota; class Verrucomicrobiia; order Verrucomicrobiales; family Akkermansiaceae; genus Luteolibacter. The sequence continues at coordinate 107,347 of JAIXOR010000001.1, read as the reverse complement.
CGTCCGCGCATACCCATGGTGTAGATGTTCTCGCAATCCTTGGTCTCGGCGACCCGCTCGTCCCAGAAGTTGTAAATGTTTGTCCGGTTGGTCCAGTAGTTGTAGGCCCCTAGAATACCTTCGTTGTATTCGTGGCTGTTGCGCATCATCGGCTCGTGGTGGGAGGTGCTGATGACGATGGCGTAGTTGTCCGCGGCTTCCTTGTTTCCCGGCACCAGATAGAATGGAGTTGTTTCAACCGGCCACTCGTGCATCGCTGGCCAGATGACATTGGCATGAAGGCGGAGCAGGAGTTCGAAGATCGTGGAGTAGGTCTTGGGCCCGATATTGCCGACTTCCGGCTCGAAAGTGCTGGCGGCCCATGGTTGAAGCCCCCAGTCCTCATCGTTGAAGAAGAGGCCGCGGTATTTAACTCCAGGTGATTTCTGGGTGTGGGCGCCCGCGATGTGGAGGGCTGGCTTTTCCGGTGTGGGGACGTCACCCCAGAAATACCAGGGTGAAACGCCCATGGACTCGGACAGACCGAACACGCCGAAGGCGGTGCCGCGACGGTCACTGCCTGCAATGATCAGAGCCCGGGCAATGCCGGGGAGCGGGTCTTCGACGACGGCAGCGGTGTAGGCTTCCCATTTGCCCTGAATCGCGGAGACATCGATTTTCCCGGAGCTCACCAGCGAGTCGATCAGCGGGCTGTAGCCGACGGTGCCGATCAGGATGGCTTCGGAAGCGGACGGGGCAGCGGTGGAAACGGTGGCCTGGATGCCGGTGACCCGCTCGATGTCATCGGCCAGGGCTTCGGCGGCGATCCGGACAACAGCGGCGTCCGTGGTGCTGTAGTAAATCGGAGCGGCTTGACCACTGCCTGCGATTTTCAGGGATCCGCTGATCGGAGTTTCCGAGACGGGCATGAAAGGGACGGTAAGATACGAGCCAGCCGGGGTGGCGGTCCTAGCGCCGCCGTCGTAGGGTGCCCAGGATCTCGTCGATCGGTATTTCGAAACGGCAGGTGGTGTGGTCGATGGAATGATTTCGGCTGTGAACTTGTCGAAATGCACGTTTGTAGCCGAGCCCCCAGTTCGGTTGGTTTGAATTTTGAGCCGGACGGATCTGGTACCGACTGGCAAGGGGTTGGTGAGGGTTACAAGGGTCCAGGGGGCATTGGCTTGACTGTATGCGGTCCCGTTTGCAGCGATGTTCGGAAGCGCCCCGGTGGAGGCGGAGCCTATGATTTGGGAGGAGGTGTCGAGGAATTCGACGATGACTGTCCCTGAGTCGTTGCTGTCGGTGTCTTGATGGAAAAAGGTGAGATTGATTTCCGCATCCCCTGCCTGGATCAGGGCGAGATCGACGGAGTCCACGGCGACCACTTGGCTGAGGGTGGAGCTGGTGGGTTGGGAACCGGCCGGGCCCGCGAGACGGTTGGAGGTCAGGTAGAAGGATCCCGACTGAGGCACATTGGGATCCTGGGGAAACGATCCGCCTCCGCTGCCATCCTGAAGCCAGAATCCGGCACTGGTTCCCGAATCGGTCCATCCGAAGATCGGGGTGAGGCTCGAATTCCCATCGCTCCCGGTCTCGAAATCTCCATTCACAAGCGGCAAAGGGGCTGCCAACGCGACGTGCAGGCCGAGCAGATGCAGGAAAAGTGAGAGATTCCCGGCTAAGGGGCGCTTAAGATGCTGGAGAATCCGAATCATGAAGGGGTGGAGGCGGAACTGGCTCTCCGCCTGTTGAGAAGCGGGAACGGCCGAAAAATCCGGCCAAAAAAACCGCAACTTTTCCCTCTCACCCACCCGGCAGACCGCGGTGCGCCACCGGATTACTTCGCCAACAAGGCCTCCGCCTCGCGGAGGAGAATGCGGGCAGTCAGCCAGGCATGCCACGAGCCTTGGTCGTCGTCTCCGTAGTTGAGCGGAGGCTGTGAGTGCTGGATTACATCACTGGACACCTGATTCAAGAGAGCCCTTGCCTCTCCTTCACGTCCCGCCTGATACTCGCCCATCGCAAGAATGATTCGAGCGGATGCCTCTCTGGCTGGGTTTTTCCGCGGTGATGAAAGGCAGCGCTCCGCCCATGCAGCAGCGGATTGATCATTTCCTTTGCGGAATTCCATCAGAGACATCGAAAAGCAACTCCAGGCCCGCAGATGGGGATCGAGGGAGACGATGCTCCCTGGCGTATCCAAGGCCTTGGAGAGGACGTCGGCCAGCAATCCAAGCCTGCCGCGCTCCTGCTCGGTCGCCGGCAGCAAAAGACAAACCTTGAGGATCTGTTCCGCAACGACAGGGTGCGAGCTGTTTGCGAAGCGATCAAGAGCCAGGCTCCTGATACTTTCATACGCGGCGACGTCTTCGGTGAAACAGGTGGCCGCAGAGCCGAACAGCAAGTTGCGGGAAACGCTGTCGTTGTCCGATTCGTCCACGTTTGAAACCGCCCGAACCAGCGAGGAATACCTCACCCCGGCTTCCTTCCAGCGACCGGCCATGAGATGCCAATCCGCCACGTTTCCGTAGGTAGAGGCTGCTTCCAAAGTGGGGGGAGTACTTTCGACAGGCACCATGGCCAGCAGCTTGTCGGCTCCTTCTCGGTTTCCGTAACGGATCAGGACGGCGGCTTGGGATACCAGGCTTTGGTATTCCGCCTTTTGTCGCAGCAGGGATTCATTGCTCCGGGCAGTTTCCGCCAAATAGCGGAGACGGACTTGTTCTTCCCGGGCCTTCTTCTCAAAGTGGTAAAGCCGGGTGGACGCACCCAGACCCGCAATCAGGGCGACGAACGCGACGGTCCCTGCGATGAATGTCGGCCGGTTCCGGCGGATCAGTTTGCGGAGGCGGTAGCTGCGCTTTGGCGGCCCTGCGATGACCGCTTCGTTTTCGAGAAATCGTCGGACGTCGGCAGCGAGGTCACTCGCCGAGTCATAGCGGAACTGCCGTTCTTTCGCCATCGACTTCATGATGATCCAGTCGAGCTCGACCAGATGATTGCTTTTCGAAACCCTTGAAGGCAACGGTGGGTCCTCGTCGCAAATGATGCGACGGATTTCCTCCGGCCCCGCGTCCCGGAGGCGGTCGGGATCAAATGGCAGACGACCGGAAATCAACTCATAGAGCAAGACCCCGAGGCTGTAGATATCGCTTCGAGTATCGACATCGCTCCCGCCTTTCACCTGCTCGGGGCTCATGTAGGCTGGCGTCCCCAGAAATTGTCCAGTGCCGGTGATGACTCCGCCGTCCGACGAGCCTGACATCGTTGCCTTGGCGATTCCAAAATCGATCACCATGGGCAAGGGTGCGCCGTCGAGCTGCCGGACAAGCACGTTGGATGGTTTGATATCGCGGTGGATCACGCCTTTCTGGTGGGCGTGCTGGATCGCACCGCAGATTTGGATGAATAGCTCCAGGCGCCTGCGGAGACCGATTTTGCTGGTGTCGCAGAAATCCGTTATCTTCTGGCCATCGACGAGTTCCATCACGAAGAACGGACGCCCGGAAGTGGTGGTTCCGGCATCCAGAACGCGTGCAATGTTCGGGTGCTCCATCATGGCAAGCGCTTGCCTTTCCAATTCGAAGCGGGCAATCACTGCCTCCGTGTCCATACCCAAACGAATCACCTTGAGCGCCACCTCGCGGTGAACCGGTTCAAGTTGATCAGCACGGTAGACCACACCGCAGCCACCCTCGCCGAGCCGGTTGAGGAGCTTGAAGCGACCTATAAAGGCACCACTGCCGACCAAGTCCGATGGCCCGAGCGCATGATGGCCATCACCCTCCAGCACCGCCAAGCGGCCGACGCCCGCAGGTATCTTCACGGGCGGCAGGTTGAAGAAATCTTCGGCCTTCTGCTGCAAGTTGAGGAGTTTTTCCAGCCGGTCCCGCAGCGCAGGGTCTCCATGGCAGGTGTGGTCGAGAAACGCACTTCGTTCGTCAGGATCCGCAAGACCGGATGCAGCTTCGAACAGGGTCCGTTCGGTGTTTTTCGTGTAATCCATTTGCCCAACAGCCAGCCTCATTCGGTTTCTTCCTGAAGCAACTGGTAGAGACGGGCCTTCGCGTAGGTCCACTGTCGCCTCACTGTTCGCTCACTTATCCCCTGAATCATGGCGATCTCCTGCTCATTGAGGCCGCCAAAAAACTTCAACATCACCACCCTCGCGCCATCGGGATCCTCACTTTCCAAGCGGCAGAGCATTTCATCGATCAACAGCACCCGGTCATCCCTGTCCGTGGCCGTCAAATCCAAGGCCTCGATGTTCAACGCAACCTCGCCACTCCCGCGTTTCAGGGTCGATTTCGCCCGGGCTCGATCCACTAGAATTCTGCGCATCGTCTGGGCTGCCGCGCGAAAAAAGTGCGCCGGATCATTCCACCTGCGTCCCCCGTTCCCAGACAACTGGAGCCAAGCATCGTGAACCAATGCGGTCGGCTGCAAGGTTTGTCCGGGCTTCTCGGAAGCCATGCACCTGGCGGCCAAGTGCCTCAGCTCGTCATAGACGAGAGGAAGCAGATACTCGGACGGCCACTCGCCCCCATCGCTCGCTGCCTCTAGTATTCTGGTGACGCCGCTTTCCATTGCGCTCCGCGATTTTGGATCTTCATCGAATGGAGAAATGAATTGTTCCACCTCTTTGTGCAATGCAAGATTTCTCGTAGCAGGAGATGGGCGTTCAAGAGCAAGACCACCGTTCATGTGGCTCAGATTATGAGGCTACAGGACCCAGCCTCCATAAATGAGCCGCCGGCATCTCACGGTCCGTTCATCCAGTCTCCTTGCCTTCGTGGAAGACAAGGATCTTCCGGAGCGGGCAAGTCATTCCTCCGGCCATTTGATCACCGGGACCTTGCCGCCCCAGTAGGGCTGGGCGGGATCGAAGAGATCCATGCCGTCGATCCTCACCGTTCCATCCGCCTCGATGGGCCATGTGGACACACTGTTGTCCACTCGGAGAATGACGGCCTTGCCGCCGAAGGCCTTGCGGTCGAAGGACAGGGTTCCGGGCACCAAGGGGGCCACGACCAGTGGCCGTCGCGGATTGCCCGCGCTTGTCATTCCAGACAGATAGGCAAACCCGCATTTCTTCAGATTCGCCGCGGCGGGATCCGGCACCGCCTCGTCCCAGGTGAAGATGGACGCGGCCTCCACGATGTCCGCCGCCATGAGTTGCCGGAAGCAATCGTTCGCCGTGGCGGCTCCCAACCTTTCCTTGGTCTCACTGGACTGTTGCACGGCATCCGCGGTCGCCTCGTTGGGAAAAGATCCGAACTCGCTCTCAAACTCGAACAAACCCAGACCGATCTGCCGTGCATTGCCGATCGCTCTGCGGGTGCGCGCCGCCGCGGCTTCGACTTCCTCAGGCGACGGTGCGTTGAGTTCACGGCTTCGTTCCACTTTCGACTTCACCGGCCCGGCCGGGGAATCCGTAGAGGAAGAGGATGGCTTCCCCGAAGCACTCGACGGACCTGCATCGCGACCGTCGGCACTCATCGTCTCCCGGACTCTCAGGAATGCGAATATGCCGACCAGCACGGCCACCAACGCAGCAACGACGATCGATTTTCTCGCGTTCATGATCTCTTAATGACGAGATTGCCTCACTTCCCCTTCTCTTTTTGCGGCGCGAGGCCGAGCATGTCCGCCATCGCCCAGCCGAGGGCGTCGCCGACTTCCATGAAGGTCTCCGCGTTGCGATGGTAGTGGTAGCCCTGTTTGGGATTCGGTGAAACGGCAGCCTCCTTCCAAAAATCGCGGGCTTCGATGGTGCGGACGTTTCCGGCGAAGTCCGGGTGTTTCCTTGCATCCGCCACGGCAAGTTGGGCATTGGCGACGGTGAGGCCGGGTTCCTTGAGATTCCATCCGTCGAAGCCGATTGTGGCGATCGCGAAAGGTGCCTTCGGGGCGTTGAAGTCCTTGCGCAGGCAGTGGATGAGTCGAACCATGTTCTGCTCGTAACGGCTGGCGTGGACCGGGTTCTGGTCCTTGTGTCCCTGCCACCAGACGAAGCCGGCCACTTCGTAGCGGGAAGCGCCGGGATAGTAGGTTCCAAGCTCGGAGAGGACCTTCTTCGCGTTGGCGACATCGTCATCATACTGCTTGCCGGCATACCAATTGACCACCTTCTTCGGCTGCCCCTCGATCCATGAATCCGGTGTGTCCTTGTAGCCGGCATAGGTCCTGCCGTCGACGACGTAGCGCTCGCTGCCGGGCGGAAGCAGATCCCAACCCAGGCTGCGGTTGCCGATGCAGCTTTTGAGGATCAGGACCGGTGAATCGATGAGGTGTCCCATGATGTGGCCGAACTGCAACTCGGGCCCGATGGCCTTGCCTTGAAGGCTGTGCCAATCGTTTTTCACAAGTTGGAACTTGTCTCCCCGGCCCTGCATCACCTGGACGTAGCGGACATCGTTTCTCACCGACCACTTGCCCGCCTCGTCCAGAAGATGAGGATACTTCTTTCCGGTGCGGGTGAGGTATTCGAGGGTGCCGGGTTTTTCCGCAGGTCCCACATCGCCCATTCCGAACATGTTGGACTGGCCCATCAGGATGAAGACCTTGACGGGCTTGGAAAGATCCGCCGGGCCTGCATCCGGACGTGGAAGCTGGCGTGAGGATTCCGCGGAGGCCAGGGAAACGCAGATCGCGAGGGCGGCGGAGGTGATGGCAACGAGGGTTTTCATGGGTTTGGTTTTCATGGGTTTGACGCTGGTGCAGGAGCACCGTGGATGTCGCGAAGCTCCACCACGGCGGTGGAGCCCTCGATTTCAAGGATGAGCGAACGGATTTGCTCAAGACAGGGCTGGAGGGACTTGGACTCGGCATGAACGGCGAGTTGTTTCTCAACCTCCCGCAGGCGGGGCAGCAGGGGCTTTGCGGCGGAGCCATACATCCGCAGGATCTCCAGGCAGCGCTTGATGCGCGGGCCCTTGCCCCAGCGATCCAGGTCAAAGAGCTGGAAGGTCATTTCCATGCCATCGCGGATGCGGTGCTTCGCGAAGATCTCGCAGCCTTTCAGACGGATGCCGTCGGCAAACATTTCGCCACTGGGTGCCGGCTTCACCACGGCGTCGCGGATGGCCGGCAGCAGTGGCCGGATCTCATCGAAGCTGAGTTTCTGATAGACAAGCCCCACGTCTCCCCGGGCGCGCCCGTCTTCGTTGCGGAGGCCGAGGACGACGGCTTTGCGGAGGAGATCGCGATCGACTCCATCGAGCGATTTCCCGAGCATGCCGCCGAAGACCGAGAAGCAGAGAAAGCGTTGCTCCATGCCGCGCGGGTCGTCGGGCGTGGGTCCGCGCGCCAGACGTTCCAACAAGCGGGGCACCGCGGGCATGGCGGCCGGGCCGATGGCGGCGAGGGCATCGGCGGCTTTCACACGCAGCCAGAGATCCGGGTGATCGAGGGTTTCCTGAAGCTTGGGAACAGCCGGAGCGGCGGCAGACTTGAGTTCTTCAAACGCCTGGCAGGCGCCCAAGCGGGCATCGATCCGGGGCGAGGCGAGCAACGCGATGAGAGCGGGCAGTGGCGGATTGGGCCTGGAAGCGAGTTCTTTGGCGGCGCGCTCGCGCACGACGGGCGACCAGGAGGCGAGGCGCTGGAGAAGATCGGCCTCACCGAGTTTGCGCCAGCTGGAGACGCGGTCCTTGTTAGACCAACCCCGGCCGTCGGCAAGGAGGCCTTCCACTGCGGTGGGCCCCGCTTGCGGGATGATGGAGGGTTTCCTTCCGGTAAGAAGGAGCTTCCTGTGGGGCAGCGAATAGGCGAGCAGGTAGGCACCGGTGCAGTCCCAGCCGGCATACTTGTCGTTGTCCGGCTCCGGCGGCCCTTGATGGACGAAGCTGCCATCCCAGCGGCGGGCGAGGTCGAGGTACCAACCGCCGAACTCGCGCATCCAACCGCCGGTGGCGTGAGGACCGGAGCGGGAGATGGCGGGAAGCGACCAAAGGAGGTTGAAAAAGTTTCCGGTGTGGCCGCCATCCCTCTCGGCACCGTGGGAGGCGGTGCTCATGCGGGAGAAGAATTCCGCGGGCGCGGGCTCTTCTAACAAATCGAAGAGAACCGTGGCCATGCCGCACTTGCCGTTGTCTTCATGGGTCTGCGTCCACGGGTGGTGATCGCCATAGGGAACCGCGCCCTTTCCCGTGTAGAAGCGGATCAGGCGGGCGCTCAAGGTGATGGCCCGCGACAGCTCCGGATCGTCGATGCCGGCCTTGCGCGCCATGAGCAGACCGATCGTGAGAGGCACGCCGGGCGAGTTCATCATCCCGTAGCCATGGAGCAGGCCGTCCGGGCGGGCGAACTTGTGGCCCCAGGATCCTACGGCGCTTTGTCCCTTCGCGGCTTCGAGGGAAAGCCGCCGCAAGCCTGGCATGACGCTTTGGTCTCCGGTGGCCATGACATACTCGGCCAGGAACAGGATGGTGTAGCCGTAATACCAGGTGGCGAATCCATCACTGGAAAATCCGGCTGCCCACTCGGCCTCGCGTTTCACCAGAGGAAGATGGGCGGCATCCCCGCTGGAGAGCAGTGCAAGGGCATTGAGCGAGCGGGTGATCGGGTTCTGTTTCCTCGGGTAGTCGCTCGTGGCGGCGCGAGCGGCGAGTTCACCGATGCCCTGCTTGTAGATGCGTGAAGACTTGTTGCAGCCGTATGGCGCGGTCTCTGAGTAGCTGCCGAGGATGGGGAGTTTCACCCGCACTTCCTCGGTTTTGCCGGCTCTCCAGCGCGTCAAGGAAAGCAAACCTCCGCCGGCCTCCGATTCCGCGCGGCTGATGGCCTGACCCAGCTCGGTGCGGGGATCCGAGGCAAAGCCCTTTCCGCCGACGCCGAGCAGGACGTCGCCCACGGCGATAACGCCATCCGCCGGGGAGCCTGGATCCACACGCGTGATCTGGATCTGGCGCGCATCACTGGTGACCATTTTGTCGCAATACATCCAGCCGCGCAGTCCGGTGGGGCCGAGATTCCAATCGTGCCGTGCATTCGCCGGAATGCCCTCACCCTTGGTGAAATCCGGAGCTTGAAGCGGCTTCGCGCCGGCCGCGGCGCTCATCGGCAGCGGAAACAACGAAAGCAATAGGGCGGAAAAAACGAAGACGTGGGTTTTCATCAATACCCGCCGATGATGGCCGGAGGCGTGTGAAGGACAAGGTGGAAAACCATGGCAGCATGAGCCAAAACCAGATGCCCGCGGCCGCATCAATGGCATTTTGCGTTTCCCGGTGGCGTGCGCCCCTCCGCTGTGCTCTTCTGTGCTCGCCCCATGCATCCCGTTGAAGAATTCACCCGCATCGAGTCGGTTTTCGTCCGGAAGCGCAACGCCCTTGTGCTGCGCGGTCAGTTCACCCCGATCTACACGGACTACTACCTGCACCTGATGCAGCATGGCATCCGCCATCCGGCAGAGCTCGATCAGATGCTCAAGGACTCGCTGGCCATGCTCACCCTGCACCTCGTCGCCAGGCCCTGGGCAGAAACGATTGCCTGGACCGCCAGTCTGCGCGCACCCCGGCTGAATCTGTTCGTCACCGGTGCCTCGACGACCGAGTCCGTGACTGGCAGGATCTTCACCGAAGACGTGCGGGAGCCGGACCGGAACTACTTCTACGCCCAGACCACCGCTCCCAATCAGCACGAACCCCGCACCTCGACTCTTGAGGTGGACGGCAAGGATCCCGTCGCCTGGATTTCCCAATACTACGAACAATCCGAACAACGCCCGGCGAAGGCCTTTCGATTGGATGACGAGGTTTTCACCTTGGTGGCCGCCCAGCCGGATTGTGACATGGCATGGTTCGACGCGCTGGATGCAGAGGCCCTGGCCACACTCGACAAGACCGAAGAAACCTCCCTTCTCGAGACCCGGCGCTTCCGCTTCCACTGCGGGTGCACGCTTGAACGAATCCTGCCTGTTCTCGGCGGGTGGAGGGAGCGCCTCGACGAATTGTTCGGTGAATCCGACTTCATCAAACTCCAGTGCCCGCGCTGCGCCGCGAATTACGAGGTCAGCCGAGACATGCTGGCGTAAGCTGATCTTTCAAGGCCAGCCAGGCCCTCCAGCCTCCGTGGGCGGTGATTTCCTCCGCACCACGGATCGCCCTTGGCTCGGCAATGAATCCGGGAAGCTGGGTGCCATCGGCCAAAGCCACCTTTCCAATGCCAAGTGGAGCCGGAATCCTGGAAACAAAATCCCCGAATGCCGCAGGGGAAAGCTCCCAGACCTCGACCTCGATGGAGGCCCCTCCGGAAACGTCGTGAATCATCGCCGGTCGAGCCGGAATCGATCCGCTCGCAGGCATCGCATAGAGGCGGTATTCCGGTGCTGTTAGAGTCTTCGATCGAAAGACCGCGCCCCGCTCGGCGAGCTGCCAGTGCAGCGCGAGGCCATCCATGTGCGCCCCGCAAACCACGACCGGGATCCGGTCGGTCTTCTCCACGGCAGGGAAATCCTCGCCCTGCATGCGCGCGGCCATTTCCAGGAGCGCCCCATCCATACCGGCCGGAGCGGCCAAGGTGACCCCCCAGGGGGCCTTGCCTCCCCTCGCCCGCCCTGCAGGCAGCGCGACGGCGGAGAGATCGAGAAGGTTCATGAAATTGGTGTATCGCCCGAGCACCGAGTTGGTATTGAAGGGATCGGCAAGATTCTCCTCAACCGTGTAAAGCCGGGGGGTCGTCGGCAGCAGCAACAGATCGATCGTTTCCCACACCGCCTCCGCCTTGCGGGCGTATCCTCGGAGTTGATACTGTGCTTTGAACGTGGAGACCGCATCCCAGGTGCGGGATGCTTCAAGGATTCTGCGGGTAACCGGAAACACCGCATCCGGATGCCTGCCGACGAAATCCCCCACCGCAGCCCAGCGCTCGGCCACCCATGGTCCCTCGTAAAGCAGCCTTGCCGCCTCGGTGAAGGGCAGGAGGTCGATCTCGACCGCGGTGCCTCCGATCGATTCCAATCGCCGGACCGCTTCCGCGAACAAACGCGGTGTGTCGGGGTCGCCCGAAAAGTCGATTTCATCCGGCACACCGAAGCGAAAGCGACGTGGCACCGGAGAGCCGTGAGTCACGCGCCGGGAAAACGGGTCCTCGGCATCGAATTTCGAGACCACCGCAGCCACCGCCGCGGCATCCGCCGCCGTGCGTGCGAAGACCGAGACCGTATCCAGCGAGCGGCAGGCCGGCACCACACCCCGCGCACTCAACCATCCGCGGGTGGGCTTCCAACCGATCAACTCTTGGAATGCCGCCGGCACCCGGCCGGACCCCGCCGTATCCGTGCCCAGGGAAAACACACAAAGCCCGGCAGCCACCGCGGAGGCACTGCCCGAGCTGGATCCTCCCGGCAAAAACCCGGGGGCCACGGCATTGCGCGCCACACCGTGCGGCGAGCGCGTTCCCACCAATCCGGTCGCGAACTGGTCCAGGTTGGTCTTGCCAATCGGAATCGCACCCGCCTCACGAAGCAGGCGGACGACCTCCGCATCCCCGGTGGGCAGATAAGAAAACTCCGGGCAGGCCGCAGTGGTTGGCCAGCCGGCCACGTCGATGTTGTCCTTCACGGCGAAGGGCACTCCCCACAAGGGCAGGTCGCGCGGCATTTCCTCGACCTTGCGCGCGAGATCCATCAACTCACCGTCGTCCGGCAGATGGATGAAAAGCGCCGGATCGCTCCAACCGAGAATCTTGAGGCAGATTTCGGCGATGACCATCGAAGGCGTATCGCCCTCGGCATATCGTTGCTGGATTTCAGAAAGGGTCATGGGTTCAAAGGTCTAGCGATCACAAGAGACTGCCCTGCCTTCACACTGGCTCCTTCCGCGACAAGAATGTCGATGATCTCGATTTCGCCATCGGCTTCGAGGGCCACCTCCATCTTCATCGCTTCCAGGATGAGCACGGCGGCTCCACTAGCGATGCGCGTGCCAGCCTTGCCATCAATCTTCCACACACTGCCGGAAACCGGGCTGTCCAGCGTCACGCATCCCTCCGGGACCACCACCGCCGACTCCTCCACCATCTCCTCGGCCGCCACATCCATCGAAAGCCCGGCCTCCTCCCAACGGCGCCGTTCCTCGGCAAAAGCCGCCTGCTGCATGCTCCGGAAACCATCGATTTCCCCGGCGTGTTCCTCCAGAAAGCGCTCGTAATCCGCCAGCCGGAATACGGACTCCTCGATCTCCAGCTTGTGGCGCCCGAGCGGCACATCCTCGCGCAGGCGGAGCAACTCGTCGGCCTCCACCGGATGGAATCGCAGTTGATCGAAGAAACGCAGCAACCACGGCTGCTGGAAATCCGCGGTCACCCGCCAGCGGTTCCACATCTGGATCGTGCGGCCGGTGAATTGATATCCGCCCGGACCTTCCATGCCATAGACGCAGAGATAGGCCCCGCCGATGCCCACCGCGTTCTCGGGCGTCCAAGTGCGCGCCGGATTGTATTTGGTGGTCACCATCCGATGACGCGGATCCAGCGGAGTGGCCACGGGAGCGCCCAGATAGACGTCGCCCAACCCCATGACGAGATAGGAGGCGGCGAAAAACTTCCGATAGACCTCATCGATGGCCTCCAGGCCGTTGATGCGGCGGATGAACTCCAGGTTGCTCGGGCACCAGGGTGCATCCGGCCGCACGCCCTGCATGTAGCGCCGGATCGCTTCCTGCGTGCTCGGATCATCCCAGCTCAGCGGCAGGTGGACGATGCGTGTGGGCACCTCGATCTGTTCCAGAGGCGGCAAGGACAGGATGCCTTCGCGAATCCTTTCCCATAGATCGCAACGCCCCATGAGCGCCGGGTCGAAGTGGACTTGAAGGGAACGGATGCCCGGAGTGAGGTCGATGATGCCCGCAAGACCCTGCTCCTTGAGCCATTCATAAACGACATGCACCTTGAAGCGGAGTTTCAGATCCAGATGGTGAGGACCGAACTCGATGAGGAAATACCGGTCGCCCGCGCGACGCACCACGACCTTGTCATCGCCCTCGCCAAACGAATCGATGAAACAGGATCCGCGGTCACCCTCCAAAGGATCCACCAGTTCCTCGATTTTTCCCGAGAGGAGATCGGAGACCTGCTGCTGTCGCTCTTTGGCCCAAAGCTCATCCACTGGCACGAAGGTGATCTTGTCGCCAGGGCGGAGTTGCCCGAGTTTCCACAATTCGGCATCGACCACCACCACCGGGCACACGAAGCCTCCGAGGCTTGGACCATCGGGGCCGAGAATGACCGGCATGTCACCCGTGAAATCCACCGCGCCGATGGCATAGGCGTTGTCGTGCAGGTTCGAGGGATGAAGTCCCGCCTCGCCTCCGTCGGTGCGTGCCCATTTCGGCTTGGGACCGATCAGGCGAACGCCGGTTCTTGCCGAGTTGTAGTGGACCTCCCACTCGGTGGCGAAAAAGGTATCGATGTCCTCATCGAGGAAAAAATCCGGCGACCCGTGCGGGCCGTAAAGCACGCCGATCTTCCAGTGGTGCGTGAAGGAGAAGGGACGTCTCGTCCCTTCTTTCGGGGACGAGACGTCCCCGCTCCTTATTCCAAGGACATCGCCTGGAAGAAGTGCGCGACCAAACGGTCCGCCGAATTTTCCGAGAGTGAAGGTCGAGGCGCTGCCCAGATAGTCCGGCGATTCGATGCCGCCGGAGACTGCGAGGTAGGCGCGCGCGCCGGTTCCCTCGAAGCGGCCGATCTTGAGCACATCGCCTGCATCCATGCGGATGGCACGGTTCATTTCCACCGCGGCTCCGTTCTTGAGCACCAACACGGGGGCGCCGACGAGTGCGATGGTGGTGGCGCTGTTGAAACGCAGCGTCGGCCCGGTCATGGTGATTTCCAGTCCGGCCGAGCCCTCGGGATTGCCGACAAGGGTATTGGCGAGGCGGAACGAAAGCGAATCAAAGGGCCCGCATGGCGGCACGCCGACTTCCCAGTATCCCACCCGTCCCGGCCAGTCCTGCACGGTGGTCATGGTGCCGGGAGCGATCACATCGATGGTGGACGGCTGATAGACGAATGAAGCCATGTCCCGCATGGCCACGCCGCCCGCGAGGTAGGGTGGCCATTGGACGATGCCACGCAGATAGCGGAGGTTGGTTTCGATGCCGGAGATGCGGGTTTCCCGAAGGGCCTGATCGAGCTTCGCCACGGCGGCCTCGCGGTTCTCCGCATGCACCATGATCTTGGCCAGGAGCGGATCGTAGAACGGACTCACCTCGGCACCGGCAGCCACCCAGCCATCACAGCGGGTCCAATCGGGAAACGACGCCTCGGTGAGCAGTCCGCAACTCGGCCGGAAATTGTGGTTCGGATCCTCCGCATAAAGCCGTGCCTGAATCGCACAACCGGCGGATCCCGGCGCGGTGGCGGGCATTTCCCAGGTGGGATCCAAGGCGAGACGCGCCATCCACTCGACCAGATCGATGCCGGTGACGAGCTCGGTCACACCGTGCTCGACCTGCAGACGTGTGTTCACTTCCAGAAAGAAGAAATCGCCGCGATCCGCGTCGTAGATGAACTCGACGGTGCCCGCCGAGCGATAGCTCACGCTCTCGCCGAGCTTGACCGCGGCGGCATGGAGGGCGGACCTGGTTTCATCGGCTAGACCGGGCGCAGGGGTTTCCTCGAAGACCTTCTGGTTGCGACGCTGCACCGAGCAATCACGTTCGCCCAGCGCGAGCACCCGGCCCCTGCCATCTCCGAAAATCTGCACCTCCACGTGGCGGCCGCGTTCGATGAAGCGTTCGAGGAACACACTGCCGGAACCGAAGCTGCGCTCGCTCAAGCGCACCACGGTTTCAAACTCGCGGCGCAGTTCCTCCGCATCGCGGCAGACCTTCATGCCGATGCCGCCTCCGCCCGCGGTGCTCTTGAGCATGACCGGATAACCGATGCCTTCCGCAGCGGAAACCGCGGCGTCCGCATTCTCCAACAAATCGGTTCCCGGCACCAGCGGCACTCCGGCCTCACCCGCGAGGCGGCGCGCCTCGTGTTTGAGTCCGAAGGCGATGATCTGCTCCGGCGTGGGTCCAAGCCATTTCACACCGGCCTCCTCGCACATTCTGGCGAAGTCGGTGTTTTCGCTGAGCAAACCATACCCGGGGAAAACCGCATTTGCTCCCGAGGACGTCGCAATTTCGAGAAGCTTGTCTTTCAGGAGATAGCTCTCTGAAACCGGCCCCGGCCCGAGGCGATGCGCCTCGTCTGCCAGCTCCACGTGCGGAGCCGGATAGTCCGGATCCGAATACACGGCGATGCTACGATAGCCGAGCTTCTGGAATGTCCGGATGGCACGGGCGGCGATTTCGCCGCGGTTGGCAACCAAGATTGCCGATTGAAGATTGCCGATTGAAGATTGGGGATTCATGCCGCTGTGCGGGTTATTCGGATGACTTGCGTGAGGCCACCATGATGGCGGTTAGTTCGTTCGCTTCGTTCAGCAAGGCCTCCACTTTCGATTTCTCCATAAGATTTCCTTCAATGATAATTTCCAGCCAGTAGGCCGATTCGTCCGCTTCCTCGATCACGGTTCCCAACTTCGCCCGAAACTCCGCCTTCGATCTGCCACGACATGCCGCGCGGTAGTTGGCACCAATCGAAGACCCCGATCGCGCCAATTGCATGGCAATCGTCTTCCCCGAGTAGCTTTTCGGCAAGGCTTCCACCGGACGAAATACCCTCAGGGCAAACTTCTGTGTGCGTTTTTTCAATTCGGCCGGTGTCATTTCTTCAAATCTACAATCAAAAATCTTCAATCGAAGATGATCACTTCCACCGGCGTCGGATTCCAGCCGTTGCAGGGGTTGTTGAGTTGCGGGCAGTTGGAGATGAGGCAGACGACATCCATCACGGCCTTCATTTCGACGTAGCGGCCCGGAGCGGAGATGCCGTCGGCGAAGGTAAGTCCGCCATCCGGAGAAACCGGCACGTTCATGAAGAAGTTGATGTTGCAGGTGATGTCCCGCTTGGTGAGCTCGACGTTCCACTCCTGCGCTCCGCGGATGAAGCTGTCACGGCAGGCGTGCATGCATTCCTTGTCGTGGGCGTAGCGCATCGTGTTGCTCTCGCGCGAACAAGCGCCGCCGAGCGTGTCGTGGCGGCCGCAGGTGTCGGCGGTGATTGTCAGGAGCACATTGCCCTCGGTGCTCATCAGCCTTGTGCCGGTGGTGAGATAAAGAGCGGCCTGCTCCTGGATCGTACGGTCCGCACTGTAGCGTTCGGTGGGATCCGCGGCGCTGAAAAACAGGGTGTCCGCCGCCTGGTTGCCCTCGAGATCGAGGATGCGCAGCGTCTGGCCTTTCTTGATTTCATGCACCCACCAATCGCCCGCGGGGATCACCTCGCGGAACACGGCGTCTTTCGGGTCGAGCGTGCTTTCTTTCATGTTAGAAACGCAGGGCGTGATAGGTTTCGTTGTTTTCCCAGGCCCGGAGGTTCTCCGGGCGGACGGTGAGGGATGGATCTCCAGGGATCGCGGCGGCACCTTGCAGGACCTCCAGTTTCACATGGCGGTGGCGGTATTCCGGATCCGGATCGAGCGGGTGCTGGCAGGTGTTGAGCACGACCAGCGTGTCCATTTCGAAGCGAATTTCGATCGATGCGCCGGGCATTGAATGGCCCGGGACAAAGGCGAGGTTTCCATCCTCATCCGGAGCCACCTTGCTGAAAAGGTTGAGGTTCGGCACGAGGTCCTTCTTGCCGAGGCCCCACTTGGCGAGCTCGATGAGAAAGCAGTCCCTACCGTTGCGATGCCAGTCGTTGCGGGCGGCCTGATAGTTGTTAGGACCGTATTTCGACAGCACCCGCGCCGCGTCGGAGTGGCCGCACACGGTGTCGTGCCAACCGACGGAGTCCGCGGTGATGGAGGCGAGCAGGCGGCCCATGTCCGAGTGGAGGCCATACGGCGCGCGCAGGAAGAAAATGTGCTGGCCCTTGAGCGTGTCCGGCATGTTGTAGCGTTCCTGCCGCTCCAGCGCGTTGTAGAGCAGCATGCCGACGTTCGCACCGCCATCGATGTCGGTGAGTCGCAGGCGCTTGTGGCGGGAGATCACGGCCGACCACATGCCGGCACCGTGCAGGGTTTTCTCGAAGATCGGTTTCATGGTTCAATCGGCGGCACGCTTGGCATGGAGCGGCGGGATGAGATGGGGAGTGAGGGTGAGATGGGCGGTCTTTACGCCTTTGCAGGTGACGAGCTTGTTGGCGATTTCCCGCAGGATCCTGGCGGGGCCCTGCATGAGGATCACCTCAAGCACATGCTCGTCCTCCAGAAGGACGTGCTGGGAGGAAATCACCTCGGCGATGTGATCGCGGAAGATGCGCGAGAGATCGCGAAGCAGGGCACTCTTGGATTCGTCGTAAACGAGGGTGAGGGTCCCGGCCATGACCTCGGTGCCGATTTTCCCAAGGTGCTGGGCGGCATGCTGGTGGATCATCTCGGAAACCGCCTGCGATCGGTTGTCGAAGCCACGCTGCTGGACGAGGCGGTCCAGGGCCTGGAAGGTTTCATCCGGCATGGAAACGGTGATCCGTTTCACGCCTTCGCTGGTGTCAGTCTCGCGCATCGGCACAGACTCTAAAGCAGCCCCGGGGCCAGTATGAAGATTTTTTGCATTCCTCATACGTTTTCCCCAGCGCCCCTGCTGACGGAATCCGCCTGGATCTTGCGGGCGAGCCAGCGTTGGAGTTGCCAGATGGTCTCCTCCAGGTGGCTGAGACGGCCGGGCGAATACCCGGCGGAGGCGAGGCCACGCTGGGTGGCGGTGCACATTTCCATGTCTTCCATGTGAAAATCGATGCCTGCCTGGATCTCGCGTTCGAGGGTTTCCCGATAACCGGGGGCCTCCATGGCGGACGGGTGGACAAAGAGCGTGGTGACCAGACTGGAACTTTCCGGCCCGGTCGGCAGGATGCGATACCAGTAGAAACGGTCCGGCGCGTGGAAAAAGAGCCCGTTCGGATAGATCAGGTAGATCGACCACTCCACGCAATCGTCCAGCGCCAGGCCGGGAAAGACAGGAAAGGCGGTCTCCGCCCGGCCGGCCGCGCGGATCTCATCCTGCATCGATGGCTTGAGCGGCAGGTGCATGGCGGAGAACACCGGGTTTTCCGGTTCGGTCCAGCACCCCTTGGCGGGAAGGAAGGGCTCCAGCGTCTTGCGATGCGCGCCGAGATGATGATAACATTCCATGAAGTTCTCGACGAGCACCTTCCAGTTGAAAGGACAATCCCAATGCGCGGACCACACGAGCTCGGCGGAGCCCATGTCCCACTTCCCGAGGAACCTCGACTCAAGATCCGCCAGCCTCTCCGCAAGCGGCGGCGCTTCACCGGAGAGGTCGACAAACACAAACCCCTGCCAGACTTCCGAGCGGAAGGCATGAAGACAGACCTCCGAGCGATCGAAACCCGCGGCTTGCTGCATTTCGGGCGCGCCGACGAGTTTGCCGGTCAAATCATAACTCCAGAGATGATAGGGGCAGAGCACCACGCGGCGGTTTCCCTCGTCGGGGTGGCCGAAGCCGCTCGGCATCACATCCATGCCACGGTGACGGCAGGTGCGCGAGAGCACGCGGATCTCATCATCCTTGCCGCGGATGACAAGCAGCGGTTCATCCGCAAGATCCACACGAACGAAATCCCCTGGATTCCTGAGCTGGGAGACGTGGCAGAGTGAGATCCATTCCTTGGAGAAGACCTCGCGTTTTTCGAAGTCCGCGAAGGCCGGGTCCCGGTAAGCGCCCGCGGGAAGGGATTCGGAGCGCTCGCGGGGCAGGGCCGCGGCATTGAGGATGGATTCGGCAAGTGCGTTCATGTCGGGTGGATGCGTTCAAGTTGGCGGAGACCGAGCCAACGGTTGATTTCCCAAAGGTCGGCGACGGGGCGGAGCGTGTAGGGTTCGAGATGAAGATAACCGTCCGGCCCGCTTTCCGGCGTGAAAGTGGGAGACTGCAAGCCACGTTCGCGCATCGAACGCCAGAGCACGTCCCACCAGCGTTCGTGGGCCTCGAGTTCCGCGACGAATTCCGGTGCCCGTGGATCCGGAACCTGCGGTCCCTGGGCATAGCCGATGCGGCCGTGCACATGCCATGCATGACACGCGCAAAGCTCAAGGAGCCGGGGTTCCTCATCAAGCAGCAGGCGCTCGGCCACCACGCACCAATGGGAGAAATCGCAGGTAAGCCTGAGGGTGGGCAGGGCTTCGAGCCACTTCCCTGTCTGCCACGGGTGGAAAGTCGGACGGCCGCGGTGGGTTTCCACCGAGATCGCGATGCCGAGCTTCTGCTCCAAGTCGAGCACACCTTTCAGGAAATCCATGGTTTCCCCTCCATCCCATGCATCGGAGCCCGCCATGGTCGTGATGAATTCCGGTTTTCCTGGCAGGCATTGGATCACTCCGTCCTCCAGCGATGCGAGATGTCGGGCGACGGAGGCATGAGGCTGCGGCAGATAAAGTCCCGGGGGGGTGCAGGTGGTCACTTCCGCGATCCACGGAGTGCCTGTTAGATCCTGAAAGAACCGCTCGCGCCCGGCCTCGGTGGCGGGGGCCGGTCCTTCGATCCCCGAAAACCCCGTTTCACGCGCCTGCAGAAGGGCGGATTCAAGATCGCCATCGTGTCCCCACAGGGTTTTGAAGAGCCGGAGGTTCATGACGGGATGTCGCGTGCGAGACGGAAGCCCAGATTGTCCCAGCGGGCGGACGCGGGTGCCCAGTCCCGCCATGATACGCGGAGAAGGCGTGGCAGGTGGTCCCATCCGCCACCACGGATCACGCGTCGGTCGGCCTGACCGGATTCCAGCCAGGCGGATCCATCGCAGGGCGCATTCCGATAGGTGGGATGCCAGAGATCGGCAGTCCACTCGCAGACATTGCCGATCATGTCATGAAGGCCGAAGGCATTTGCCGGATGGGCACCCACCGGGGAAGGTGCACCGCGGCCGACGGTTTCACCGGATTCGTCATACAGATAGTTTGCATCGTCCGGTTCGAGGTTCGAGCCTTGCGGAAAGATCGAAGAGGACGCACCACGGCAGGCATGCTCCCACTCCGCCTCGCTGGGCAGTCGGGCGTCCAAGGCAACAGCGAAGGCGAGCGCCTCGGCATGCGAGACGCGGGTGACGGGCAGATCCGGATGTCCTGGAAGCGATGCACCGGTCTGCAAGTTCCATTGGCCGATGGTCACCGGATGGACACCCATCCAAAAGCCCTTCACCCGCACCATTCGGGCGGGCAGCTCCACGGCGGTCACAAACTTGTCCTCATCCGATCCACCCATCCGGAACTCACCGGCGGGGATTCGTTGAAACCGGATCTCGATCGGAACGGCATTCATCGTTCGGGTTGAGGAGGAGGCGAGGTGGAATCAAAGCGGGGCAGTTCTCCAAGCGATGACATCCAGGGGAGGGCATCGGCCATCCAGCACTGATCCACCGGCGGGAAGTTTTCAGGGTGGTCCAGCGAGCAGGTGTTCACCTCCGTGAACTCCGGCAGCGCGGGATCGACAAAAAGAAGCGGGCTCCCGCAATCTCCACAGAAGAAGCGGATGCGCTCTGCGAAACAAACCTTCCGCGGCGCACCCTTTGTCCAGCGCAGGGAATCCGGCGGAAAAAAGGTCCACGCGGCCGCAGGTGCACCGCTGGCTTTGCGGCAGTCCTCACAGTGACAAAAGCTGGTTTGCAGGGCGAGGCCGCTCACCTCGTAGCGAATCGCGCCACACAGGCAACCACCGGCATGGATGGAATCTTCAGACATGGGGAACCGGAGGGAGATCGGACCAATGTTCCGGGGACAGGGGAGCTTCCTCGCGGATGGCCCGCTGCGTGAGCTCGGTGAGTGCATCGGCCATCGCGTCGAAGAGCCTGCGACCTTGTTCCGCAGTGGCGCGCGAGGGATATCCGGTCACTCCGTTCAGACTGGTCTGCGCCACCGGATGGGAAAACACGGTGCCCGCCGTGCGGTCCGGATCGTCGGCGGTGGAGAGCGCCTCCATCCGGACAAGATCCGGATGAAGATGAAGCATCAACGAGGTCTCCGCCTGGTTCGCATGCAGATCCGCGGCATCCGCAGTGTATTCGGACCAGATCGACTCGTTGAGCCGGAAGGCATGAAGCAGGCCAATCTGCATCTTCCCCAAGTACGACAGACGCAGTAGATCCACCGCGACCCTGGCAGGCGCGTCGTTTCCGAAGTGGGCGTTGAGGAAAAGCAGGCGTTTCCAACCGGTGGCGGCGGCCCAGGCGGCGATGTCGGTGAGCGTGTGGATGAAAGTATCGTGGCGCAACGAGAAGGTCCCCGGCCACTTGGTGGTGTGCCCTTGCGAGGTGGTGTAGCGCAGTGCCGGGAGCACGGGCACTCCGGTGCGGGCCGATGCGGCGTGGCAGACGGCTTCCGCAAGCAGGGTGTCCATCGCCACGGGAAGGTGCGGACCGTGCTGCTCGGTGGCACCCATCGGCAGGAGAAGCAGACCGCCATTCCGCTCCCGCAGCGCGGCGATCTCCGTCCATGGCAGATGCTCCAACAGAACCGGTTTCATGGATCAGAAAAGGCGGGCATAGGTATCGATCTCCCACTGGCTCACGCGTTGGTGATACTGACGCCATTCCTCGGACTTGTAGGTGATGAACTCATCCCGCAACTCCTTGCCGAGGGTTTTCTCCACGAATGGATCCGCAGCGAAGGCGGCCACCGCTTCATCGAGCGTCCGTGGAAGTTCGGAAATCCCGCGCGCGGCGAACTCGGCGGGGCTCAGTTCGTAGAGATTGTCTTCCTGCGCAGGTCCCGGATCGAGATTCTCGCGGATGCCCTCCAGTCCCGCGGCGAGAACCAGCGTAGCGGCGAGGTAGGGATTGCAGGCGGCGTCGGCATTGCGGCTTTCGCAACGTCCTCCGGCCATCGGCACGCGCACCGAGTTCGTGCGGTTGTTGCGGCCGTATGAATTGAACACGGGAGCCCATGAATAATAGGACATCAGCCCCTTCCTCACCAAGCGCTTGTAGGAATTCACCGTGGGGGCGAAGGCCGCACACAGCGCCGGGCCATGCTTGAGGATGCCGGCGATAAACTGATAACCGAGTTCGCTGATTCCCAAGCCGCGCGGATCCGCGGCGTGATCCCGTTTGAACAGGTTGAATCCCGAATCAAGATCGTAAAGCGACATGTTGAAATGCGCGCCGCTGCCGGTGCGGTTCGCAAACGGCTTGGGCATGAAGGTGGCCAGCAGGCCTTCCTCGGCCGCGTAGTATTTCGCCATCAACCGGAAGAACACGTAGCGGTCGCACATGGTGAGCGCGTCGGCATACTTGAAGTCGAACTCGAACTGCGAGTTGGCATCCTCATGGTCGAGGGAATACAAGTCCCAACCAAGATCGTTGATGGCCGTGGAAACCTTGTCGAGCCATGTGTAGCGGTCGAGGAAACGCTTCACATCATAACAGGCCTTCACCAGATCGTCGTCCGGATTGGGTATCTCCAGCGGACCGCCGGGACTGTGTTTGACCACGTAGAGTTCGCATTCGATCCCGAGGTTCATCCCGAAGCCCATCTCGGCCGCGGCGGCGAGTTGTTTCTTGAGCGCGACCCGGGTGGACACCTCGTAGGGCTCCCCCTTGAACGTGTTGTCCGCGGGAAACCAGGCGACCTCCCGGTTCCAAGGCAGGATGCAGCCGCGGTCGAGGTCCGGGAGCGAGTTGATCTCATCGTCATTCGGCTTCTGGCCCAGTCCGTCGAGCGCGTATCCCGTGTACAACTCGGATCCGGCGGCGAAGTCCTCGAAGTGATCGATGGGGACGAACTTGCCTTTCGGCACGCCATGGATGTCCACATAGGCGCCGACGCAGTATTTCACGCCTTGTTGTTTGAGCGAATCCCGCAGGCCGGGAATGGAATCGTATTTCATATGTTTGATTGGAAAAGTATGAAGAGCCCCGCGCGGACAGGGGCCCTGTCGTCGTGATGCGGCTTCAAACCACATCCGGATTGGAAACCGCGAGGCGCATGACCGGCGTGTCCTTCTGTTCCTGCCCCGGCGGATGCATGAGTTCGTCAATGTGCTTCCGGGTGGCCATGAACGAGGGATCGAACAACTGAGACTCCGAGCGCGGACGGGGCACCGGTACCTCGACGATCTCGCGCACCCGTCCGGGATTGGCGTCGAGCACGAGGATGCGGTCTGATAGATAGACCGCCTCGTCGAGATCATGGGTGATGAAAACAATGGTGATATCCACGTTCTTCCAGATCTCGAGGAGATAGGACTGCATGTTGCAGCGGGTCTGGGCATCGAGCGCGCCGAAGGGCTCGTCCATGAACAACACGCGCGGCTGGTTGGCCAGGGCGCGGGCGATGGCGACGCGTTGCTTCATCCCGCCGGATAGCTGGTGCGGGTAGGCGTTCTCGAAGCGGGACAGCCCGACCAGATCGATCCATTCACGGGCTTCGCTTTCCGCAGTGAACGAGGATTTCCCGGCCATTTTGGGACCAAACATCACGTTTTCCTTCACCGAAAGCCATGGGAAGAGCGTGTAGCCCTGGAAGACCATGCCACAGTCCGGTCCGGGACCCGAGACGGCGGTGCCACCGACGAGAACCTCGCCGGAGGTCGGAGTTTCGAGTCCGGCGAGGATCCTCACCAGCGTGGATTTCCCACAACCGGAGGGACCAATCACGCACATCAACTCGCGCTTGTGGACGGAGAACGAAACATCATCGAGGGCGGTGACCACCCCACGGGGAGTCTCGAAGCGTTTGGTCAGTCCGCGGACCTCGAGAGCGACAGGGCGCTCGCGGAGTCGGGAAAAACGCGCGGCGACTTCCGGCGTTTGATCGAGGTAACTGGGAAGTTCGAGCGTGCTCATGGCGAGGGTTCGCGGGTGGCGGCAATGCGTGCGGCTTCCACGGCGGCGAGGCGGTTCCGGATGGCGCGGGCACCGGTGCGGAAGGGCCAGGTGAAGGCGGCGGCGATGGATCGGGAGAGGGCGCTTGATTTGCCGGACCAGGGGAACAGGAGTCCGTGGAGCCAGGAAAGCACCTGATCCATGACAAAGCCGGTCACGCCGATGAGGATGATCACGGGAAAAACCCGGTCGAAGTTGCGGAAGCGGCCCTGCGTTTCGATGAACTCGGTGAGGCCGCTCTTCACGCCGATGAGTTCCGCAATGACCAGCCAGGTCCAGGCCCAGCCGAGCAGGATGCGGAGGTCGTTGTAGAGGTTTGGAAGGATGCCCGGAATGACCACGCTTTTGAGCAACTGGCGGGGCTTCGCGCCCAGCGTCTGCGCGGCTTCCAGAAGCGAGGGATCGAGCAGGCGCGTTGTCTTGGAGATGACCAGGACCATCTGAAACACCGTGCCGATGAAGACGAGGGCGACCTTGGGTGCCTCGCCCGCAAGCAGCACGGCGACGAGCAGCGTGCTGAAGGTCGGCGCCGGCATGTAGCGGAAGAAATCCACAAACGGCTCGATCAGCTTTGAGAAGAAGTCGAAGACACCGCACAGGATTCCAAGCGGGATGCCGATCAAGCAGGCCCAGAAGAACCCGAGGAAAATGACCCGCAACGAGGCTCCGTAACGCTGGAGCATCGTCAGCTCCCCTTCCGGAGCGGAGGCGGTGAAGTCGCGGAAGCCGGTGCGCAGGACGTCGTCGGGCTCGGGAAGGTAAACCGGATTGGCCGGACGACCCTGGGGTACGAGTTTGAGCAGCGGCTCGTCCGGCAGTTTTCTGAAAACGAACTCCGGAGACAGCGCCGAAAGTGCGGCCCAGTTCGCGCGGATGATGCCGAGGTTTTCCTCGGTAAGCCTCGGCTCACTTGAAACCTTGGCCCCGGTGGCGAGATCGCGCCAGGTCTGATAGAGGGCCGCGTCGTTCTGGGTGTCCCGGTAGTCGATCCAGCCATTGCCCACCGCCACCGGTGCGATCTGCCGGAGGATCTTCTGGTTCTTGCGGCGCGCACCGGTCACGGCGGTGCCTTCCGACCTCGCCTTGGTGACGGCGGCATTTTCGTCACGAACCGCCCGGACGAATTCCGGGAAGAAGCCTTTGCTCACGTGGTCGCCTGCGGTGAAGACCGTGGTGACCCCCTCGCGCTCCGCGGAAATTTCGATCCGGACATCCGGGTGCCAGATCCATGGCACGTAGGAAACGACGCACCACAGGGCCAGCGGCATAAGGAAAGAGACAGCCGTGAGCAAGAGCGCCCGGGACTGCGGGAGATCTCGACGGATCAGGAACCAGTCCCTGAGGATGCCGGGGCGTGGCATGGCGGATGGGTTTGGGGATGGGGTGAGCCGCCCGGGAGGAGCCGGACGGCTGTTAGACCGTGAAAGTGAGGCGTGCGGAGCTTACTTTTTCTCGGCGAGGGCCTTGGTGAGGGATGGATCGAGATACTTGTCGGCGTCCTGGCTCTTCTCGTAGACCTTGAACTTGAGATTGAAGTCATCGACGACCTTGGAGGAACCGTAGACATTGCCGAGCCCCACGCCTTTCTCCCAGCGCTTGAGAGCCTCGTCGAGGGTGAGGATGTAGGTTCCTTTAAGGAAGGGCTCGTATTCCTCCGGCGTGATCTTGACGCGGGCGGAGAGGATCTTGAGGGACTCATCGAGGTTTTCCTCGTTGCGAATGAAGTCGGCGATGCGGTACCAGACCTTCACCACCTTCGCCCACTCTTCCTTGTTCTTCTCCAGGCTTTCCGGGGAGACGTAGAGAAGATCATAGATGATGCCGGGAGCATCCGCGGAGGTGAAAACGGGCTTGGAACCCGGCAGCGCCTTGAGTGCCTGGCCGGAGCTGGGTTGCCAGGCACCGATGGCATCCACGTCCTTCGAGGCGAAAACCTGCGGAGTCTCGTTGGTGGGCGTGTTGACGATGGTGACATCCTCCGCCTTCATGCCGTTCTTCTCGAGTCCGGTGAGCAACAGCAGGTGGGAGACAAATCCTTCCTCCAGCCCGACCTTCTTGCCCTTGAGGCCCTTGATGGAATCAATGCCCGGCGCGGCCACGATCATGTCGTTTCCGTTAGAGAAGTCGTTGATGATGATGCCGACCGATGGCTTGCCCGTGGCACCAGTGACGAGGGCGTCGCCATTGGTCATGCAGACCGCGTCCACCTTGCCCGCCACGTAGGCCTCCATCGAGGGAACGTAGTCGAACCACTTGAACTCGACGTCCACACCGGCTTCCTTGAACCAGCCTTTCTGGACGCCGATTTCCCAGGCGACCCAGCCTGGCCAGTCGGAGTAGGCGATTTTGAGGGGCTCGGCGGAGAGCGGGCCACAGAGGGCGAGCAGGCCGAGTGCGGCGGATCCGAAATGAAGCAGGGATTTCATGGCGATGGAGTTGGGGATTTGAAACCACCCGTATGAGGATCGGGCGATAATTTCATACGGCTTTAAGCACAGGCCATACCAAGTTGCCGGATGCGGAGAGGCATTCCGCCTTGAGTCGATGCCGGATGCGGTCTTTTGTCCGGCCATGCGGCGCTTTCACCATGAACAATTCTCGGACGTGCGGGCGCTGGTGGATTTGAAGGGGGCTCAAAGGATCTCCGTCTGCATCCCCACGCTCAACGAGGCGCCGACCATCGGCGACATCGTCCGCAGCGTGCGGCGCGACCTGATGGAAGCGGTCCCGCTGGTGGATGAAATCCGGGTGATCGACTCCGGGTCCTCCGACGCCACTCTGCATGTGGCCGCCGAGGCCGGGGCCATGGTCCATCGTTCCTCGGAGATCGCAGCGGAAGCCGGCGACCTGCCGGGGAAAGGGGAGAACCTGTGGAAAGCCCTGCACGTGGCTGAGGGAGACATCCTTTGCTATCTGGATGCGGACATTTCGAACTTCCATCCGGGTTTCGTCACCGGACTGACAGGCCCTTTGCTCACCGACGATGGAATCGATTACGTGAAGGCCTTTTACGAACGGCCGATCTCCCACGGAGGAGGCATCGAGAGCCAGGGCGGCGGACGCGTTTCGGAGATCCTCGTGCGCCCCTTGATCTCGATGTTCTATCCGGAGCTCACGGACGTGCTGCAACCGCTGGCCGGTGAGTATGCCGCCAGACGGGAACTGTTGGAAACCCTCCGCTTTCCGACCGGATACGGAGTTGAGATCGCCCACCTCATCGATCTGGCGGTGCGCGGTCAGGCAACGCGCATTGCCCAGACCGATCTGGTCAAACGCGTGCACCGCAACCGCTCCGAGGGCGATCTGGGGGACACCGCTTTCGCCATCCTCAGGGTGATCCTTCGCAGGCTTGAGCGCGATGGCAGGATTTCGCTTCACCAGCCACTGCCGGATGTCCACCGCCGCTGGCTTATCGACGCGGTCTCGGTCACTGCGGTCGAGCGGCGGATTCCGGAACCGGAGCGTCCGGCACTGTTGGAATTTCTCGACGCGGCGAGCGCCGGACGCTGGAATGAGGCAACCCATGAGTGTTTCTGATACCGCCGCCCGCCTTGAATCCGCCGTCAGCTCCGTGGTCCGCGGGCAACCGGATGTCGTGCGCCGCGTGTTGGCCTGCATGATCTCCGGCGGCCACGTTCTGCTGGAGGACTTCCCGGGCACGGGAAAAACCACACTGGCCAAGGCGATAGCCAAAGCGATCCACGGAGCGGTCTTCAAACGCGTGCAGTTCACCCCCGATCTGCTGCCCTCGGACATTCTGGGCATCTCGGTGCTCGATCCGCGCACCCAGGAGTTCCGCTTCCATCCAGGCCCGGTGTTCACCGACATCCTGCTGGCTGACGAGATCAACCGCGCCTCGCCACGCACCCAGAGTGCTTTGCTGGAAGCGATGGGCGAACGACAGGCAACCATCGAAGGCAGCCGCCATGATCTGGACGGGCTGTTCTTTGTCATCGCCACTCAAAACCCGGTCGAGTTCCGCGGGACCTATCCGCTGCCGGAGGCGCAGATGGACCGCTTCACCATGCAATGCACGCTCGGATACGTCAGCCCGGCCGAGGAGGTGGCGATCCTTTCCGATCAGGCGGAAAGCCATCCCGTGGACCGCTTGGAAAGCGCGGCAAGCCGGGAGGAAATCCTCGAACTGATGGCCGCAGCGCGGAAGGTCCGCTTCAGCGAGGAGCTGCGGCACTACGTCGTCGCCCTCGTCGGGGCCACCCGCGGCCACCCCCAGATCCAGCTGGCCGCCAGCCCGCGTGCCTCGCTTTCGCTGATGAAGGTCTCCCAGGCGATGGCGGTGTTCCAGGGCGATGAATTCGTCTCGCCGGAGCTCATCCAGTCCGTCGCCGCCGATGTGATCGCCCATCGCATCGTGCTCGCACCGGAAGCGAAGTACTCCGGTGCCAGCGCGCGACGCATCGTGGCGGATCTGATAGAAAGCATTCCTGTTCCGGTCTGACGCCATGGAAGCGGCCCGGCCATCCCCCGCAGACCTGGCGGTGCCTCCCGCCCGGCAACGCTTCGACCGTTGGCTGCATCGCACCTATTTCCGCACGGCGGGCGTTCATTTCTTCGTGGCCCGCCGCATCCGTCCGGCGGGGGTGGCGTTGGGTCTGGTGTTCGTCCTGGCGACCTGCCTCGGCATCGGCCACGAGCGCGGCTCGATCTATCAGCTTTTTTCGGTGACACTTGCGATGCTGGGCATGGGGCTGCCATGGGCGCTTTTCCGCAAGGCCCGGCTGGAAGCGCGGCGCGATGTCCCCCGCTACGCGACTGCGGGGCAACCGCTCCGATTCGCCGTGCGTGTGCAGAACACGGGTCGGCGCGCGATCCACCGCGCGTGGCTCGCCGAATCGCCGCCGGACCCGCGGCCGGACATCGAGGAGTTCACCCTGCTGCGTGAGCCCGGCGAGGAGGAACGCAACCGCTTCGACCGCCTCTTCGCCTACTTCCGCTGGCAATGGCTCCTGCTGCGCAAACGCCTGTTCACGGATGGCGGATCGTCGGACGAACTGTCTCTCAAACCCGGGCAAAGCACCCTCGCCATGATCGAACTCACCCCACTGCGCCGCGGGGTGATCCGTCTCAACGACCTGCGCGTCCTGCTTCCGGATCCCTTCGGATTGTTTCAAAACTGCGTGAAAGTGCCCGCCGCTCCGGCCACCGTCACCGTGCTTCCCCGCCGCTATCCCCTGCCAAGGATCGAACTGCCCGGCGGTGCGGCCGTCCAGATCACCGGGGAATCCAACACCAACGCGATCGGAAACTCCGGCGAATTCACCGGACTGCGCGAATACCGGCCCGGCGATCCACTGCGGCAGATCCACTGGAAAAGCTGGGCGCGCACCGGCCGCCCCATCGTCAAGGAGCTCGAAGACACCTTCTATCCACGATACGGACTCATCCTCGACACGCTCTCCGCCGACCGCACGGACACCACCTTCGAGGAAGCCGTCTCGGTGGCCGCATCGTTTGCCTCTGCCATCGATACCAGCGAGTCGCTGCTCGATCTCATGTTCATCAAGAACGAAGCGCACATCGTCACCGCCGGCCGGGGCGTCGAACGCGCGGAGAAACTGCTGGAAGTACTCGCCGGAGTGACCGCAGAGCGCAGCGGGGATTTCCAGGCACTGACCCGCCTCGTCCTGCGCCATGCGGAGGATCTCACATCGTGCCTTGTCATTCTCAATGGCTGGGACCCGCTGCGCGCCCGCTTTCTCGGAGCGCTCCGCGAGGGTGGCGTCACCTGCGCACCCATCCTCATCGGACGCGGCGGACGACCCGCTGGCGCTCCGGGATACTGGTTGGAATCCGGCCACATCGCCCGCGATCTCAAGCTCATGCCGCCGCGGCTCGCCGCCGTGAACTGAAACGCCACCATGGACAAGACCAGCCCGCCACCGCGTTTTCTGTTAGGATGCTCGCTTCTGTTCTGGGGAGCGATGACCGGCAGGCCGGTAATCGGACTGATCGCCGGGCTGCTCGTCGAACTCAGGCACTGGACCACCCTGCGCTGGGACTTTGACGAGGACGCGGTGAGCCGCGCCTGGCAGTTCACCACGCTGGCGATCGCGCTGGCCGCCGTGCTCATCTGGCTGGACGGCAACCGCTACACCGCCCTGCCCAGCCTGCTCTCGTGGATGCCTCCGCTGCTGCTGCCCATGCAGTTCATCCAGGCATTCGGCATGCGGGATTCCCTTCCGCTGAGCGCGTTTTCCTTCCTCGCCCGCCAGCGGCGTTCGCGCAACCAGCGGCTCGGCCTCGCGGAGGATCCCACGGTCTTCAACTTTGGAAACGTCGTCTTCGCCACCTGCATGGTCGCTGCCTCCGTCGGCAGCCGCGCGGACTCCCCCGCCTTCCTTCCCTGTCTGGTTCTGCTCACCGGGTGGGGCATCTTCGGCGCGGGACGCAGCCGGCTCGCCTCGCTCATCCCGGTGCTCGCCGCCGCCGGACTCGCCGGATTCGGCGGCAAGGTCGGCATCGAATACTTCGAGGAATGGCTCGGACGCAGCGCAGGCACCGCCCGCGGCCGCTTCGATCCGAATTTCTCAGGAACCCTCATCGGCGCACTCGGACTCGTGCGCCAATCGCCCGACATCGTCTGGCGCGTGCGCACCGAGGGCAACGCGCCGCTCCCCCGCCTGCTGCGCACCGGCACCTTCAACACCTTCATCGGCAACAACTGGCAGAACCAGCGCGTCGCCGCCACCGACTTCAACGACCTCGACACGCGGATCATCGGCGGCAAGCCCTACTATCTGTTAGACCCGCGGAACACGGATGGAGGCCCCGCCGCCACCGCCGCGGGGGAAGCCGACCGCCTGCCCACCCTGCCCTCGTTCTGGCTGCGTGGAGCCGCTACCGAGGAATCGCCACTGCCACTGCCCGGAGATGTCGCGGGCTTGGCGGACTTCGAGCTGGACGGTGTGGAACGCAACACCTTCGGAACCGTTCGCATCTATCCGAAAAACCCGGTCATCGACGGCGGAGTCTACTGGAAAGGCGGGACCAATCCGGATTTTCCACCGATCGCTTCCGAAGACCTGCGCCTGCCGATCGCCGAGAAGGAAACCATCCGTGCGGTGGTCGCGGAGATCGGCATCCAGCCGACGGACAGCCTGCAAGCCCAGCTCGCCGCGCTGCGCACCTGGTTTCACAAGGAGTTTCGCTACACGAGAAACCTGACGATCCGCTCCGGTTTTGATGGCAGGCCCGGGCCCACGGCGATGACCCGGTTCGTCAAGGAAACCCGGGCGGGCCATTGCGAATACTTCGCCACTGCGGCCGCGCTCATCCTGCGGGACACCGGGACGCCCGCCCGCTACGCCACTGGATTCGCCCTCATGGAAAAGGACCCGAAACGCGGCGGTTGGGTGATCCGCGGAACCCACGGCCACGCCTGGTGCCGCGTCTGGGATGGCGACTCCGGCGCTTGGATCGACTTCGATCCCACGCCGCCCGACTGGATGGCTGGCGCCACTCCCGAATTCACACGGATGCAGCTTTTCAACGACGCGCTCAAACGCATCCGCGAGGACTTCTTCGTCTGGCGGAACCGTCCGGCCAACCGCCTCGCCGTGTCCATCGCCATGTCACTGGTGGCATTGGCGCTGGTGGCTTTCATCAGCCGCCGCCTGTGGCGTTCGAAGCGCCGTCTCCTTGGTCCCGGCGGACCCGCCACCTACGACGGCCCGCGGATCCGCACGCCTTTGCATGATGTCGAAATCCGGGCCCGCAAGCTCCTCGGCAGCCGCGCTCCCGGCCAGACCTTCGCCGGCTGGTTGTCCGGGCTGGAGGAAAAACTTCCGGAATCCCCGCAGCTTCGTGAGGCGATCGATCTTCACCAGCGGCTCCGCTTTGATCCCGCTCCCGCGCCTGACGAAGCACGGCAGCGGCTCGAAGAACTCTCGCAGGATCTCGCCTCCCGCATCCGGAATTCCTGAGGCAGGCGGACCGCGCGAGGTTCGCTCTTGATTCGGACGCCTCCCGCGCTGAAGGTCCGCGCGGATGAGCACCGCAGCCACAACCCGCCCCGCCGTTCCGGACGCCACCGGTCACTTTGGACGCTTCGGCGGCATGTTCGTGCCGGAGACGCTGATGGCTCCGCTTCAGGAACTCGCCACGGCCTATGACGCAGCCCGCAAGGATCCCGCCTTCCAGGCCGAGCTCGACCACCTCCTCCACAACTACGTGGGCCGCCCCACTCCGCTCTATTTCGCGGAACGCTGGACCGAGATGCTCGGCGGCGCGAAAATCTATCTGAAACGCGAGGACCTCCTGCACACCGGAGCCCACAAGATCAACAACGCCCTCGGCCAGATCCTCCTCGCCAAACGTCTCGGCAAAACCCGCATCATCGCCGAGACCGGAGCCGGCCAGCACGGCGTGGCCACCGCCACCGTTTGCGCCCGCTTCGGCATGGAGTGCGTGGTTTACATGGGCAAGGTGGACATGGAACGCCAGGCCCTCAACGTCGCCCGGATGCGCCTGATGGGTGCGGAAGTCCGCGCCGTCACCGCTGGCCAAGCCACGCTCAAGGAGGCCGTCAATGAGGCCATGCGTGACTGGGTGGCCACGGTCGATCACACCCACTACATCCTTGGCTCCGCCCTCGGCTCGCATCCATTCCCGATGATTGTCCGTGACTTCCACCGAGTCATCGGCGTCGAGGCACGCCGCCAGATTTTGGAAAAGGAAGGCCGTCTCCCGGATCTCCTCGTTGCCTGCGTCGGCGGTGGCTCCAATGCCATCGGGCTCTTCCATCCCTTCCTCGCCGATGAAAACGTCCGCATGGTCGGCGTCGAGGCGGGCGGAGACGGCATCATCCCGGAACGCCACGCCGCACGCTTCCAAGGTGGCAAGCTCGGCGTGCTGCAGGGGACCAAGACCTGGCTGCTTGCCAACGACGATGGCCAGATCGAGCTCACCCACTCGGTCTCCGCGGGTCTCGACTACGCCGCCATCGGGCCGGAGCACGCTTACCTGCATGACATCGGCCGCGTCGAATACACCTACGCCACCGACGACGAGGCGCTTGCCGCGTTCAAGGAGCTTTCTCATAGCGAGGGCATCATCCCCGCGCTGGAGAGTTCGCATGCCATGGCCTACATCTCGAAGGTCGCCGGCAGCCTGCCCAAGTCCTCCATCCTCATCGCCAACCTCTCGGGTCGTGGCGACAAGGATGTGGAGCAGGCCTCGAAGTATCTGCTCTGATCAACGCCGCCTGCGGGCGAAAAGCACCGATCCCGCGGCCAGCAGCCATAGCGCTCCCGGCTCGGGCACCGGCACGGCATTCCACGCGAGACCAAAGTATTCGCTGTTCACCAGGCCGCTGGTGTCGAAGACCTTGCTCCCGAAGTTCACGCGGAACCCGTAGCGGCCCGCATCCAGCGAGTCGAAGCGCAGGAACTCGGTGTTGTTGTATGTGCTCAGCGATGCCCCCACGCGGCTGAGGAAATTGCCCAGTCCGTCCACCGACCAGACTTCGAGGTCCAGATTGGAGAAAGCGACGTCCGATCCGGTGTCCGTGGTGCCGTTGAAATCCCTCACAGAAAACCAGTTCAAGGCCACCGTGAGCGCCATTTGCTGGGAAAACGCGGAGGAAAACACATACTCGAAAGTCTGCCCGAGGCCGATGGTGGCGGCATCCCATCCGTCCTCACCGATCTGGCCGCCGCCGTCCAGGGCCAGCTCGCGGGTTCCGAGGAAATAGACGTCGATCGCCTTGTTGAGATCCATCAGGCCCGCCCCGGTCACCGCGTCGAGCGCCTGGGTGGTGACGTTCATCGCGTTCTGCCCGTTGTTCCATCCGGCCGTGGCGGTGGCGGAGGCTTGCAGCACGGATTTGATCACCCGGGTGTCGAAGGCATCCGTGTTTCCCGAGTGGTTGAGAAAGAAGTGGGTCTTCGCCACGTCCTTCAACAACGCCACGCCGCCCGCCACCATCGGCGAGGCGAAGCTGGTGCCGTCCATGTTGAGGAAATACTGGTCCGCAGGGACAGGGTTCGCCACCAGCCCGGGCAGTGCGGCGCCGATGCCGCCCTCGCCACCCAGATAGGCCGCGAGAAACATCCGCTCGCCGGGCGCGGCGATGTCCACCGCCGAGCGCACGCCTGTGAGAGTCTGGCCGGTCACCGGATTGTAGAAGTCCACCGCGCCGCTCGAGGAGAATGCGGATGGCTGGAGGAAACCCGCACCACCGGTGGAGCCGACGGAAATGTTGTTGTAGCCCGCCCCGGGAGAACCCACTGCGGCATTCCCGCCGTTGCCCGCGGAGACCACGAAGGCCACTGAGGCGTTCTGCCGCGCGAGCCCGTCGATGACCAAGGCCGCATCCGTGATCGCCGCAGGATCCGAGCCACCCCAGCTGCTGTTGATCACATCCGGCCGTGCGACACCCGTGCCCCGGAAGAACGATTTGTAAACGCCGGTCACCGCCGCATTGCTGATCTCGAAGGAACCGAGGTCCGTGGCGGAGAAGGACGTGGCAATGGCCCCGGAGACCAAGGCCGCTTCCGGAGCCATGCCGAGCCCCACATAGGTGTAGGATCCGCCGTTGTCCGGAACATAACCGCTGCCCGCCAGCACATGGCCCACCATGGTGGCGTGGAAATCGATTTCATTCAAAGCTCCCGGCGCGGTGTTGGTGAAGTTGGTCACGCCGTTCAAAGCTCCCGGCGCACGGACGAAGGCCTCATGGCCGGTCCAGACATGCCCGGCCTCGATGTTGCCGATGACGGTGCTCGCCCCGCGGAATCCGGCGTTGAAAAAGGTATCCCAGCCGACCACCGAGTTGACGAAGGTGAGGCTATCGAAGGCTCCGTTCTGATAGTTTCCGGAATACACCAAACCGGCCGGCCCCGGCTCCGCGCGGACGGATTGCGGAAACACCACCAGGAAACAAAGGCCGGCAAGGCCGCTCAGGGTTTTCATCGGCGCTCAGGCTAGGACTCCGCCCGGGCCACGGCAACGTCCGAATTCAACCCGGCCTCACTTCATCCGCGCCTCGGTGGAGGGCTCCCATTTCAAACCCCAATCCCTCAGGGTCCGCAGCACCGGACCCAGGGCACGGCCCTTCTCGGTGAGCCGATACCCGAGACGCATCGTGCCGTCCTCCGCCGGAACCTGCTCCGCAAGACCGTGCCTCAACAAACGACCCAGCCGCTCCGAAAGGATGTTGCTCGGAATCCCCTCCGGCGACGCGGCGAAATCCTTGAAACGCGAACGGCCTAACAACAAATCCCGGATCACCAGCAAGGTCCACCGATCCCCCAGAATATCCAGCGCACAGGCCACCGGACACGGCGAGCGCAGGACCTCTCCCGCTCCGTTCTTCAACTCCCTCCTGGATCTTCCGCCACGGATCTTCTCGGACATGCGCCCACCCTACCCCGCCACGGACCCGCATTCCATCCGTCATTTTACTTGTTTTTTGCAAGTAATTTGAGAGATTCACGCCGATGATCGAAGACGCCCGCCCACCGAAACTCGCTCCGCCCGGCGCGGGACTTCCCGCGCCGGAACACCTGGCCGCCCGATTTCTGTTAGGCATCCGCCGGCTCACCGGCAGCCCGGCTTCCTACACCGCACGCTTCCTCGACGAACGGGAGCGGATCCGGACCGCGATGAGCGGCAGGGACGCTGCGGAACTGTCCGAGAGGCGGCTGATCGCACGCCCCCGCGGCCTGGAGGACAGCAGCCGGGATTGGTCGGTGCTGATGACGCTGGACCACCTGAGGATCGTGCATCACGCATTCATCGGCGTGCTCGAATCCCTCGCCGCCGGGCGGGTGCCTGAAGGCGAGGCTAGCACCGCCGCGGTCAAACCGGACCCGGCAACCGTCATCAGCGTGATCGGGACCTACGAAGAGAGCTGCGATGCCTTGCTGGCCACCACCGGACGCATCCGGAACTTCAAGACCGCAGCGCGTTTTCCCCACCCGTGGTTCGGCCCGATGGACGCTCACGGCTGGTTTGCGCTGGCCAGCGGGCACATGGGCATCCACCGCATCCAGATCGAGAGGATCCTCGCGGCCGGCAGGCACCCGCGTTGAACACCGGTCCGTGGTTTCCGCGTTGCGCCGCGGCCGGGCTTCGCTAGCCTGCGGCCATGCAGCCGATCGACAAAGCCAACTCCCTCATCGAGGCACTCCCCTACCTGCAGGCCTTCCGCGGCAAGACCTTCCTGATCAAGATGGGAGGCTCCGCCATGGAGGATCCGGACCTGGTCGCCAAGGTGATGCGGGATGTCGTCTTCCTCGAAGTCGCCGGCATCAATCCCATCGTCGTGCACGGCGGCGGCAAGGCCATCTCCGCCGCCATGGAGAAAGCCGGGCTCGAGGCCAAATTCGTCGGCGGCTTCCGCGTCACCACCGACGAGGCGATCGACATCGTCGCCCGCGTGCTGTCCGAGGAGATCAACCCGGGGCTTGTTCGAATGATCCGCGACTTCGGCGGCAAGGCCGTGGGCATTCCCGGCAACGACGTGTTTCTCGGCGAGAAAACCAAAGGCATCGATGCGGACGGAACCCGCGTCGACATCGGCCGCGTCGGCGAGGTGGTCGGCTGCCAGCTCGCCCACATGGATGCCGCCCACCAGGCAGGCATCGTTCCGGTGATCTCGCCACTCGCCGCAGAGCTCGCCACCGGCCGACCGCTCAACATCAACGCAGACCTCGCCGCCGCCGCCCTGGCCAAGGAACTCCGTGTCGCGAAACTCGTCTACCTTTCCGACGTCCCGGGCCTCCTCTCCGATCCCAAGGACCCCGCCACCCTCATCAAGTCCGTCACCCGCGGCGAGGCGGACGAAATGATCCGCAAAGGCACCATCTCCGGCGGCATGATCCCCAAGATCCGCAGCGCCGTGGATGCCCTCAACGCCGGCGTGCGCAAGGTCCACTTCGTCGATGGCCGGCTGCCCCATGCCCTGCTGCTGGAGATCTTCACCGACGGCGGCATCGGCACGGAAGTCGTGCGCTGAGAATCACCCAGCCCCCCGCGACAAGGACTCCATCCGCGACCATCGCTCCTTGGTCGAAGCCAACTCGTCCGGACTCAGGGATAGCCGGGAGATTCTTTCCAGAATGACATCTGGCCGGATCATCCGGTGCCGCAACATCTCCCCGATGAACTCGCGGTTTTTCTCGCGACCGGCCACCAGCTTGGAAACCGCCAGATCGTTTGGTTCCAGACAGCGTGCCGAAACATGCCGGGTGTTCTCATTGCAGATCACGATCATCCGTTCCTGCCATCCTTCAGGCAGGATGGCCGTATCGATCCATACTCCCTGGGCGTAATAGCCGAAGGTTTCATGAAACGGTGAACCTTCGCCGATCGAGCCATCGATCAGATCCGCGTCTTTTGGATCCCGGAAGGTGAACAGGTCCGCCTCACAGGAACGCAGCAGTGAATCCGGAGAATCCGGCATGGAGGCAAGAATGGCCTGGCTGCCGATCACAATAATCTCATCCGCACCGGTGATGGCCCCCGCTGCAAGGATCAGGTGCTCCAATTCATGCCGCTTCATGACCGCGCTTGATAGCCCAGACCTCCCGAGGTGTCAGCACTCCCGCGAAGGGGCTGCTTTGACGCATCCTGATGGCCTGCTCGCTCCCCGATACGATGAAAGTGGCGATTTCCGAGGGAGACATGCGACTCATCACGTCCAGCCATTCCCGAAAAACAACCTCGGTCGCTGAGCCCTGATGCCGCTGCAACCATCCATCCAGATTGCTCCGGGCTTTTCCAAGCACCGACTCAGGGTCGCTCTCGATCAAAGCGGCGATCCTGCGGTGCATGGCGAGCGACTGCGCTTCCCTGAGATGGTGCATCGGAGGCATTATGGGCACGCGGACGGCGGCACGTCAACCACGCCCCGGCGGCATCGGCA
Source organism: Verrucomicrobiaceae bacterium (assembly GCA_027486655.1). Lineage (GTDB taxonomy): Bacteria > Verrucomicrobiota > Verrucomicrobiia > Verrucomicrobiales > Akkermansiaceae > Luteolibacter. Next base: position 69,588 of record JAIXOR010000001.1, on the reverse strand, counting down.
CGGAAGTCGTGCGCTGACGGTCTCATGAAATGAAAAACCCCGCCGCGGACACAGCCGGGCGGGGTGGAAAATCAATGACCGGTGCGCTGGCTTACCAGGTCCTGACGTCGTCGGCCGCTTTGCCTCCGCCGTTCACGCCGTCCGCGCCATCCGACCAGACCGCGACGCGGCGGCCGTTGAGCGTGACCACCGTGCCACCGGCGGATGGCTCCGGCTTGACCTTCTCGTCGTAGTCGCCGTCGAGCATGGCGAAGAACTTGCCGCCCCAGGGGTCGAACAGGCCGGAGACTTTGGTGCCTGCGGTGTTGTAGATCAGTCCGTTCTTGTTGCCTTTGCCTTCCTTCACCGAGAGGAACTTGATGGCACGACTGTTCGCCCGTGCCTTTTCGCTGCTTTCTGCCACCGACTCTCCAATTTGAGCTGACATTCGGAACGGGACATCGTTATCAATTACTCGCGTGAAGCATAGTCTTAAATAATTGATTATTTCAAAAATCCAAATTGGAGATTGGCTTCTTCATTTCGCCATCAAAAAACCGTTAAGAAGTTTACCCGTTGACAATCTTTACAAATACTAGTATTTCTTTCAAAGTTTAGAATAAAACTTGACTATGAAACCATACATATATTGTTTCCGTGCTAACGTTGACGAACTATTTCGTCGCCTAGTATCTACCCATGCTTTCGTTCGTGCAATTAGCTTTGTGTTTTTACTGTATACATCGAGTCTTGCTATTGCGGATACGACTTGGACTTACAATTCCGCAGCGGATGTACCACTATCCGGAAATGGATTTACCGCCTCCGGATCAATAACGCTGGCATTAAATTTCACCCCCGAGACAGGAACAAACCTTCATGTAGTAAATAATACAAGTCGCAATTTTATCATCAATACATTTAGCAATTTAGTTCAGGGTCAAGAAGTGACCCTAAGTTTCGATGGTGTAGGCTATCGGTTTTTCGCAAATTACTACGGAGGCACGGGCAACGATCTGATCCTTGTTTGGGCAGATGTCCACCCAGTCTCTTGCGGTGAAAACTACTACGGTGCATTAGGACGGGATAACACGGGAACTCAATCAATCCTGATGCCAGTGACGAGCGGAGTTCTTGCTGGCAAGACGGTCGTAGCAATGTCAGCAGGTCAGACTCACAGCGTGGCACTTTGCGCTGATGGAACAGTAGCTTCTTGGGGTTCGAATTTCTTTGGCGAGTTAGGAAATAATGGGGAAGATCACAGCTCAATTCCGGTGTCTGTTGATCAAAGTGGTGCGCTTGCAGGCAGAACCGTCATCGCGGTTTCTGCAGGTTTTCAATACAGTCTTGCACTGTGTTCGGATGGTACGGTTGCCGCCTGGGGCAACAACTCTAATGGTGAATTAGGCAACAACAGTACCACTTCCAGTCCGGTCCCAGTGGCGGTTTACAATAATGGTGTTCTCGCAGGCAAATCCGTCATCGCCATCTCGGCTGGATACTTCCACTGTTTGGCATTGTGCTCGGATGGCACAGTGGTTGCGTGGGGCGACAATTCTGATGGTGAATTTGGCGACAACACAAGTGATAGCTATAGTACTGTTCCAGTCGCCACCTATCTGGACGGAGTGCTTGCTGGCAAAACAATAATTTCAGTTAGCGCTGGAAAAGAGCATAGCTTGGCGCTCTGTTCGGATGGAACAATAGCTGCTTGGGGTTGGAATTTCGAGGGACAGTTGGGTGACGGCACTTGGACACGGCGAAAGATTCCGGTAGAAGTGGTTCGAACTGGCATTCTTTCCGGCAAGACAGCCATTGAATTGGAAGCAGGAGCCTTTCATAGCTTGGCTAGGTGCTCAGATGGCACTGTTGTTGCATGGGGGGGGAAAACGCTAATGGGGAGTTAGGAAATAACAGCTTTATCTACAGCAATGTTCCAGTAGCTGTTGACCAAAGCGGAGCATTGAATGGCAAAAGCATTATCTCCATTTGTGGCGGTGGTGAACACTGTCTAGCCGTTAGCGCAGACGGTGTTTTGGCAGGCTGGGGCAGCAGCCAAAGGGGGCAGTTAGGTAACAACCTTAGTGGTTCCGATAGCCCGGCACCCACACTCGCGTCAACCATAGGATTTGCACCGGGAGAACGCCTTGTCCGAGCATACACTCGCTGCTCGGCTCTTCACACCCTCGCCTTGGTTGCTTCGCCCGCGAAATCCAACTATTCCGAATGGGCGAGAATAAACGCAAACAGCCAGTCCCCTAGCGAAGACTACGATCAAGACGGAATCGATAACGGAATCGAATTTTTCATGAACTCTGGTGTTGGATCCACTGCTAATCCCAACTTAGTCAATGGGGTTATCACTTGGCCGAATGGTGGTAAAATTCCTCCAAGCGCATATGGGAGCCAATTCATCGTCCAGACATCGTCTGATTTGAGCGAATGGGCGGATGTCCAAATCACCGACTCAAATCTCTCAAACACTAACGTGGCCGTGTCGTATACATTACAGCCCGGAGCCGGGAGATGTTTTGTTCGGTTTATAGTAACTCCGGACTGACTAACCTAGTAGGTTACCAGGATTGTTTGTATTCTATGTTTGGGAAATGAGTGGGAATCAATCTACAAGCCATTTCGACCCGCCAAAATCATCGAGATATTCGCTCATTTGATTCCGACCTTTTGCAATGGTCCATTCGACGAAAAAACCCCGCCTCGGGGAAAACGAGGCGGGGTGATGTATTGATGACCTGCATGTTGCTTACCAAGTTCTTACATCGTCGGCGGCCTTGCCACCCAGCTTAACTCCATCGGCTCCATTGGACCAGACAGCCACACGGCGGCCGTTGAGGGTGACGACTGTGCCACCGGCAGATGGCTCGGGCTTAATCTTTTCATCGTAGTCGCCATCGAGCATCGCGTAGAACTTGCCGCCCCACGGGTCATACAGGCCGGAGACCGTGGTGCCTGCGGTGTTGTAGATCAGGCCGTTCTTGTTGCCTTTGCCTTCCTTCACCGAGAGGAACTTGATGGCACGGGTGTTAAGTGTGCCCGTGCCGCTGGTACTGGCGAGACCCAACAACTCATTGAGGAAGCTTTTGTCCTCGGAATCGACAGGGGTGTCAGCGGTCATATCTGCCTTGGGCATCGTGCCATACTCGGTGAAGAAGTTGTTCACGGCACTCTCGATGGCCGTGGCGGTCGAAAGGGCGGTCGTCCGGCGGGCCTTCTGGATCGCGGCATTGCCCGCGGCGAAACCGGCGGCCGCAAGCACGGCGATGATGGAAATGACAACGAGGAGCTCGATCAACGTGAAGCCGCTCTGGCGACGGGTGGCTGGGATTTTCATGTCGGCGCTAGGATGGATTTCTTGAAATGCGGGGCAAACACAAAGTTCCGGACGGGATCAAATCAAGGCCGGGTGTTCCGCATTCACATGGTAAACACCTAATCCTGCGATCCCGTGGCTGCAACCTTTTTATTTCCGCCTTTGCCGTTGCGGTGGGAGCCTCCGGAAGGCAAAGTCCCGCCATGCCCGGTGAAAATCTCCGAGACGCCATCCTCGGATTGATGCGCTCCCCCAAATACCAGCCGCTGACCCGTTCGGAGCTAGCCCGTCAACTCGAAGTCCCATCCGACCAGCGTGGCGAACTCCGCAAAGCCCTCGCCTCGCTTGCAGACGAAGGCCTCGTCGAGGAAGGCCGCAAGGCCCGCTACGCCCCCCGCTCAAAGACCGGAAACACCCTCGCAGGCTCGATCAAATTCCACCCCAAGGGCCATGCCATGTTTTTCCCGGACCTCACCGATCCGGACAACCTCGCCACCGGCCTCGACCTCACCCGCCACTCCCGCGTCCACATCGCCCGCCGCGATGCCGGCACCGCCCTCGATGGCGACCGGGTCCTCGTCACCATCCGCAAACCCAGCCCGCGCAAGCAGTTCCGCAACAAACCCGGCGCCCTCCCCGATCCCGAAGAGGAAATCCGCGGCCACGTCGAACGCGTGCTCGACCGCCGCTCCGGCCGCCTCGTCGGCATCTACCGCAAGAACCGCGGCTTCGGCTGGGTCGAGTCGGAAGACAAGGCCGTGGACGGACAAATCGACCTCACCGGAGAAACCACCGCCCAACCCGGCCAACTGGTCGTCGTCGATGTGGAAACCTGGAAGGACCCGAAAACCACCCCGCGCGGCCGCATCATCGAAGTGCTCGGCTGGCCCGGCGATCCCGGCGTGGACATCATCTCGGTGATCCACCGCTTCGGTCTGCGCACCTCGTTTCCCGACAATGTCCTCGCCGAGGCCCGCGCCGTCCCCGAAGAGCCAGAGCCTGAAGAAATCGCCCGCCGCCAGGACTGGCGGGACAAGCTCGTCATCACCATCGACCCCGCCGATGCCAAGGACCACGACGACGCGATCTGGCTCGAAAAGACCTCCAAGGGCTGGACGCTCGCCGTGCACATTGCCGATGTTTCCCATTACATCAAACCCGGCAGCCCGATGGACAAGGAAGCCATCGAGCGCGGAAACTCCACCTACCTCGTGGACCGCGTGCTGCCCATGCTCCCGGTCGAGCTCTCCAATGGCATCTGCTCGCTCAAGCCGGATGTCGACCGCCTCACCAAGTGCGCCCTGCTCGATGTTTCGCCCAAGGGCGAGATCACCAAGGCGCGCTTTCTCGACTGCGTCATCCACAGCCGCGCCAAACTCTCCTACGAGCAGGCCCAGGCCATCCTCGATGGCAAACCCGCCCCCAAAGGCTCGGACCCGCAACTCACCCCCATGGTCAAGGAGGCCTGGCAGCTCGCCTCCACCCTGCGCCGCCGACGCTTCGAAAACGGCGCGCTCGACCTCGAAATGCCGGAAATCAAAATCCGCCTCGACGACAAAGGCCGCGCCTGCGGTGCCGAACACGTCCAGCACACGGAAAGCCACCAGCTCATCGAGGAATGCATGCTCGCCGCCAACGAGGCCGTCGCCCGCGCCCTCAAGCATCGCATGAAGCCCGCCGTTTACCGCATCCATGAAGACCCCGAGCCTTCGAAGCTCATGGACTACACCGAGACCGCCCTCATGCACGGCTACCGCCCCGGCGATCTCACCAACCGCGCCCACATCCAGAAACTGCTCGATGCCTCCAAAGGCAGCCCCGAGGAACACATCATCAAGCTCGGCCTCCTCAAAAGCCTCAAGCGCGCCGCCTATTCCGCCGATCCCGTCGGACATTACGGCCTCGCCAAGGTGGACTACTGCCACTTCACCAGCCCGATCCGCCGCTACGCGGACCTCATCGTCCACCGCGCCCTCCAGCCGCTGCTCGAGAACCCGCCCAAACGCCCGGACCGCACCTCCTCCCAGCAGGAACTCATGGGCATCGCACGCCACATTTCGGACACCGAACGCACCTCCGCCGAGGCCGAGTCCGAAACGAAGATGATCAAACTCTTCGAATACCTCCAACGCGTCGCGGAAATGCACGATCCCCACGAATTCGACGGCCTCGTCACCGACGTCCGCCCGATGGGCCTCATGGTCGAGGTCCCGGACATGGGCATCCGCGGCGTCGTCAAACGCGAGGAACTCCCGCCCGGCCGCTGGCGCCTCGAGCCCCACCGCGGCGCATGGGTCTCCGCCGATGGCATGGTCATCGCCATGGGCATGCGCGTCCCCCTCCACGTCACCGGCCTCGATCGCGAGAAACGCTTCGTCGATTTCGCCGTCGCCGGACCTCCCACCACCATCGGCACCCAGCCGGTCCACGGCCGCCCCGCTCCCAAACCGAAACACCGCGGCAAACCCCAGTCCAAACCCGCCGCCAAGCCCGCTGCCAAGGCCGGGCCGCCCAAGTCACACCGCTCGTCCCCGCCGCCCAAACGCAAGAAACGCCGCTGATCCCCCACCCGCGGCCGTCGCTTCCCTGCCCCTGTGCTCCGGCTTTCACCCGGGTCATGCGACTGTAATACGTTTGAAACCCGAAACCCGCTTGTCATCCCGGCCCGGATTCCTAGTCTTCACGCGCTCCGCGCGACCCATGGTAAAACCCGCGCCGCGTCCATCCCCATGAACCACACCCTCCTCGCCCAAGCCGCCAACGAAGCCCGCGGCCTCGCCATCGATGCCGTCCACGCCTGCAATTCCGGCCACCTCGGCCTCCCCCTCGGCTCCGCCGAGATCGGCGCGGTCCTCTTCGGCGAATCCATGCGCTACTGCCCGGACGCACCCAAGTGGCTCAACCGCGACCGCTTCATCCTCTCCGCCGGCCACGGCTCGATGTTCCTCTACGGCTGGCTCCACCTCTCCGGATACGCCGTCTCCAAGGACGATGTGAAGAATTTCCGCCAGCTCCACTCGATCACCCCGGGCCACCCGGAATACGCGGAAACCCCGGGCGTCGAGGCCACCACAGGCCCGCTCGGCCAGGGCGTCGGCAACGCCGTCGGCTACGCCCTCTCCGGCAAACGCGCCGCAGCCCGCTTCAACACCGCGGAACACACACTCTTCGACCACCACGTGATCGCTCTCATGGGCGACGGTTGCCTCCAGGAAGGCGTCGCCAAGGAAGCCATCGCCTTCGCCGGCCACAACGCCCTCGATAACCTCATCCTCATCTACGACTCCAACGACGTCACCCTCGACGCGATGGCGGACGTCACCCAGAGCGAAAACGCCGAGGCCTACTTCCAATCCCAAAACTGGGACGCCGTCACCATCGATGGCCACGACCTCGACGCCATCGCCTCCGCCCTTGCCAAGGCCAAGGCCGATGACAATGGCCGCCCCAAGGTGATCATCGCCAAGACCATCATCGGCAAAGGCATCGCCGAAGTCCAAGGCACCGCCAAGGGCCACGGCGAAGGCGGCGCGAAATTCTCCGAAGCCGCCCGCGCCGGCCTCGGACTCCCCGCCGACCAACACTTCTTCGTTTCCGCGGAAACCCAGGCCTTCTTCGCAGAGAAAAAAGCCGCTTCCAAGGCCGCCTTCGATGGCTGGCAGCAAACCTACGACGCCTGGGCCGCCGCCAACCCCGCCCTCGCCGAGGAACTCACCGATGGCCTCGCCAAGGCAGTCCCCACCGACCTCACCGAGAAAATCCCCGCCTTCCCGGCCGACTACAAGGACGCCACCCGCTCCGCAGGCAGTACCGTGCTCAATGCCGTCGCCAAAGCGATCCCTTCCCTGCTCACCGGCAGCGCCGACCTCTTCGGCTCTACCAAAAACTACCTCAAGGACGGCGGCGATTTCTCGAAAGCCAATTCCCTCGGCCGCAACATCTGGTTCGGCATCCGCGAGCACGCCATGGGCGCCATCTGCAACGGCATCGCCTACGACGGACTCTTCCGCGCTTCCGGTGCCACCTTCCTCGTCTTCGCCGATTACCTCCGCGGCTCGATCCGCCTCGCCGCCCTCGCCCACCTGCCCGTCACCTACATCTTCACCCACGACTCCGTCGGCGTCGGTGAGGACGGCCCCACCCACCAACCGGTCGAGACCGTCAGCGGCCTGCGCGTCATCCCGAACCTCGACGTCATCCGCCCCGGCGATGCCGAGGAAACCGCCGGTGCCTTCATCGCCGCCATGGCCCGCACCGATGGCCCCACCGCCCTCATCCTCACCCGCCAGGCCATCCCGCTCATGAACGACCTGAGCGTCGCCACTCGCCGCGATGGCACCCTCAAGGGCGGCTACATCGTGAAACAGGAAAGCGGCCCGCTCACCACCATCCTCCTCGCCTCCGGATCGGAAGTCCAATACGCCCTCGCCGCCGCCGCGGAACTCGGCGATGGCGTCCGCGTCGTCTCCCTCCCCTGCTTCGAACTCTTCGACCGCCAAAGCGCCGATTACCGCGAGTCCGTCCTTCCCGCTGCCGTCACCAAACGCATCGCCATCGAAGCCGGAGTCACCGGCCTCTGGTGGAAATACGTCGGCACCGCCGGCAAGGTCATCGGCATCGACCGCTTCGGCATCAGCGCCCCCGGCAACACCGTCTTCAAGGAACTCGGCATCACCAAGGAAGCCGTCCTCGCCGCCGCCAAGTAAGGAGCGCGGACGTCCCGTCCGCTCTAACAAAATCCATTCATCCTGAAGCCCGGTCACAAGATCACCGGGAAATGAGGCGATGGAATGCCGTTGGGGGATTCAAAGGGCGGGAATCCCCGCCCCCCTTCCCACCTCCGGCATTTCCGGCCTTGCAGCGGGGCGGGAAATGGCGGGATGATGGGGCATGCGTTTCCTTCTTTGTGCCGCGCCGTTGTTGGTTCTCTGCCAGTGCCAGTCCGCCTTGCTGGGGCGGGCGGATGGCATCGATCCGAATCCATTCCAGGTGCTGGAGCAGCAGGCCGGACCGGAGAACCGGGATCCGGCCAGGATCAAGGTGCCTGTGCTGCGGTCGGCGGTTCTCGAGAAGCGCTGGGGCAAACCCAGGCTCTTGGTCGGCCCCAACGGGGGCTACGCACTGCGATACGAAAACCCACGGCGGCCGGGCACTCATCTGACGATTTTCGGGTCCGCCCGCAAGTATCCCACGGCGGGCCCCTTCGCCCCGCCCTACACGGATCTGGGGGCGGATGCGGGCAGCGGCACCTTCTCTCCTCGCGAGGTTGCCCAGTCGTGGAAATCCACGTGCATCGCCGGTCGGGAGGTGCGGTATTGCATTGCCGAGGCGGGATCGGAGGACGATCCGGTGCAATACACCACCGAAACCTTCCGCCTCACCGCGCCGGACGGGCGCACGGCGAGCTACCGTCTGCGTGGTGCGAAGGCGGATGACTCGGCGGACATCGTCGATCTGCTGAAAAGCGCGGCATTCTGAGCCCTGGTGGCACGGCGCCGCGTGCAAACGATCGGCAAAGATCCTCATCGCCATCCGGCACGGAAACTGCCAGCCTGCGCGGCATGATTGGCATGGTGCTTGGATCCGGGTTGGGGCCTCTGGCGGAGGCCGTGGTGGTGGAGCGTGAAGTTCCTTTCTCCGATGCGGGATTGCCGGCCTCGACCGTGCCGGGCCATGCCGGGAAGTTCGTGTTCGGATCCCTCGGCAGCACACCGGTGGTCCTGATGAAGGGGCGCGTGCATCTTTACGAAGGCCACCCGGCGCGTGCCGTCACCTCGGGGATCCGCTGGATGGCGGAGCAGGGCGTGGAGCGCCTGATCCTCACCAACGCGGCAGGCACTCTGAATCCGGATTTTCCACCGGGCACCTGGATGATGCTTTCCGACCACCTCAATCTAACAGCCACCTCACCACTGGAGGGCGCGGATTTCATCGACATGTCGACGGCCTATGATCCGGACTGGCGCGGCCTGTTCCGGCAAGCGGCCGCGGACTCGCGGATGGCGCTGCATGAGGGCGTGTATGCCGGGCTGCGAGGGCCCCAGTATGAAACGCCTGCGGAGATCCGGATGCTCCGGACCCTGGGTGCGGATGCGGTGGGCATGAGCACCGTTCTGGAAACCATCCAGGCGCGGTCGCTCGGACTCAAGGTGTGTGCCTTCTCCTGCCTGACCAACTGGGCCGCTGGGATCACCGCGGCTCCGCTCGACCACCATGAGGTTTTGGAAACCGGAAAGCAGGCGGCGGATGCGATGATCCGTCTGCTCAAGCGCACGCTGGCGGGCGATTGATGCCGCGCAGGCATCTTTCGGAGGAATGATGCAGGATCTGCATGCCACGGGTCGGATTTCCGATCCATGGCGTTGCCGTCCGGGAATGCGACGCAATCGGTCCGCCGGGGGCTTCCGGGTTCGGAGGCTCCATTTGTCACACACCCCCATCCTTACGTCCTAACATGTTTAAAAAGTCGTTTCTTATTCTGGGAGCATCGCTCGTCGCGGGCATCTCCTGCCATGCTGCCACCCTCACCCTCGGATCACGCACGTATGCAGTCACCACGGGCACCTACGGTGGCTATTCCAACTGGGATGCCGCCATTCAGGCCGAGTTCGGTTCCGGTTCCAGCACAGCGGAATTCACCACGCTCAAGCTGGATGCGGTCGGCAATGAACAAGCGCTCTGGAACTTCCTGATCAGCGAGGGACTCGGATCGGCCTACATTGAGTACAATGGCTCAGCGACCTACGGAGGCATGCCGGTCTTCCTGGAAATGCACGCCAGTTATCCAGGTCCCGGATGGTTCGTGATCAACAACATCGATTCGCCTCCGACCGGCTACCCGAACCGCATGGACTTGGGACGCTGGGATCTCGGCAATCAAAAGATCCTCGCCGTGGTGACTCCCATTCCGGAGCCCTCCGCCTTCCTCATGCTGGGTGCCGGAGCCGTCGCTCTGACCAGCCGCAGGCGCCGTTGATGCGGTCCTGAGCGGGGAGCAACTCATCACTCCAAATAAGGATTGCTCTGTTTCTCCCTGCCAATCGTCGTCTCCGGCCCGTGACCTGATAGAACCCGGGTCGCGGCTGGAAGCGTGAGCAGGTGGCGGTCGATCCCTTCGATCAGCCGCCTGCCATCGCCACCGGGAAGATCGGAGCGCCCAATCGATCCGGCAAAGAGAGTATCGCCGGAAAAGACCACCGCGGCCTGCGGGAGGTGATAGATCACGCCATCCGTCGCATGGCCCGGCACATGGGCGACTTGAAACTCGAGTCCGCCAACGTGCAATGGCCCCGGCTTGACGAGTTCGGCAATCCGGTAGGGTTTCACCGAAATGGGAAGTCCCCAGCCACGGGCGTGATCCTCAAGGGTAAGAGCCGTGGAATACTCCGCAAAGGCATAAAGCCGTGCTCCCGAGGCTTCGAGGAGGGCGGCATCCTCGACGTGGTCGTAATGCTGATGGGTGAGCAGCACGTGATCCACCTTGAGTCCCAGCGACTGGACCCACTTGGAGATTCCGAGAGGCGCATCGATCAGGATGTTCCCACCTGGATTTTCAATCAGATAGCCATTCGTTTGGACAAAGCCGCCGGTGTAGGAACGCAGGTTCATGGCGGGTGAAGCTGCACGTCGCAGGGCCGCTTGGCAAAAGCAAACGACACGTGCGGATCACCGGGGCAGGCCTCATTCGAAACTTGCCAGAAGGCGGTCACGCTCTTCCCATAGGCAATCCATGAAATTGGTCCTTGCCTCGCTGGTTCTCATGTCCGCCCTCGGCCTGAAGGCGGAAGGAATCCTTCCCGAGAATATCCAACAGGGAAAACAAATACCCTCCAGCATCTCGCCCGATCAGAAGTTTGCCATGTTCGAGGTATTTCACTCGGAGACCACCCAAACCTCCGTCATCGTCGCTACTCTGGACCGTACGCTCAATCTGGGCCGCATCCCGGTGCCCACGGAGTGGAGCACGGACCAACCCTACAAGGGCCGCACCGTGATCCTCTGGAGTCCGGATTCAACCCTCGTGGCCGTTCATGATTCACTCGCAAAGCACAGCGAAGTGAGCGTGCATCGCCTCACTCCGAAGGCCCTCGAAAAGGCTCCCCTTCCCCCGCTCCTCGACCAGGCGTGCGCCACCCTCAAGGTGGACCGGGCCAGCCTTCGCAGCTCCAGCCAGATCCCGGAAGCCTGGCTGGACGATGGCGTCCTACGAGTGAAGATCGAACTGCGATGCAAGGACGGAACCCGGCGTTTCACCCGGGCCGAGGTTCCTTGTCGGTGATGTCGCCGCGTCGTATTGCGGACACTTTATCTAACAAAACAACTCACAGGTGGATGATTCCACGCTGGAGGGCGACGGTGACAGCCTCGGTGCGGTCGCGCGCGGGGAGTTTCGCGAGGATGCTCTTGAGATGGGCCTTCACGGTGTGCTCGGTGATGTTGAGGGAAACGGCGATCTCCTTGTTGGAACCGCCGCGGGCGAGTTCACTGAGCACCTGCACCTCGCGCGGGCTGAGTTCCTCGCGCAGGGACCGGTTTGCCAAACTGCGGGCGACTTCCGGCGGGATCCACTTCTCACCGCGCATCACAGCATGGATCGCCGGAATCAATTGCTCGCCGGGCGCGCTTTTCAGGATATACCCCGCAGCCCCGGCCTGGAGGGCGCGATACACGTCATCATCCCCATCGCTGGTGCTGAGAATCAGGACCCGGGCGGACGGAAAGGCCGCGCGGATCTCGCTGGTGGCCTGGCTGCCGGACTTTCTGGGCATCAGCAGATCCATCACGACGACGTCGGGACGAAGCAAGCGGTATTGGACGATGGCTTCCTCGCCATCGGCGGCATGTCCCACCACGCTGAGGCCGGGCTCGGTGGTGATGAGCGCTTCAAGTCCCATGCGGACGACCGAATGATCGTCGGCCAGAAGAATGCGGATGGAGGCGGGTGGATTCATGAGTTCAAACGGGATCGGATGGAGAAAGCGGCAGATTCGCCTCGACGAGCGTGCCTTCGCCGGGGCGACTCCGGACCGTGAGCGTGCCACCAATGCGCTGCGCCCGCTCGGCCATGCCAGAGAGGCCGAAATGCCCTTGCTCGGGCCCTCGCGCAAGATCGGTGAGAAATCCCGAGCCGGTGTCCTGAATGCGCAGTGTGAGCACTAGGTCTGAAACGCCGAGGTGGATGTCGATCCGGCCGCATCCGGAATGCTTGATCGCATTGGTCAGGGCCTCCTGCCCGATGCGGAGCAGATTCTCCTCTTGCAGCTCGGACAAGGGCGGCAAATCGCCGGATGAATGCACACGGACCTCCACTTCGGAGCCCTCGGTAAGACGTTCCGAGGACTGCCGCAATGCTTCTAACAAACTGAAGTCCTCCTGACTGCGCGAGCGGAGGTTCCACACCGAGCTGCGAAGATCCGCATGGGTCTGCCGCATGAGGGTGCGGGCCATTTCGAGATGATGCATCGACTGACCGGGGGCTCGCTCGCGCAGGCGGGAGGCGGTGTCCAACTGCAGGGCCACAGCGGTGAGTCCCTGCTGGAGACCATCGTGCAGTTCCTGGGCGAGCCGGGTGCGCTCTCCAATGACCGCCTTGAAGCGGACCTCGGATTCGTTGCGGGCGCTGATCTGATAGTTCAACTGCTCGGTGCGTTCATCGACCCGTTGTGAAAGCTGTTTCTTCGCCTGTTCGAGTTCCGCCGTGAGCTTTTCGCGCTCAAGAATCTCCGCGCGAAGGCGGCGGTTCCGGCGGGAGGAGGAGATGATCCACAGCCCGGAAAGGATCATCGCCGCAAGCGTCGCCGCGAGTGCCACACCCAGACGACGGCGGTTGAACCATGGCGGCGGACGCACGATGGAGACCTGTTCCGCACCGGTGAGATGCATGCGGAACGAATCCACACGACCCAGCCGATTGGCCTCTGCAAGACACAGGCCGGTCAGGGCAAGCCTGCTTCCCGGCTCGAAGGGCAGATCGTCTTTCTCCGAGCCGGAGTCGGCAAATCCAGCCTTGAACGTGCGGCCCTGCTCTTGAAGCGTCATCACGATCTCCCTCCCGCGGCCGGAGCCATCTGCGGGTGGGCGACCGCTGATTTCCACCAGATCGGCCGTGAGTGAGATGAGGCATGCATGATATTTCCCGAGGACAATCTTGTCCATCGGCGGGTACTGGATAGCGGGCAGTCCCTTGGGCTGGTCGAGAGGTTTGACCACGGCGTCCTGCAGCACCGGGAGGAAGTTTTCCAGTTCTTCAAATCCCACCGCCTCCACCGGATCCCCCGGCGAGAATGAAGCGAGCTCCCCTCCCCGGATCAGAAGTCCACCGGTCTCGTCCTCGATGGCAAGACTCTCCTCGGCAAGCCGGGCGACCACCACGCCACGGACCCGGGTGCGTTGTCCGGGAGCCAGATCGCGGCGGTATTGGCCCACTCCGGAAAGCGGAATCCGTTCCTGCTGATAGGGATCGATCTCCTCGGCCTGCTCGATGATGACATCATCCGGCGATGCCACGAACAAGCGGACCATCGCCAGCCCGCGACGGTGGAGTTGATAGTCCGCGCCCAGCACGCCGCGGAGTTTTGCCACCGATCCGACCCATGACTCGGGCAGCGGAGCATCGGGTGTTTTCGAGGTGACCGCGGCTTCGAATCGATGGCCGCCGGAGGCGATGATGAGCCCCCACTGACCCGGAGATTTCGCGAAAACCCTGCGGATGCGTCCTCCCACCTCCACCCGCAAGCCGTCATCAATACCGCTTGCAAAGCGCTCCATCGGAATCGCCCGGGCCTGCGGCAGGGCTGCACGGCCCACGGCCTTCCAAGTCGGATGCTCGATGAATGGCGCGAAGGCCCCGGGATGGCTCACGCCGCTGACTTCCACAAGTTGGCCGATTTCCGGAGGTGCCTTGCCTGAATATCCCACAAACACACCGCCGGTATCGTCCTGCACAAAAAACTGCCCGGCCCACGAGGGATCCGTGTACGTCACTACACCGCGAACCTGGACCGGATACGCGAGCTTGGCTTCCTCTCCACTGAGGTCCAGCACCTGCCTCGCGCTCGTCAATGGCACCGCTTGTACCAGACTCGTGAAGCCGATGAGGCACGCCAACACGATCCCGTGCTGCCACAGGCGCATCGTTCGTGGATGGGGAGGAATCAATGACATCCGCTGCGTGCATCATCCAAACGAGACAAGGCGGCGCTGTCCAGAACCGCCTTGCGGCCCCAGCCATGCCCCGGCTCGATGAAGCGTCGTTTCATGGGCGCGCCTTGGCTCGAATGAAACCCGCTCCCGCAGGCCCCGAAGATCCGCCAAGCACAAAACTTCGATACTCGTAGTCCGGATCCGCTGATAGATCCGGAAGACCGGTGGTCACAGGCGGCACTTCGATCACTTGAACGGTGAAATCAGCGAGGTCACGGCTGCCTTCGATCGAGTAAGTCACTCCCCCAGCCGCAAGCTGAAGCGGCACCCCGGAAAACGCAGACGGATTGCCCTTGCGGATCGCGAGAGTATAGACCAGCGAACCCGTGCCCACTTGGCGGGAAACTCCGTTTTCCGAAGGATCGAGAGGGTTGCCACGAAATGCAAACTCCGCGAAATTGGTGGCGCCGTCACCATCCGGGTCCGCAGTAGTGGCCGTGGACGACTCCGGCCTCAGCGCCGTGATCCGGGCCTGGGCCCAATCCGCAAAGGCCGTGCCCGCGCCAACACGAAGGCTTCCGGTGCCGGTGATGAATCCACCGCTGTTAGATTGATTGTAGGTGCCCGGAGCTTGGAGTACCCCACCCAGAGTCAAGGATCCGACGACATCCGCCTGCGCGTGCCCTAGGTGAAGTCTGCCGGTGGCTTGGATCGATACGGCCGCCGTGTCCGAAAGGGTGGCGCTCTGCATCACCAACTCGCCCGACTGGATGGTGGTGGTCCCGCTGTAGGAATTCGCACTGGTGAGTGTCCATTTCCCGCTGCCCGCCTTGATAAGGCTGAGCACACCGGTCCCGGCTCCATTGGTGATGGGGCCCATCGTGCTGTCCGTGGCGCTGCCATCGAGTTGGAGCCGTTTCGAAATTGAAGGATTGGATAGAATCGCCGCGTTGCCGACGCGCAATGAGGCGTTTGCCTGAAGGATGACCGGTCGATCGTTGTTGCCACCGGAGAGATCCACGGTCGCGAGGCGAAGCAACGCGGCACCAAGCACACCGGAACCGCGCTGGAAGGTCATGGTGGACGCGCCGAGTCTCAAGGACCCTAGAGTGTAGTCCGCAGGCCCCGGGCTGGAGCGGTTCACGAGCACCGTGTTGAAGCGATTCGAACCCATATCAAGAATGTATGGGCTGGCCACAGTGCCATCGGCCGTAGCGAGTTCCAAGACGAGTCCGGATCCTGCGTTGAAGGTTACGGTGCCACCCGACCCGAGCGCGGTGGGCGAGGCCATCACCAAGGTGCCTCCATTGAGGATCGTGCCGCCGGTATAGCTGTTGTTTCCGGAAACGACCATTCTGCCGGCTCCGGATTTCTGGATTCGCGATGCGGCCCCTTGCGCACTGCCGTTGAAGAGATTTGCCGAGAGCACCAGATCATCGACCGCATTTCCGTCCGCGACGGTGAAGAGGGTGCCATTCGCATCATTGTCTCCAGCCCGCAGGTTGATCCGGCCGGCGATGGTGGCCGGCGCCTCGGCGGCAAGCGTCGTGACGTTTGTATTGAGAGATGGACCGCCGATGGCCGATGCATCGAAGAAATCAAAACCGCCAGAGCCGCTGGAATCCATCGACCCACCGGTCATCTCAATCGCCACGCTGGACAGAGTGAGCGTCCCGCCAGGGGGATTGTGAATGAGCGAAGCCCCGTTGATGGAAACCGAATCCACCTTGGTGCCAAGGCCCCAGCCGAAGGAACTCGCGGCCGTGGATAGCACCGAGGCCCCCGGCAGGATGGTCAACGGCCCGCGGATCACGCCGGTGGAACCACCTTGTGAAAGACGCAGGATGCCCTGATCGACCATCGTGCCGCCGCTGTATGAATTGAAGGCCGCAAGGGTGAGCATGCCCGGGCCGGTCTTCCGAAGTCCTGAGGCTCCAAGAATCTCGGTTTGGAGGACCGCGGATTTTCCAGCGGCCAACGATCCCACGGAAACGGATGGGCTGATTCCAGTGAGAGTGATCGCATTCGATGGATTTCCCTGATTGTCCACGGTCCACCCACCGGGACTCGTCGGCTGGGCATCTCCGAAATTCATGCCCGGCAGACTCACCGGAACATTCAGCAGCACCGTGCGGTCGGCAGTGATGTCGATGCTCGAAAAGTCGGCAGCCACCGCTCCCCCTGCTGTTGTGGAGGAAGTCCATTTCGAGACATCACTCCACTGCCCGGGCACATCGGCCAGCCAGCGCCCAGGATCGGCGGGAGGACCCACCACCCGGATGGCAACCACCTCCGACGAATGCACGCTCTCTCCGAAGGAGTTCAACGCAGAGATGACGTAATAATAACTCACGTTGTCCTCGGCGGAGACATCCTGATGCGACAGTGAGGTGGTTTCGGCGAGCGTGACGTAGGGGCCACCGGCAATGATCGATCGTTTCACTCGATAGGCCGCCGCATTCAAAGCCGCATCCCATGTCAGATCCACCGAGTTCGGCGTGACGGTGGCGGCAAGGCCGGACGGCTGGCCCACGCCGGTGATTCCTGTGGCACTGACCTTGTCGAACACCGCCGTGTGGAGCAGCGCCGGATCCATCGAGCATACAACCAGAGATCCGAGGATCGCAGATGGCATGCTGCTGATCTGCACACTGCTACCAAGCGCAGTCCAGCTCACGCCATCCGCACTGTGTGAGGCAGTAAAGGTCGAGCGGCGGTTCGAGCGGGTGACCACAAGCCGGAGATAGCGTGGCAGGCTCTGACCCGCGGCGGTGGCGCCGACTGTGACATTTCCAGCCGTGCTGGTACGGTAGCGGGACTCCACCGCACCTCCGGGCGAAACACCGATGTAGGCGAAGCGGGAATCGGGCGAGGTGGTTTCTCGGAGCATGATGCCCACCTTGGCCGTGCCGCTCGCGCTGCCGACATCGGCGACCCGTGCGATGAAGGTGAGCGCTCCGGATAGATTGACCATGCACGACTGAAGAGAATCGGCAGCACCGGAGATCGAGTTTCCCGCACCTCTCACCGTGAAGGCCCCGGATGCGTGATCGGCGCTGCCAGAGAGACCGGTGCTTCCAATATCGATGGAAGTCCATGCGGAAGGCAGCGGTGCCAGGGATGTCGTGACAGACACCGGAGTGGACGGCCCGCCCTC
The DNA here is from genome assembly GCA_027486655.1 of Verrucomicrobiaceae bacterium. Taxonomy (GTDB): domain Bacteria; phylum Verrucomicrobiota; class Verrucomicrobiia; order Verrucomicrobiales; family Akkermansiaceae; genus Luteolibacter. The sequence goes on along the minus strand of JAIXOR010000001.1, from coordinate 51,982 downwards.
CCCTTCCGCATTCAGCGCGGAAACGACATAACTGTAAGTCGTCCGGTTGGAAACATTCATGTCCCAAAATGAGGGAGACAGGACCGTGGCAATCACACTGTAGGTGGCATCCGCGGCAGTCTTGCGCTTGACGCGGTATCCGGTGGCACCCGCCACTGTGTCCCAGGAAAGGCGCACTCCATCAAGACCGGCGACCGCATTGAGGTTGGCTGGAGTGAGGGGCCCGGAGAAGCCTGTGACGGACAACTCCGAGAGTTCGCTGGCGGTGCGGGTGCTGGTGTTGTTGGCGGTGACCGCGATGCCTGCGAGGAAATCACCGGTAAAATCCAGCGCCAGATCCGCACCCACCTGGGACCATGTCGAACCATTCACACTGCTGAAGGCGCGGAGCACCCCGCCGCTGCGCTCCAGTCGAAGCCAGCGGGGCACCGTGCCCGCCACACCGCCTTGGGATGCGGCGGAGGCACCATCGGTGAGACGATACTCGAATTTCACCCCGGTGCCGGGAGTCACCGCGAGAAAGGCATAGGCGGCATTCGGTGCGGTGCTCGCACGAAACATCAAACCCGCCTTGGTGGCGGAGGGGTTGACGTTGGAAAGCGAATCCACCCGCACGGTCATCGAGCCATCTCCAACAGCATCCCGGTAGCTGTAATTGAACCCGTCCGCGGTGCTCCACACCCCCGCACCGGCGGCGAGGATGGTGTAAAGCCCGCTGGTCAAATTCACGGAACCGGCGAGACCCACCGTGCCGATGTCACGATTGATCCATCCCGATGGCAGATAGCTGGATCGGGGGGTGGCGGAAACCTCCGATGAGGCAGGCCCGGATCCGCTGGGGTTGATTCCCCTGATGAGATAATAACGCGTCACGTCATTCTGAATGCCCGCATCGAGATATGACGTCTGGTGGGTCGTGCCGATCATCGCGAAGGGCCCGCCTGGCGTTGTCGAGCGGAGGATCTCGTAAGAGGCCGCATAGGGTGCGGCGGCCCAGGATAGATTGACGCTGGAGTTTCCGGGAATGGCCTCCGGTCTTTGCGGAGCGGGAGGACGCGGCTGGGCAAGCCCCGGGGCGGAGATGCCGTCGAATTGCACGAGATTGAGCACAGCGGTCTGCCCGGAACACACCGCGAGGCCGATCGTCACATTTGTTCCCATGGCCACGGTGACCGGAGCGGCAGCCTGCGTCCATGTCACTCCATCCACCGAGTGATAAGCGGTGAACGAAGAGCCCGCCCGGCTGAGCCTGAGCCAGCGCGGGGCGAAGAGGCTATTGAGAGTGGTGCTTGTTGCGGCGGCCGCGGTGGCGGATCTCGACTGGACCGACACTCCGTTTGCCGGAGTGACGACCACATTCACATAAGCCGAGTCCGCCGCAGTGGATTCGCGGATCATCACTCCGGCCTTTGCCCAGGGAGAGGTTTCTTCCATAACCGCCACTCGCGCGGTGATCGAGCCATCACCTGCGAGCGGGAGCCATGCGTAGCGGAACGAATCGGAACTGTTCCAGATATCCGTGCCCGCACCGCCGAGGGTGAGGAACTCACCAGAGTCGCCCGCGTTTCCTCCGATGCCGGCCGAGCCGACCGGACCAATGTCCTGCTGGGTCCATGGCGCGGCAAGCACCGTTCCACGGGGTGTGACTTGGCGGGTAGCGGAAGGCGGACCTTCGCCAAAACTGTTGATTGCACTGACCTGATAGAAAGCGGCGCTGCCCGAAGTGGCGGTGGTGTCGTTATAGGTCGTGCCCGCGATCCCGGTTGCGATGGTCGTGAATGGGCCGGATGCGCTCGATGCCCGTTTCACCTGATAGGTCACCGCCATCGGCGCGGGCGACCATGAAAGCTGCACCTGCCCGCCCGGGGCCCTCGCCACAAGCGCCAGCGGAGGTGACGGCACGGAGTTCGTCGCGGGCGGAAAGAGGCGCTCGCGGGGCACGATCTGCCGGGACTGGGTAGCGGACGACCATTCGAGCGAGATCCGTCCACCTCCAGCGGCGGAGGAGCTGAAGTATTCCATCCGCACCGGCACCGATTGATTGGCAGTGAGCGAGACGCTGCCCGAACTCTCCGTGGTGGCCTGGGACACCCATTGATCGATGATCAACTGGTTTCCAATCCACAAGCGGACGCCATCCGTGGAGGTCACATGGAAGGTATGATTGCCGGTGGCGGACGGCAGCAGACTGCCTTCCCAGCGTGCACTGAACCCAATGGGACCGATCGAGTGCATCGGACTCTGTGCGGGACGGGTGAACTCCGGAGAAACCACAGTCTCCGGTGCCCAGGTGAAATCGATAACCGGATCGATGCGGCGTTCACTCAGACCGGTGAGGTCCGGATTGTCGAAATATGTAGCAGCCAGCCCGGCTCCGCCAGTGGCATCCCGCCAATGGAAGGTGGCCACGGCCCCGGCGGGCATCGAGTAGGCCACGCGGCGCCCGGACGCGGTCAGGTCTTCAAGAGTGAAGGATTGAGTGGTGGATGAGTCGTTGAGAACCACCATGGATTTCGATCCATCCGGATTTCGATAGCCTGCGTAAAGCAGCGGGCCGTTGAACACACGGGTCACCCCATCCCGCGGATTGTTCGTGGCGATGCGGCGAGCGCCTCTGCGGACGAACTTGCTGAAATGCCCGGTTTCGTAATACTCACCGTGGAGTTCGTAGCCTTTTCCATCCGGCGAGATCCGCACGAAGGGCCGGTCTCCGGCGAGGGCGTCCTCCATCTTCCGGGACAACTGCCAGACAAGATTGCAGCGCGATCCATTGAGGGATGGGACCAGGAAAATGTGCCGCAGATGCCATGCAAGGGAACCCCCGAAGCCACGGCTGGGATAACTGCCCGTCTGCTCGGTGAAATACACATCCTTGTCCGGATGCGCATCCGTGAACTGATAGATATCCGAAGTGATGCCGCCATAGGCATGGAACGCGGCGCCGTGGATCCAATTGCGCGCCGCGGGATCATCCATCACGGTGATCGGATAGCTCATCTCATCGCAGTTGTGATCCCAGCAGAGGATGCGGGTGGCATGGCCCGCCTGTTTGAACGCGGGGCCCATCAGCAGACCAAGCGCAGCCTGCTCGGCAGGCTCCATGCGCATGCCCTGGTAGCTGTATGGCTCATGATGCGGCTCGTTTTGCATCGTCACCGCGCTGATGCCCATGCCACGGGAACGCCAGGCATCGAGCCACTTCACGAAATACTGGGCGTAAACGGCTTGATACTCCGGCTTCAGCTTTCCATAGCCGAGGGCACCGGAGGTTTTCATCCAGGCTGGAGCGCTCCATGGCGTGCCCATCAGCGTGAGTTCTGGGTTGAGCGACTTGGCTTGCTGCATCATCGGCAGTTTCCACAACTCGTCGCCGGCGATGGAGAATTGGGAAAGCGCCGGGTCCGTCTGGCCGCTCGGAAGATCATTGTAGGTGCGGTGAGGACCGGTGAGTCCGCTGAGGCCCATGGGAATGCGGATCATGCTCAAGCCAATGCCGCTGGAACGCGAGAACAACAGCCTCATCAGTTCCTCGCGCACGGCGGGATCCGCATCCCACAACGATGAATCAAGGATCGTGGCTCCGAAGCCATCGATTTCCTGGAAGGTGGTGGCCTCATTGACGGTTAGATTCGACGAGGCGGCCGTTTGAATATTCCAGGAGAGGTCCTGTTGGCGCGCGAGTCTCTTGGAGGCATCCGCGGTGGTGAGCCAGACCTGCACCGTGCCGGGCGGCGGTGCGGGATGGGATGCTTCCGGCTCGGCAACCTGCGCTGCGAGCTTGGAAACGATCGGGACGCAGAAAACAAGGAGGGTTTGAAGAATGGCTTTCATTCCGGGGAGGAGCAAGGTCCGGCGGTTGGGTTTGAAACTAGGGGGCGGAGGCAGGGAAACCCATTCCTGACTCCGCCCCGTGTCCGGCCCCGGTTCAGGGCAAGATTTTGCTGGCAGGAAGCGAACCACGCCTGCGGCGCAGGAGCGAGCAGCTTCCCAGAAGACCTAACAGGATGGACTGGGGCTCCGGCACCACAGTGAGCACGAGGTTGTTTCCGCTCATGCCGAGCGTGGACTGGTAGCCGAGCACATTCCCTGTTAGATCGGCGGAGTCCAGCGAGCCGGTGAAACCCGAAGCACCCTGGATCAGCGTGTAGGTGCCCACGCCGAAGCCGCCGGAGTTGAAGAACGAAAAATCGGACAAGCCGAGAGTGTTGGTGCCGAGGCTGAGGGAAGCAGCCTGGATCAGATCGATGCGATCACTGGAGAGACCGAGTTCGAAGACGAGGGCGGAGGTGGCATCCAGCGCCAGGGTGCCGCCATCGAGGGTGAGCGTGCCCACGCTGTTGCCTGGTGACAAGGTGCCTGACGCGGTGACGGTCCGCCCGGTGGCGAGGATGCTGCCGATTCCACCAACCGTCTGGCCTGCGGCAATCGAAAGTCCGGCCGCAGTGACATCGAGCACGGCACCGGATGAGCCCGCATCGCCGATGGTGATCGAGGAGCTCGTGGCGATGGAAGTGGAGCTGTTGATCCTGAGTGTGCCCGCCTTGATGGTGGTGGTGCCGGTGTAGGTGTTGTTCGACTGGAGTGTCCAGGTTCCGGAATTCGCCTTGATCAGATTGACGACCGCTCCTGTGGTGGCGTTGTTCGAATTCGAGATCACACCGGTGACGGTGTTGTTGGAGCTGGTGCCATCGAGTTGCAGGCGTTTGGGAAACCCGTTGGCGGTGATCGAGGCGGAGCCAATGGAAATGTCCGCGTTCCCCGCGAGAGTCACAGGGTTGAAATCGTTGCCACCGGTCATCCTCAGTTCGGTGAAGGAAACAAGGGCACTGCCGCTGACATTGGAGCCTTTGTTGACGGTGAGCGTGACGCTGCTGAGATCCAGATGACCCAGGCTGTGGGTGATGGTGGCTCCCAAGGTGGCGCGATTGGCGATCAGCGTGCCGCCGTTGCCGCTGCCGCTGGCAATGTTGTAGGCATTCATGCCCGCATCGGTCTGCAGATCCAGCACACCGGATCCTCCGCCGCTGAAGCGCACGGTGTTCCCTGCGGCACCGAGGGCGGCGGTGTGGCTCAGGGTGACGGTGCCGGAGTTCGAACCGGCGAAGGTCAGCACCTCACGAGCGGTTCCCGAGGCGAGGTTTGCGGAGTTGAGGATCAGATTGCCAGCAGCGGATTTCCGGAACGATCCGGCACCGGAGATGGAGGAGGCAAAATCACTGCCCTGGGTGATCGTGTTCGAGCGGTTGAAGGCGAGGGTGGCGTCATTGGTGATGGCGCTTGCCGATGAAAGCGCTCCGCTGGTGCCGCCGTTGCCGAGCTGGAGTGTCCCCGCGCTGATGGTGGTGGTGCCGGTGTAGGTGTTGTTCCCCGTGAGCGTCCAGGTGCTTGATTCCGACTTGATGAGCGAAAGCACGCTGGTGCCGGTGACTCCGGAGGCGAGGTTCGAGATCACTCCGGTGACGGCGTTTCCGGAATTCGTACCTGCAAGGCCAAGCCGACGGTTGTTAGAGGCATTGGCGGTGGTGGCCACGGATCCGAGCGTGATCGCGGCGTTTCCATTGAAGGTGACCACCCGGTCGTTGTTTCCCGCGGTGAGGCTCACCGCGCTGAAGGAGACCCCGCCCGTGCCGCTGGTCACGCGGCTGCCTTGGTTGATCGTGAGGGTGGTGGAGCCAAGCTGGGCCACACCGAGATTGTGGGTGATACCGGCCCCGTTGGTGAAACGGTTTGCCACCAGGGTATTGGCGGTGGCACCGCTTCCGGCGAAAATTCCGTAACCGTTGACGCTGGTGTCTGTCTGGAGATCCAGAGTGCCGCCGCCTCCGGTGCTGAACTGGATTCCCTTGAGGGAGGCCGCGCCGAAGGCGGAGCTATTCTGCAGCACAACCGTGCCTGCGGATCCGGCGTTGAAGAGAAGAGGGATCGTGTAGCTTCCGCCACCTGGGGTTCCTGCCGTGACCGTCTGGGTGCTTACCCCCGTAAGAGATCCACTGCCCGAAACGATCAACGAAGCAGCCCCTTCCTTGAGGATGCCACCGGCGCTCGTTCCGTCGGTGAGGGAACCACCAAGCGTCAACTGCCCGGAGCTGACCACAAACCTGCGGTTGCCGGTGATGCCGATGTCCGTGAGGATGTTCTGCCAGTTCCCCGTGCTCACCGTGACGTCTCCGGCGAGGGTAAACTTGTTTCCGGTGATCGTGTTGTCGCGCGTGGGCAGCGTGTTGGGGATGGTGATTCCGGTGATGGTCAACCCCGTGAGGTCGTTGTTGGAAAAGCTGTTGACCGTATTGGAAAACGTGAGGCCGCTGATGGTCGAGCCGTTCGTGGGAACGGTGCCCGTCCAGTTCAACGAATTGCTCCAGGCAGCCGGAGTTCCGGACGCACCGACTCCAACCCATGCGGCCTGGGCGTTGAGGATCGGGGCTCCTGCGATCAAGCATGCAGCGGCGGCGAACAGGGGTCTTGCTTTCATCGGAGAATAGGAGGGGTTTTCACGGGTTGGAGCTCACGGAGGACTTTTCCGAAGTCGCGGGAGTGACGGTCTTCTTCAAGACCCGGTCCAGCATGGGATTGAGTGCGTAGGACTCGGTGGTGCGGACCGCCTTCCACTTGGAGCGGATGACGGACTCGTCGTCGGCGAGAAGATTCGGCGCGTCTTTTCTAACAGGATTGTAGAGTCCCCAGCTGTCCGAGCCGGTTCCATGGTTCGCCTTGTAACTCCAGAAGGTCCAATGCATGCCCGAGGCCGTGTATTGTTCCAGCGCATGCACCCATGCTTTCTCGACGCCCATCGGGTTGAACTCACCCATGTAGGCGGGCACGCCGAGTTTCATGTTCTTCTTCCACTCGGCGACTTGGAAATCGACTCCGCGCATTTGCTTTTCCGGGTGGTCCCAATCCCATTCGTAGTGATGGATCTGATAAAGCACGTTTTTCCATCCGAAGAAATCAGGATGCGGCAGCGCATCCCATCCCCAATGGATATGGCGATCCCCCACCTTGGCATTCACGCAGCCTTCGACGGTGATGATATGATCGGGATCCACTGCGCGGATCTCGCGGTAGAGGAAATCGTAGGAGCTCCAGAGGGCACCGAGGGATGGCGCTTCGGCAGGTTCGTTGAGCAGATCATAGGCCGCCACGGCGGGGTTGCCTTTGAAGTGGGTGGCGACCTTTCGCCAGATGGCTGCGGTGCGGCGGAGGTTGGCATCGTTGTTCCAGAACTCCGCCTTCGCGCGCTTGCGTCCGACGCTGACGCCATTGGTCTGGCCGCCGGGCGCGCCGTGGAGATCGATGATCGAATAGATCCCGCGTTTCCAGGCTTCGCGCACGGCCCAGTCGAGACGTTCGAGACCGCCCGGAATCCACTCCCCTTCCTCGGTCTGGATATTGCGGTACCAGAAGGGAATGCGGATGGCATTGAGCCCGCGGGCGGCGATGTTGTCGAAGTCCTCCTCGGTGATCCAGTTTTCCTGATAGACGCGGAGCAGGCTCTCGGCGGTGTCGTTTCCGAAGCGCTTGGCAAGGGTTTCGCGGGCGGAGAAATCGTCCGGCAGCTTGCCTGATGAGTCCATGGGGCACATCCAGGGCTCGAAGACCAGCCAGCCCCCGAGGTTCACGCCGCGCAGGAGGACGGTTCTGCCTTTGGCATCGCGGATTTCCGTGCCGTGCGTCTTGAGGAATCGATCATCCGCCGCAGCACCCACGAGAGAGGCAGCGAGGAATACGATGGCGAGGATGGACGTTCGGATCATGAGTGTGGCGCGTGATGGGTTAGTTCCGGACCTTGGCACGGAGGAAACCTTTTCCGGCGAGGCCGTTTGAACCCGTGAGGCTGAAGCTGCGGTATTCGTAATCGGGATTCGCACTGAGGTCCGGCAGGCCGGAGGTGACGGGAGCCACCTCGGCGACGGGCGCGTTGAAGTTGGAGAGGTCCATACTGCCCTCGATGGTGTAGGTGATGCCCGCGACGCTGAGTTCCAGAGGAGTTCCTGAGAAGGAGGGAGCCGCCGGGACGGTCTTTCTCACCGCCACGGTGAGGATCAGTTCCTGTTCGGTGCCGACATCGGTGCTATCTTCGGTCTTCACGGCGACGATGCCGTTGTCCGAACCGCTGAGCGGATTGCCGTTGAAGGCAAACTCGGCGAGGTTGTTGGTGCCATCCGCATCCGGATCCCCGGCGGGTGTGGCATCGGCAAGCGGATTGATGGCGGTGATTTTTTGGGATGCCCAGGAGTCGAAGGCGCTGGAGGGCAGCACCTTGATCTTGCCGGTGCCTTCGATGTAGCCAGCGCTGTTGGACTGATCGTATTCACCGGGCCCCTTGACGATTCCTCCCAGCGTGAGGGAACCGACGACATCGATGCTGCTGTGGTTGAGTTCGAGGACGCCGTCGATGGAAAGCGCGGCCGAATCGTCCAGACAGGGGAAATCGACCTTCAGTCTGCCACCGACGACGCTGGTGTCTCCGGTGTAGGTGTTGTTTCCCTTGAGGTGCCAGATGGAGGCGTCCGATTTGATCAGGCTGACCTTGGCTCCCGAGGTTGCATTGGCAGAGTCTGTGATCACTCCGTTGACCACGTTGTTGGCGCTGGTGCCGGCGAGGCGCAGGCGTTTGGGGATTCCGTTGGCGGTGATGGATGCGGAATCGATGCTGATGTCCGCGTTTCCGGCGAGGGTGACCGGGTTGTTATCATTTCCGCCGTTCATGCGGAGTTCGGTGAATGACACGGCAGCGGTTCCGGTGACGTTGCCACCCGTGTTGACGGTGAGGGTCACGCTGCTGAGATCGAGTGCTCCGAGGGTGTGGGTGATGGTGGTGTCCGGAGTGGCGCGGTTGGCAAGAAGCGTGCCGCCGTTCCCGGTGCCGCTGACGAAAGAGTAGGCATTGACGCTGTTGTCTGTCTGGAGATCCACAACTCCCGAACCGCCACCGCTGAAGCGGATGGCATTGCCAGCCGCGCCGAGTGCCGCGGTGTGGGTGAGGGTGACGGTGCCGGCATTCGCGCCGCTGAACGTGAGCACTTCGCGAGCGACACCGCCGCTCAGATTTTCCGCGTTGAGGATGAGGTTGCCCGTCCCGGATTTCCGCAAGGATCCGGCTCCGGAGATCACCGAGGCAAAGTCCGTGCCCTGGGTGATGGTGTTCGAGCGGTTGAATGCGAGCGTGCCGTTATTGGTAAGGACACTCGATGGGGACAGGGATCCGTTGGTGCCGCCGTTGCCGAGTTGGAGCACGCCGGCGTTGATCGTGGTGGTGCCAGTGAACGAGTTGTTGGCGGTGAGAGTCCAGGTGCTCGTATTGGCCTTGATCAAATTGACCTTGGCGGTCCCGGAAGCAGCGCCGGGAGCCAGATCGGAGATCAGGCCCATGGTGTTATTGGCGTTGGTGCCATCGAGCTGGAGGCGTCGTGTGAGGTTGGTATTGTTCGTGATGCCCGCGGAACCGACGCTGATGGCGGCCGTGCCTGCGAGAGTGACCGGACTGTTATCATTTCCTCCGGACATGCTGAGCGCTCTGAATGAAACCCCCGCGATGCCGCTGGTGACGTTGGCACCGGTATTGAGAGTCATGGTCACACTGCTGAGATCGAGCACTCCAAGGGTATGGGTGATGCCCGCACCTGCGGTAAGTCTTCCGACGCTGATGGTGCCGCCATTTCCGGAGCCGCTGAAGACCGGCCAGGCATTGACGCTGGAATTGGTTTGCAGGCTGAGATTCCCCGATCCCCCGGCGGAGAAGCGGATGGAATTGGTGGCCGCGCCGAGGGCCGAAGGATTCTGAATGACGACGGTGCCCGATCCGCCACCGCTGAAAAGCAGGCCTTGCGAGTAGGTTCCGGCACCGGGGATGCTGCTATTGACGACATTGGATCCATTGCCGGTGAAGCTGTTGGCATTGAGCAGCCAGAGATCGCCGCCTCCGGACTTTGTGATGGCCGCTCCGGTGCCGGACAGGACGCCGCCGAGATAGAGGCGGCCGCTGCTGATGGTCATGGTCCTGGCCGCCGAACCGAGGGCGAGGTCGACGTTGAAGGTCTGCCAGTTTCCGGTACCCACTGTGATGCCGCCAGCCAGGGTGATGGCGTTACCAGTGACGGTATTGTCCTTGATATTGACCGGTGTGGGGCTGGCCCCGTCGTTGGCCGGGATGCTGATCGAGGTTGCGGTGAATCCGGTGAGATCGTTGGAGGAAACCGAGTTGCCCGCGGCATTCAGGAAGATGAGGGCGGAGCTGCCGCCGCTTGTGGGCGCGGTGCCGGTCCAATTGGAGGAGCCGGACCAGAGGGCGGGAGTCTCGGCCGTGCCGAGACCGGTCCAGGTGGACTGGGCAAGAAGCGAGGAAGTTCCGACCAGGGAGGTGGCACAGGCCAGGAGTACGGATGGATGGATTTTCATGGATGGAGCGAGGGCTTTGGGACGTCAGCGACGGGTGAATGGGTAACCTATCGTTCAACCAATCCAACTATCCTCCATGATCCGGCCTTCTGTCATCCCCATGAGGGAGCGGTGCCGGATTACCCTTTCGAGCAAGTGGAGCCCTCATGCCGAGGGCCGCCTTTCAAAGTCTCACCGCAAGACGAGTCTGGCGCGTCAGCGGGAATTCCTGCGGCGCACGGGCCTGGGACCGTTGATGGATGCCCAGGAGAAGGCCCACGGCCGCGAGGCTGAATACGAGGCTGGTGCCGCCATAACTCACGAATGGCAGCGGCAATCCGTCGTTGGGAAGCAGCGCGGTGGTGACGCCGATGTTGACGATGGCGGGCACCACCAGGATGCAGGTGAGACCGAGGGCAAGGCAGCGGCTGAAGACATCGCGGGCCTGCAGGGCGATGCCGCAGCCGGCCAGGGCGATGAGCACATAGGCGAAAATGATGCCGAGGGTGGCGGGCAGGCCGAGTTCCTCACCGATGGCGGGGAAGATGAAATCGATGTGCGCGTAAGTGAGCGTGCCGAACTTTTCATTGCCGTTGCCGAGGCCGACGCCGGTGGGGCCGCCATTGCCGAGTGCAAGCAGGGCGCGCCACTGTTGCATGCCCTTGCCGAGCTGGTGGACCGGGTTGTCCAGATCGAGCCAGGCCTCGATGCGGGACCAGCGGTTCTCGTTGTTGAAAAGATACCAGCCGGCTCCGCTGATGCCGACCGCGGCGACGGGCAGCATGAACCAGAGACGAGTGCCCACGCAGAACATCACGGCGGCGACCGCCACGGAGAGCGAGAGCGCGGAACCGACATCGGTCTCGATGGCGATGAGGCCCAACGGAATGCCCGCGATCAATCCCGGGAGGACGAATCCGCGCCAGAACGAGCGGGTTTCCGTCTGCCAACGGGCGAACCAGGTGGCGAGGCAGATGATGACGACGATGCGGACGAGCTCGGATGGCTGGAAGCGGCCGATCACCGGGATCTTGATCCAGCGGTTGGACCCGAGTTCCGGCGCGGCGATGCCGGGCACAAAACAAAGCACTAACAGAATGCAGGAAATCACGAACAACGCCGGAGTGAGCTTGCGCAGGAAATCCGGCGTGGTGCGCGCGGCGACGACTGCGGCGACGAGGCCGAGCACCGCCATGAACGACTGGCGGGTGAGGAAGTGATAGGGCTCCTCCACTCCCTTCACCCATGCCGAGGTGCTGGTCAGCATGGTGAGGCCGAGCGCGACTAGGGCCGCGACGGCGATGCAGAGAATGGTGGAGCAGTGACGGGCCATGTGGAAGGCGGTTAGAGTGGGCGCCGGTGCCGGAAACTCATCCCTGGGGGATGACGAGCTTCATGCCGGTTTTCATTTTCTTTGCGTCGCTGATGCCGTTGGCGCGCATGAGGACGTCCTGGCTGACCTTGAAACGATTGGCGATGCGCCAGACGCTGTCGCCCGGTTGCACCGTGTAGGAGCGTGCGGCGGCCGTGGCGGGAACCGGCGTGGACGGAGCCACGGCGCTTGGCGATGCGGTCGGCGCAGCGGCGGGTTGGAGGGCGACGTTGGGACGAACGAGCCTGGCCTTGGGAGCGTTGGTGACGTCCACCGCCTCGACGAGCCCGCGATCGGCATCGGAGGGCGTTTGCTGGCGGATGGCGGCGACTTCCGGCGGCTCCTCGGCCACGATGCGCTTGGGCGGAATGCTGAGGATGAGCCCGGGCCGGATCTCGACATGTTTGTTGGCGAGGCGGAGCTCGGCCTCGTCCACGTTTTCGGCGATGGCGATGCGCGAGTAGTTGTCGCCGGGTTTGACGACGTGGACTTTCTCACCGTTGGACAGGCGTGGCAGTTCTTCCTGAGCCGAAGAAGCGGGCGCGGCCACGCCGGACTTCGCGGCCTCGGCCGGACGTCCGTCCAGGAACTGCTGGTGCACGAAGATCAAGCCGATGGCGACGATGTGAATGAGGAAGATGATGGTGAGGGCACGGGAGATTTTCGAGCCACCGTCATCGAGTTCCATCTCGGAATCCGCCGGTGCGGCAGCCGCAGCGACGCGCTGCTTGCGGTTGCGGGTGACGGCGCTCAGACGGCGGAACATGCCTTTGGGAACAGGCCGGCGCTTTACGGGAAGAGTCTGGGGTTTCATGTGAAGGATGGTTAACGAAGCTGGTGGACGAGATCGCGGAACGAGTTGCCGCGTTGTTCGTATCCGGAAAACTGGTCGAAGGATGAAGTGCCGGGGGAAAACAGCACCACCGACCCACGGGGCGCGAGGCTGCGGGCGGCGGCCACCGCATCGGCGAGTGTGGAGACCGACTCGGTGGGGACGGCATCGGCGAACAAGGCCGCAAGCGGACGCGCGATCTGGCCGAAGGTGACGGTGGCGAGGGCCTTCTCGCGAAGCAAGGGCACCACCGGTGAGTAATCGAGGCCTTTTTCCTTGCCGCCCGCGATGAGCACCACGGGGCGGGTTTGCGAGCGCAGGGCGCTTTCGAGCGCGTGCAGGTTGGTGGCCTTGGAATCGTTGAGATACTCGACGCCATCCAGCGTGCGGATCAACTCGCAGCGGTGCGGCGGCGGGGCATATCCGTGAAGGGCCTCGCGCATGGTCGCGGTGCTGATGCCGATGGCGGCGCAGGCGGCCATGGCGGCCATGGCGTTCTCCGAGTTGTGGAGTCCGCGCAGGGCCGTATCGCTTTCGAGGTCGAGCACGGTCTCTCCGGCATGGGTGATCACGCAGCCGTCGGAGAACCAATCCGCGGAGGAATCGGTGGTGGAGAATGTGACCTGCTTCGACGGATGGGCGGGTAGGTTCTCGCCACTGCGGACCACCGAGGTGTTCTGCGGGCCGAGATTCAGGAAAATCCGCAGTTTCGCGGAGCGGTAGGCGTCCACCGTGGGGTAGCGGTCCATGTGGTCCGGCGCGAAGTTCAGCCAAACGGCGACTTCCGGGCGGAGAATACGGATCGTTTCGAGCTGGAACGAGCTGAGTTCGAGAGAAACCGCTGCGGGAGGTGTCTGCTGCAGCACGACTTCGGCAAAGGGCGTGCCGTAGTTCCCGCAAGGCACGCCACCCAGCCCGGCGTGGGCGAGGATGCGGCCGACCAGCTCGGTGGTGGTGGTTTTCCCGTTGGTGCCGGTGATTCCGATGATGCGTCCCTGATAGAAACGCGCCGCGAGTTCCACTTCACCGATGACCTCCCCGGCCTGTTGCGCGAAGGCGGCGACATACGGACCGTAGGTGTCGATGCCGGGGCTGACGACAAGCAGGTCGCTGACCACAGCCGCGCCGTCTTCTGCGGTGGCACCGGGATGGATGTCGACCGCCTCCGGCATGCCCACGAAGGTATCGGGGCCGGCGCTGTCCCATGCGGACACGCGCGCGCCCTCGCGGAGTGCGAGCTGGGCGGCGGCGCGGCCGCTGCGGCCGACTCCGAGGATGGCGACATGTTTTCCGGCGAGTGTCATTCAGGCGATTTTGAGGATGGCGAGGCCGAACAGGGCGAGCATGATCGAGAGGATCCAGAAGCGGATGATGACCTGGCTCTCATGCCAGCCTAACAATTCGAAGTGGTGGTGGATCGGCGACATCTTGAAGATGCGCTTTTTACGGAGCTTGAAGCTGCCGACCTGGAGGATGACCGACATCGCCTCCATGACGAAGATGCCGCCGATGATGACAAGAAGGAGTTCCTGCTTGGTGCAGATGGCGGCCGTGCCGAGCGCTCCGCCGATGGCCAGCGATCCGGTGTCTCCCATGAACATCTTGGCGGGGTGGCAATTGAACCAGAGGAACCCGAAGCCCGCCCCGGCGAGGGCCATCAGGAAGACGGCGAGCTCTCCGATGTAGATGTTGTGGGGAATGACGAGGTATTCCGCCGCCATGAAGTAGTGGCCGGCGAGGTAGGCGAGCAGTGAGTAGGCGAGCGCCGTGCTGATCGTGCAGCCGGTGGCAAGGCCGTCGAGACCGTCGGTGAGGTTCACCGCGTTGGAACAGCCGACGATGATCAGGGCGAAGAACGGGATGATGAAGATGCCCAGATTGACGATCGGCGTCTTGAAGAGCGGAAAGCAGATCGACCCGATGCCGATCGGGTTCCCCTTGCCGAGCGTGAATCCGGCCTCGCCTGCGGCGATGCGCGCCTCGCTGGCTCCGATGCCGGAGATCTCCGGCTTGAAGTAGATGAACGAGGCGGCGACGAGCGCGATGACCAGTTGCCAGAACAGCTTGGTGCGGCTGCTGACGCCGTCGGATTTCCTCTCCTTGACCTTCTTGTAGTCATCGCAAAGCCCTAACAGCCCGCAGGCGGCCATCGAGCAGGCGCACACGGCGACGAAGGGATTGAGAGGGCGTGCGCAGACCAGGGTGGCGACCAGCACGGTGCCGAGAATGAGCACGCCGCCCATCGTGGGGGTGCCGATCTTGCCGCCGTGCAGTTCGGCGAGTTTGTGGACCTCTTCGGCGGTGCGGATCGGCTGGCCGACCTTCAGCGAGATCAGCTTGCGGATGACGCGCGGGCCGATGAGCAGGGACAGGATGAAGGCGAGCAATCCGGCGCTGGCGGCGCGGAAGGTGATGTATTGAAACAGGTTGAGGAACGAGCAGGCATGCGCCCAGCCTTGCTGGCCGGAGGCTTTTTCCGCTTCGAAGGCCTGGAGCCAGAAATCGTAAATCGCGGGGAGCATCGGTTAGATTCGGGGGAATGCGGCGTGCATGACTTTCTCGACCGTGGCGGTGCGGCTGCCTTTGAAGAGCACCACGTCGCCCGGTCTGACGCGTGAGGCGAGCCAGGCTCCGGCTTCCGCCAGATCCGGGAAGTGGGGGGCGTTTCCGGCACCGGCGGCGATGCCCTCTGCCCCCTCGCCCACGGCGATGAGTTCGAGTTTCCGCGAGGCGGCGAGTTGTCCCACCTTGAGATGGGCTTCGGGAGCGTGAGGGCCGAGTTCGCCCATGCGGCCGAGCACGACGTACCGGCGGCAGCCCTCGTCCACAGGAGTCTCGGCCAGCGTATCGATGGCCGCAGCCATCGATTCGGGATTGGCGTTGTAGGTGTCGTCGATGACGGAGATGCCGTTCCAAACGAAGCGGTTGAGCCTTCCGGAGGAGAGCGACGATCCGGAGAGTCCGGCGGCGATCGCGGCGACGGGCACACCGAGCTTCCAGCCGACGGCGGCGGCGAGCAGGGCGTTGGTGACCATGTGTTTCCCGGGCACGGGGAGCACGACCTCGGCGGTTCCGGTGTCTTCGATGACGAGGGAGAAGGCCGTGTGGTCCGCGCCGAAGCGGAGGTTTTCCGCACGGACGAGGCCGCGGCCGTTGCCGACCGAGACGATGGCGCCCTTGCTGCGTTTGCGGAGATATTCGTTGTAGTCGCAGGTGGCAGGCAGGAACAGGATGCCTTCGGCGGGAAGCGCGCGGGCGAGCGTGCCTTTTTCCTCGGCGATGGCATCGCGCGTGCCTAGGAACTCGATGTGGGCGGTGCCGATGTTGGTGATGATGCCGTACTTCGGCCGGGCGATCTCGCAGAGCGGGGCGAGCTCGCCGGAATGATTCATGCCGATCTCCCACACCGCGGCGCCGTGCTCGGGAGTGGTGGCGAGGACGGTGAGTGGAAGACCGATGTGGTTGTTGAGGTTGCCCTTGGTGGCGGAAACATCAAAGGCCTGGCCGAGAACTGCCGCCGTGAAATCCTTGGTGCTGGTTTTGCCGTTGGATCCCGTGATGCAGACCACCGGAATGTCCAACTGCCGGCGCCACCAGTGGGCGAGCTTCTGAAGGGCGAGGAGCGTGTCCCCCACGACGATGACCGCGCATCCGGCGGGTGGTCCGCCTTCCCAGCGATGGGTGATGACGACCGATGCGCCGGACTGAAGCGCCTGCGCGGCGAAGGCGTCGCCATCGAAAGTCTCACCGCGCAGGGCGACGAAGAGCGAGCCGTGAGGGAGCTTGCGTGTGTCGGTGGAAACCCCGCCGGAGACGAGCGCGGCGGGATCTCCCGCGGCGACGGATGTGCCGAGGATTTCCGCGATCTGCGCTGCGGTGAGGGGTTTCATCGATTGTCGGCGATCGTCTGGGCGCGATCACGAAGAGCCTTGGAGGCATGTTTGCGATCATCGAAGTCGATGACCGAGTCCGCGAACTGCTGGGTGGTTTCGTGGCCTTTCCCGGCGATGAGGATGATGTCGCCGGAGAGGGCGTTGCGGACGGCGTGGGCGATGGCCTCGGCGCGATCCGGGATGCTGATGTGGCCCTTGCCGGCCATGCCGGGCTCGATCTCGCGGATGATGGCGAGCGGGTCTTCCGAGCGTGGATTGTCCGAGGTGATCACGCAGGCATCGCTGTATTCGGCAGCGGCGGCCGCCATGAGCGGGCGCTTGCCACGGTCGCGATCGCCACCGCAGCCGAAGACGGTGATGAGGCGGCGCGGGCCGAGTTCGCGCAGGGTGCGGCAGGCGTTGCGAAGGGCGTCCGGGGTATGGGCGTAATCGACAAACACGGTGGCACCGCCGGCATTGCCCACGTTTTCCATGCGGCCCGGGACCTGCGGTGCCTTGGCCACGGCGGCGACGGCTTCCCGAGGGCGGATGCCGCAGGCATTGGCGGCGGCGATGGCACCTAACAGGTTGTACACATTGAAGCGGCCGATGTAGGGCGCGCGGACGAGGAAGCTGCGGCCCTTGGCGGTGAGTTCGAACTCCATGCCGCGGGGGCTTTGGCGGAAATTGTTGGCCCGGTAGTCGCAGTGGACGTTGAAGCCATAGCGGATGACGGGCATTTTCCCATCGAGGGCTGCGGCGAGTTCCGCGCCGTAAGCATCGTCGGTGTTGATGACCGCGGCGGGTTTTTTCCCGCGGGGATCGGCGGCGAGATCATGGAACCAGGCGGCCTTGGCCTCGAAGTAGGCCTCCATGGTGCCGTGGTAGTCGAGGTGATCCTGGGTGAGGTTGGTGAACACACAGGCGTCGAAGCCGATCGCGGAGACGCGCTTCTGGTGGATGCCGTGGGAGGAGACTTCCATGGCCATGCCGCGGCAACCGTGGTCGCGCATGCCTGCAAGCAGGGCGGACAGCTCGATCGACCCCGGGGTGGTGTGTTTGGCGGTGGAAACCTCGACACCGTCGTCCGTGAGGATGGTTCCTAACAGCCCCGCGCGGTGCCACGCGGTCTTCATGAGGTGATGGATGATGAAGGCGGTGGTGGTTTTCCCGTTGGTGCCGGTGACGCCCGCCATGGCGAGGTCCTCCCACGGGTGGCCGGCCATCAACGAGGCCATCGAGGAAAGCGCGGACCGGCTGTCCGCAACGTGGAGCCATGCGATTCCGGACGGGAGATCGGCGGGCGGCGCGGACTCCGCAAGCACGGCGGTGCATCCTGCGGCAAGCACGTCCTGGATGAAGCGGTGGCCATCGATGGTGGTGCCGCGGATGGCGGCAAACAACATGCCGGGGCCGGCGGCGCGGGAATCCGCGGTGAGGGAAAGCACTTCGGTGTCCATCGGCCCGGAGGCCGTGACACGGGGAAGAGAGGAAACCAGGTCGCGAAGAATCATCGTTGGGCGTTCGCCAGAGGCGTGGAAACAGGCTCGGTGGGAGGAATGTTGAGATAGGAGGCGGCGCGTGCGGCGATGCGGCCGAAGGCGGGTGCGGCGATGGTGCCGCCGTAGCGGGTGACCTTGTTGGTCTTGGGATCATCGATGACGACGATGCCCACAAAGGCGGGGTCCTGTGCGGGCAGCATGCCTGCGAAGGAGACGGTATAGCTGTTAGGCAGGTATCCGCGGCCGTTCGGGTTGTGGCGCTTGGCGGTGCCGGTCTTGCCGGCCACCTTGTATCCGGGGACGGCGGCGAGGGTGGCGGTGCCGCCGGTTTCCGTCACTTTCTCAAGCGCGGAGCGCATTTTCCGCGCGGTGTCCGGCTTGAGCACCTGGGAAACCACCTCGGTGGGGAAGGTCTCGACGACGGTGCCGTCGTTGGCGACGAGGGATTTGATGATCTTCGGCTTGAGGAGCCTGCCGTCTCCGCCGATGACGGCGTAGGCGCAGGCCATCTGGAGCGGAGTGACGTTGAGGGCGTATCCGTAGCTGGCGCGCGAGAAGTCGACCGCGTTGTTGGTATTGCGGGCGATGCCGGAGCTTTCGCCGCTGAGTTGGATGCCGGTCTTGCGGCCGAATCCCCAATCGCGGGTGTATTCGTAGAAGCGCTTTGCGCCGAGTTGGCGTGCGAACTTGTAGGCACCGATGTTGCTGGATTTCACGAGCACACCTTCCAGCGTGAGGTTTCCGTAGGGATGGTGGTCCGGCACCTGGATCTTGCCTTCCGAGTAGTTGCCGTTGTGGCAGAAGACGGAGGTGAACGGAGTGGCGAGGCCTTCGTTGATGGCACCACCGGTGGCTACGATCTTGTAAGTGGAACCGGGCTCGTAAATCGCCTGGATGGCGAAGTTGAATCCATTGGTGGCGATGTCGTCCCGGCGGTTGAGATCGAAGTGCGGGCGGCTGGCCATCGCCAGGATTTCGCCGTTCTTCGGATCCATCAGAATGACGGCACCCCGGACCGATTGGAATTCCTCGAGGCAGGCTTCCATCTCCTCCTCGACGATGGCTTGCAGGCCCATGTCGATGGTGAGCTGGACGTTGAGTCCTGCACGCGGCGGCATGAGGCTGGCGGAGTTTCCGGGAACCACCAGCCCGCGGGCGTCGCGGCAGTGCTCGCGCCAACCATCGCGACCGGCCAGATAGGTTTCCATGGACGACTCGATGCCGAAGCGTCCGGTGACGCGGGTTTCCGGTTTGCCTTCCTCGTTGACCTCCTCGGTCTCGCCGGTGAAGCCTAACAGGTGGGTGGCGAGATTGGGTGCGGTGTACCAGCGTTTGATGGAGTTCTGGAACTCGAAACCCTGGATCCAGTGTTTGTCGACGGCATCGCGGAGGTTTTCGGCGACGTCTTCCGGGAGTTCCTTGGCGATGGGCACCCACTTGCCTTTGCTGTCCTCGATTTTTTCGCGCAGTTCCTCGCGGCGCATGCCGAGCGGGCGGGCGAGCACGCCGACGGCGTAGGCCATGTGTTTGCTGACGATGGCCTCGGCGCTGTCCCGGGCGAGGATCTCGCCACGCAGTCCATTGATGCGGCGGCGCTGGGCGGTGGGGTCGAGGGTGGACCATCCGGGTTCCGCACTGGCTTCCTGATAGGCAAGGCCGTAGGCGGCGAGTTTGGGATCCTGCAGGTGGTTTTTATCCACAAACACGGTGGAGACCGGGATGCTCTTTGCGAGCGGTTCCTCGCGGCGATCAACGATCATGCCGCGCAGGGCCGGGAGTTTTTCGACGCGGTGGAAGGCCTTCCGCGAACTTTCCGCATAGCGATGGCGGTCCACGAGCTGGATCTGGACGAGCCGCCCCGACAGCACGCTGAGACCGACCACAAGGATCAGGCAGAGCAGGATGCAGCGGGTTTGGAACGCGGAATTCACGGACTAGGGTGCGGTGGACGCAACGCTTCGGCGGGCGGCGGGAGCGGGATCGATTTCCTCGACCGCGCTGAGTGCGATGGGCCGGAGGTTGGAGCCGTTTTCCTGGAGTTGTTTGCGGATGACGAAGCGGTTGAGAAGTTGGTCCATGCGCATCTCGGTGGTGCGGATCTCCAGGCGGCTGTGCTCCACGCGGCGGTCGATGGCATCGATCTCGCGGGTGAGCTGGACCTGGCGGTTTTTGTAATACGCGTGGAGCACGCCGCCCCCGGCGCTGATGGATGCGGCGAGGATGACGGCGATGAAGACCGTGGCGTGTGAACGGGGCTCGTCTTTTCTGCGGTTCATGGCGCGGGTTCCAAAAGGCGTGCGACCCGCAGTTTCGCACTGCGGGCCCGGGGGTTCAGGGTGATTTCACCGTCGGTCGGCAGGATGGCCTTGCGGGAAAGAAGCTCGAACTGATAGTCGGGATTCGGCTTGGGTTCGGGCCATCCCGGATCGTCGATGAAGGGGGCCGAGTGATGCCGCAGGTGGCGTTTGACCATGCGGTCTTCAAGGCTGTGGAAGGTGATGATCAGGAGGTGCCCACCGGGCTTGAGGACGGCAGGCGCGGCGGCAAGGGCTGCGGCGAGCGACTCGAGTTCCTCGTTGGCCGCCATGCGGATCGCCTGAAACGAGCGGGTCGCCGGGTGGGTCCGGCCGTGGCGGCCGACCGCGGCTTCGATGCAGGATGCCAGCTGAAGGGTGGTGGTGAATGGACGCGATGCGCGTTGTTTCACGATGGCGGCGGCGATCCGGCGAGCCTTGGGTTCCTCTCCGAGTTGGAAGAGGATCCGCGCGAGGTCCGCTTCGTCCCAAGCATTCACGATGTCCGCGGCGCTGTGGCGACTTGCAGGACCCATCCGCATGTCGAGCGGTCCCTCGCGCATGAACGAGAAGCCGCGCTCGGCGCTGTCAAGTTGCCGGGAAGACACCCCGAGATCCAGCAGCAGGCCATCGGCCCGCTCCCCCTGCCGGATTTCGGGGCTTTCATGGAGATCGGCGAAGTTGCCTTGCCAGGTGGTGAATCGATCGCCGAAGGGCGCCAGCCTTACGCGCGCGTGCGCGAGGGCCTCCGGATCGCGGTCGACACCGAGAACCCGTGCGCCGGCCTTGAGGAACAGCTCGCTGTGGCCGCCTCCACCCAGCGTTCCATCGATGATGAAGCGACCCTCACGGGCGTCCATCCACTCAAGGGTCTCCGCCGGGAAGACCGAGACATGATAGCCGCCATCCGGTGTGGAAACGGAAAAATCGGCGGGCACCCGCGCCGACAACCAGCCAGAAGCGGCGCGGGTACCCGTGGGATCGTCGACCCGCCGCACTGTCCCGAGCGCGGGGGGCTGACTGTGATGTGAAAACCTGGATGGCCGCGCTGACAACACACCCGAAGCAGCGCGGACCATCGTTTCAAGTCGCGGAAGAAGCCCAATCCCGATAGGGCTTCCGCGCCCAGCCATGAAAACCGGCGGACGCCGCTCCGACAACCAGCCAGGAGCGGAGCGGACATCCGTAAGGAGGAAACGACCGGCTGTCCCGAGCCCGACGTTTCCGTTTGCCATGAAAGAGACCGGACGCCGCCCCGGCAACCAGCCAGAAGCGGAGCGGACGTCCGAAGTGCCGGAAGGGCGTGCTGTCCCGAGCGCACCATTCCGATTTGCCATGAAAATCTCGGATGGCCGCGCGGACAACCAGCCAGAAGCCGCGCGAACCATCGTGTTGAGTGACGATTGGAGTTCTGTCCCGAGAGACTCCAAACGCCCAGCCATGAAAGAGACCGGACGCCGCCCCGACAACCAGCCAGGAGCGGAGCGGACGTCCGAAGTGCCGGAAGGGCGTGCTGTCCCGAGCGCGCCATTCCGATTTGCCATGAAAATCTCGGATGGCCGCGCGGACAACCAGCCAGAAGCCGCGCGGACCATCGTGTTGAGTGACGATTGAAGTTCTGTCCCGAGAGACTTCAAACGCCCAGCCATGAAAGCCAGCGGACGCCGCCCCGACAACCAGCCAGAAGCGGGGCGGACATCCGTAAGGAGGGACCTGCGACGCTCTGTCCCGAGAGGAGTCGCTGGTCCGTAGGAAAGGAGTCCCAATTCCGGCACTGGAACGAAGGCGGACTCGGCCGCCGGGGTGCGGACCGTTCCAAGTGCCGGAATGGGTGGGGTGAACAACATTGCTGCTGTTGGGTGTGTGACGGGTGAGTGGTTAGAAAATGCCGAGATCGTCTTCGACATCCTGCGAGGTCTCGATCTCGAGGAGTTTCTCAAAGTTGGCCTTGCTCCAGATCTCGAAGTGGATGCCGCGGCCGGCGAGGACCACGTCCGAGTCCGCCTGGATGCCGGCCTTCTCGCTGAGGTCCTTGGGAACAAGAAGCTTGCCCTGCTCGTTGAGGCCCACCTCGCGGCACAGCATCGAGAGCTTGCCGAGCGTGCGGTTCTTGTCGGCCGGGGAAAGGTTGCTGGCGTTGATCAGGTCCACCTTCTCATCGAATGCAGCCTGGCTGAGCACCTTCACCACCGGCATGTCGTGCTCTTTGGAATAGAGCAGGAACAGGGATCCCCCCGCTTCCGGACGCCAACCCGTCGGGACGGAAACCCGAAACTTCGGGTCCATCTTGTAGGGGTGAAAACCCTTGTGGCGCTGTTGAGGATTGCTCACGGGAAGGTGCTGACGATCGCGTCAGTGTTCGGAAAGTACACTGAGATACACTCAAACCGCAAGAATAAATTCGATGATTTGAAGTAAAATTTTAAAATGCTTATATTCAATGTATTGCATGCCCATCTATCAGAAATAAGGGGCATGAATTCGGGCTAATCCCCGTGGAATCTCGCAGATTTTTGAAGAAATCGGGATCATTTTTGTTCAAATTTGAGCCATTTCCAATCCCGGTGTACGCCGATTCAGCATTCCGAGAGCCCAGTGTACTTTTAGCCACTTCGGCCAACTCCCGGTCACCCACTTGTGCATTTGCGCGACGCGGCTGATCGATGCAGGGTGGGGCCTGCGTAATTGCCGCGACTTTCATGTGCCCGACCCTTCAACGATTTCTGGTTCTTCCCTGGCTGATTTCCACGGTGGCGGCGGAGGAAAAGGTGGATTTCAACCGGGAGATCCGGCCCTTGCTCACCAAACACTGCACCGCATGCCATGGCGGAGTGAAGGAGGCCGGCGGAGTTTCCTTCGTTTCGCGGGACCGCGCGATTGCCGAAGGCGAATCCGGCGAGCGGCCGGTCGTTCCCGGAGATCCATCGAAATCCGACATGCTCCGCCGCATTCGCAGCCAGGATCCGGACGAAGTGATGCCCAAGCCAAAACACGGCCCGCCCCTCAGTTCCGCCGAGGCGGCCTTGGTCGAGAGGTGGATCGCCCAAGGCGCCGAATGGACGAACCACTGGGCCTTTGAGAAGCCGGTGGATGCTCCGGTTTCCGCCGTTTCCGACGAATCGTGGATCACCTCGCCACTCGACCGTCACGTCCTTGGCCGGCTCGATCGGGAGAAACTCAAGCCCTCCCCCGCCGCACCTCCGGCGGAGTGGCTGCGCCGTGCCAGCCTGGACCTCACCGGTGTGCCGCCCACTCCGGATGAACTCGCTTCGTTCGTCGGCGAATTCCAGGCAGATCCCCGCGCCGCGAAGGAAAAAGCGGCGGACCGCCTGCTCGCGTCTCCGCGCTTCGGAGAACGCTGGGCCGCAGTCTGGCTCGATCTCGCCCGCTATTCGGACACCTACGGATTTGAGAAGGACCCCCACCGCAACATCTGGCCCTACCGGGACTGGGTGATCCGTGCCTTCAACGAGGACATGCCTTACGACCGATTCACCATCGAGCAACTGGCTGGCGACCTTCTTCCGAACGCCAGCGCCGACCAGCGACTGGCCACCGCCTTCCACCGCAACACCCAGTGCAACACCGAGGGCGGCACCGATGACGAGGAATTCCGGGTCGCCGCCGTGCTTGACCGTGTGGCCACCACCTGGACCGCCTGGCAGGCCACCACCTTCGGCTGCGTGCAGTGCCACTCCCACCCCTACGATCCCATCCGGCACGACGAGTTCTATCAGTTCGCCGCCTTTTTCAACAACACGCTGGACTGCGATCAGGACGACGACTTCCCGCGCATGAAAGTGGCCCACGATGCGGCCAAGCGGGACGAGGCATCCACACTCGAAAGCCGCATCCGCTCGCTCCGGAACCAAATCAACGACGCGGGCCTTCCGGTGGCCGCCACCACCAAGGACTGGGCCCCCTTCGTGCCGGACAGCTTGAAACCGAGCCACGGCAAACTCTCCGCCTACCCTGGCGGAGTGATCCGCAGCGAAGGCACGCTGCCGATGGGCAACAGCCACGAGGTCTCCGCGCCCGCCGCCCCGTTCACCGCTCTGAAACTCGACATCCTCCCGGACAGCGAAGACCCGAAGAAATGGCCGGAACGCGGCTCATTCGCCACCCGCTTCGAGGTCCGCCTCGTCGATGCCGCAGGTGCCAGCTCCCCCGTCGCCATGAAGGAGGTCTTCGTTGACCGCCTCGATGGACCCCACGAACCCGGCCCCGGAGGAAACGTCGGCGGCTTCCCCAAACTCGAAAGTCCGCGCTGGGCTGTCTTCGTTCCGGCCGCGCCGGTCACGCCTCCGCCAGGATCCCGTCTCGTGGTTTTCCTCAAACAGGACGCCCAGACCACCGGAAACCAAGCCACGCCTGTTAGAAACTTCAGCATTGCCCTCACTTCGAATCCCGCCTGGAGCCAGCTCATCACCGATCCGGCAAGAGCGGAGCTCTGGCAGAAACTCGGCGAGGCGCGTGCCGCCTATCAGCCGATCCCCGGCGTGATGGTGCCCGTGATGGTCGAGCGCCCGACCCATTCCCCCCGCGAGACCCGCGTGTTTGCCCGTGGCAACCGTTTGTCCAAGGAAAACCCCGTCGAGCCCGGCATCCCCGCCTTGTTCCAAGCCGCCGGAGCCGCCCCCGTCCGCAACCGCCTGGACATGGCCCGCTGGCTGGTCGGCAAAGACAACCCGCTCGCCGCCCGGGTCCTCGTGAACCGCTTGTGGGCCGAGCTCTTCGGAACCGGCATCGTGCGCACGCTCGAGGACTTCGGCACCTCCGGCGAACCCCCATCCCACCCCGGCTTGCTCGACCACCTCGCCCTGCGCCAGCGCGATCACCACCAATGGTCGATCAAGAAGATGCTCCGCGAAATCGTGCTTTCATCAACCTATTCGCAAAGCCACAAGGCCTCGCCGGAACTGGTCGCCCGGGATCCCGGAAACCGCCTGCTCGCCCGCGGCCCCCGCGTCCGGCTCACCGCGGAAATGGTCAGAGACCAGACACTCGCGGCCTCCGGCCTGCTCTCCGTCAAAATGTTCGGCCCACCCGTCTACCCACCCCAGCCGGCCGGAGTCTGGAACTCGGTTTACAATGGCGATTCCTGGAAAGAGTCCCAGGGCGAGGACCGCTATCGCCGCGGCATCTACACCTACAGCAAGCGCACCAGCGGCTTCCCCGGATTCCTCACCTTCGATGCCCCGAGCCGTGACCTTTGCAGCGCGAGGCGCATCACCAGCAACACGCCTCTCCAGGCCCTCGTCACCCTCAACGACCCCGCCCACATCGAGGCCGCCCGCGCGCTGGCACGCAGGGTCTCCGACCAGTCGCCCGACCTCCAGGCGCGCATCGCCGCCGCCGTTCTGTTAGCCACGCAGCGCGAGGCCACGCCCGCCATGCTGCAAGAGCTCGCCGCGCTTCATCAGGAAGCCACCGCAGAATACACGAAGTCCCCCGAGCTCGCCGCGAAACTGGGCGCCGATCCGCAATCGGCCGCACTTACCCTGGTGGCCAACACCATCCTCAACCTCGACTCCGCTCTCAACCGTTAGAACGCCATGGATCCTCATATCGCAGCCAGGCTCCGCCATGCCGAACTTGAACACCACACCCGCCGCCACTTCCTCTCGCAGTGCGGCCTCGGGTTGGGCGCACTCTGGTTCACCGCCACCACCGGCCGCTCATGGGGCGGCTCCGGCACGCTCGTGAAGGACCCTTCGCAGCCGCTCGCCCCGGCAGCCCCGGGCTTCGCGCCGAAGGCGAAACGCGTCATCTACCTGCACATGGCAGGCGCGCCTTCTCAGCACGAGCTCTTCGACTTCAAACCGGAGCTCCTCAAGCTGAATGGCAAGGAATGCCCCAAGGAGTTTCTCGAAGGCCGGCAGTTCGCCTTCATCCAGGGCGTGCCCAAGATGCTGGGCCCGCAGTTCCCCTTCAAACAACACGGCCAGTCCGGCGCGTGGGTTTCCGACCGCCTGCCCCACTTCACCTCGGTGGTCGATGACGTGTGCTTCATCAAGTCGATGCACACCGATCAGT
Organism: Verrucomicrobiaceae bacterium; assembly: GCA_027486655.1. Taxonomy (GTDB): domain Bacteria; phylum Verrucomicrobiota; class Verrucomicrobiia; order Verrucomicrobiales; family Akkermansiaceae; genus Luteolibacter. The sequence goes on along the minus strand of JAIXOR010000001.1, from coordinate 25,697 downwards.
TCAACCACGGCCCCGCGCAGTTGCTGGTCCACACCGGTTCGCAGAATCCGGGCGCGCCATCCATCGGCGCATGGGCCACCTACGGCCTCGGTTCGGAAAACCAGAACCTGCCCGGATTCATCGTCCTCACCTCCGGAGGAAAGAACCCGGACGCCGGTAAGTCCGTCTGGGGCTCCGGCTACCTGCCCTCCGTCTATCAGGGCGTGCAATGCCGCTCGGAAGGCGAACCCGTGCTCTACCTCAACGATCCGGAAGGCATCAACCGGCCGCTGCGCCGCCGCTCGCTGGATGCGCTCGATCGCATCAACCGGCGCATCGCCGAGGAAACCGGCGACCTCGAGACCGTCACCCGCATCGCCCAGTATGAGATGGCGTTCCGCATGCAGACCCACGCCACGGACGCCTTCGACCTCAAGCTGGAGCCCGAGGCCGTTCACAAGATGTACGGCACCCAGCCCGGCCGCGAATCCTTCGCCAACAACTGCCTGCTCGCCCGCCGCCTCGCCGAGCGCGGCGTGCGCTACATCCAGCTCTTCCACTGGGGCTGGGACTCCCACGGAGCCGCCGCTTCGGAAGCCCTCAACAAGGGCTTCGGCGACCGCTGCCGCGAGGTGGATCAACCGATGACCGCTCTGCTCAAGGACCTCAAACAGCGCGGCCTGCTCGAAGACACACTCGTCATCTGGGGCGGTGAGTTCGGACGCACCCCCATGCTCGAAAACCGCGGCGGCGGCGAGATGGCCTTCATCGGACGCGACCACAACCCCGGCGCCTTCACCGTGTGGATGGCCGGCGGCGGCGTGAAACCAGGCACCACCTTTGGCGAAAGCGACCCCATCGGATACGAGGCCATGACCGACAAGGTCTCGGTCCACGACCTGCACGCCACCATTCTCCAACTGCTCGGATTCGATCACGAAATGCTCACCTATCCAAGCCAGGGCGTGAACCAGCGACTCAGCAACATCACCAAGACCGGCACCAAGGTGGTCAAAGGCATCCTCGCCTGAGTCCCCCGATCAGGGAGCCGCACGCTTCACCCGCACGCGATAAGTGCGGGTCTCCCCGTTTTGAGCGGTGACTACGATCTTCACCACCGTCCGCCCCACCGGCAGCGGAATCGCTTGGCTGCGGTTTCCGGATTTGACCGCCACCCCGTTCACCTTCACCCGGGATGTGGGATCCTTGGTGGATGGCGTGAAGCGGATCGAATCCACCTTGTGGCGGACCGGAAGCTCATACTCGGTCTGCCCGGGAGCAAACAACGGGTCGAGCGAACCCGCACTCGCCACCAGCGCAGTGAGACTCCTCACGGATGAGGGCTTGCGGACCACCTCGATGAGATAGGTTTTTCGCGTCACGCCGTCCTGCGCCGTCACCGAGACGCGCACTTCGTTCACTCCCACCGCCAGCGGAATCGCCGCGCTCCACGAGCCGGACGACACGGTGGCACCATTCACCTTCACGCTTGCCGCCGGATGCGCGGCGGCGGCCCGGATGCGCACGGAGGCCGTGGCGTTCGCCACCTCCGTGCGGTAAGCCGTCACCAATCCCGAAAAAGCGGGCGTCAACGACGCGGAACCCGCCTCCAGTGATTTCAACAAGGCATTCGTCGATGGAATGGTGCCCGTCACGGTCTTCAAAGGACCATCGGCAAACCAACGCGTCCCCACCTTGGGCCTCACCCTCATGTGATAGACCTCCCCCATCATCGGCACGCCACCGAGTGCGGTCTCGTCCAGCGTGAATCCTTCGGCATCCGCGGCAAGCTCGGTGCTGACCGTATCCACCAGCCGCTTCGCACCGGTGACCGTGATGTCATCCACAAAAACCCCCAGATTCGTATTCGTCCCGACAAACGCGGAGCCATGGAAACGCAAGGCGAAACGCAGCCTCACCGGACGCCCCGCATAGCCGGATAGATCCGCGACCCGCGCGTTGAAACCGGTGTCCCAACCGGTGCTCGAAGTGATCCCGTTGCCGGCACGTCCCCAGATTTCGGACCAGGACAGACCGTCGTTGGTGCTGACCTCCAGAGCCAGCCGCGTGTTGACGGTGGCAAAGCGGAACAAATCGTAAAACACCACCTGGCTGGTCGAGGAAGGAAGGATGTCGCGGTCGATTTCGAAAAACTGCTCGTTGTCCGACACCGCGGGAATCGTCAGGTGAAAGGCGCGCGAACCGCTTCGTACCACGTCGGACTGCCTCAGCAGATAGCCACCCGAAACGCCCTCCACCACCGCAGGCACCGGCGAATCCTCCGCCCCCTCCATCCACGCCGCAGACGTAGCCTTGCTGATCCGTAGCTGATAGAGATCCGCCTGGGAGATCGGGTTGAAGGTGAAGGACAGCCCCGGGGCCGCACCGTCCGGACCGGCGATCGACACCTCGTCACCCAACTCCGCGGGGTCGAAGGGCGTCACCGCATAACTGGTCGAAGCAGGGACTCCCGGACCGCCGATCCCGCTCACGCTGACCTGATAGGTGACGTCGCTTTCACCACCGAAGGAAACTCCGGCCGGCTCCCAGACCAGGGTGTTGTCCCCATAGCCGTCATCCGTCCGCGAGACGACCGTCAAGGGCACCGCGACGCCCCCGCGGGACATCGTCACCACCGCCGCGGAGAAATCCGCGTTCGGATAGGAAAGCGACCACCGTGCAGGCACCACGCCGCGGGGAACATAGCCGGCGTTGGGCCAGGCCACAAACCGTGCAGGAGCCGAGGATTTGAAATTGCCGATCACCCAGACCGCATTCGATGAAGGCCTGGAGGCGGTCGGCGGCACATCGCCCGTAGCCATCTCCCGCGCCAGACGATAGAGCAGCCAGCGACGGTGTCCCACGATCTCGTTGTCCACGCCATCATCGGTGATCTGGTCGTTCACCGCCTGCGGGCCGAAGTTGCCAAGCGACAGATTGGATTTGGATGCGGCAAGGGCCCCGTCCGCCGAATAAAAAGTCCAATTCGTTCCCGGATAGTGGTCGATGTCGTTGTTTGCAGAAAACATCAGGGCCGCCTTCTGGCACTTGGCCGACAAGGCGCTGTTGAACGTCACATCCGCGGGCAGACCGGCAAGCGCCCTGAAGTAATGAATCCGCCGCAACACATCGTCCTTGAACTCGGCGGAGGTCGTGCCCGCCACACCGTTGACGAGATCACCCGTCCACTCCACGCGGGAGGCATATCCCTCGGAGGCTTCATAGACGGTATTGTGAAAGGCCAGCACATCGCGGCGGTCCGCCGTATTCACCACGAAACCGCCGGTTGCCGCCGGTTGGGAGGTTCCCGGCTCCCAAGCCCGGACCATCGTCGGAAGAGCCGCGAACCCAAGCAGAGTGACAAGGGCCCACACCTTGAAAAGGGGTCCTCTCCATCGCTTCAAGTAGAGGTTCATGAACGGCCGTCGGGTGCTTGAGTCCAGCGCAGGATGCATCCTTGCTGCCATGAAGCTCCCATTTTCCTGACTTTCAAGCAAGCCGCCGTTTACCCGCGATCCCGTAGGGTAAAGGCCCGCTCGTCAGGCATCACCGGGACCTGAAATCATGCGTGCGACAGCGTCTTCGGTCCCGGCCTCCGTGCGGATGAAGATTTCCTGGAGACCTTTCGACGACTGCATCACCGCCTTCAGACCGCCGGATACCTCGCGCTGGATGCGGATCGAACCCGTGCGGCATTGCTGGCCGAGGGAACGCCCTCCATAAGAGCGCCCGATCATGACTCCGATCACCCCGGGCATGCCCTCGATCCACGCGAGCACCCTCTGGCATTCCTTGGAAGTGCTGCGATGACGCCCGCGTGATGGCATGCGGCTCCTCTCGCACCAAAGCCCGGGGTTCGCAAGCGCGACGGCATTTCCACGGAAGATGCGGGACCGGCTTGGAAGGCCGGCGGCGTGCCGGAATGATGAATTTAATGCACACATCGTGAGCGACTCCCGCCGGAAACCATTCGTGGATCCGCTACCCTCAGTATCACATTTCCCTGTCGGATCCGGTCCCCTCCGGGTCCATGGGCGTTCCGGGCAACAGCTCAAACCTCATTCAAGCATCCGGAATACCTCCGTCACAAACCGACCCATCCCACCCATGATCCCTTTCCAAGGCATCCTGAGAACGCTGCTTGCCGCTCTCACCGCTCTCTGTCTCATCGCCGGCGCGAGGGCGGAAACCTCATACCTGTATTCAGACGGCACCCGCTCGACCAGCAGCGCCACTTCCATCGGGATGAACTCATGGGACACCTCGAAGACCCTCGTTGAAGTGACGCTGGGAAACCAGGTGACCGACATCGGCTTTCTCGCCTTCTACGGCGCATCCAGCCTGACCAGCGTGGTCATCCCGAACTCGGTGACCACCATCAGCCCGTATGCATTCTACGAGTGTTCCAGTCTGGCGAGCCTCACCATTCCTTCCGGCGTGACAAGCATCCGGGACAACACCTTTTACGGATGCACGAGCCTCACGAGCATTCACCTTCCCGCTGGCATCACCAGCATAGGAGCGGATTCATTCTATTCATGCAGCAGCCTGCAAAGCATCCAGATCCCGGCCGCCGTCACAAGCATCGGCAGCAATGCCTTCCGAAACTGCACCGCGCTTTCGTCGATGACCTTCGCCGGACCACCGCCTGCGCTGGGAGCGAATGTCTTCATCAACACCCCGGCGCTGACTTTCATCCAGTATGATCCCGCCCAGCCCGGATGGGGGACCACCTATGGCGGCAAGGAAACCCTCAGCCCGGGGAGCCAGACGGTCTTCACCTACTCGGATGGAACCACCTCTTCCTCCACCGCCTCCACGCTGACCTCCACCACCCGGAACCCCACAAAGACCTTGGTTGGCGTCACCCTTGGAAACCGGGTCACGGGCATTGAGGCCAATGCCTTCCGTGATTGTTCGGAGCTCATCACCCTTGCCATTCCGGACGGCGTCACCTCGATCGGCATGGATGCGTTCCGCGGATGCACGCGGCTTTCCTCCGTGACCTTCGGCACGGGTATGGCGGTGATCGGCACACGGGCCTTCCTGGATTGCACCAGCCTAGCGTCCATCGATTTGCCGGACAGCGTCACGACCCTTGAGAGCGCGGCCTTTTCCGGATGCACGGCCCTTGCAAGCGTCACGCTCGGCAATGCCATGACGACCCTCGCCAGCGAGTTGTTCTCCAACTGCAGTTCCCTCGCCTCCATCGTCATCCCGGACTCGGTGACGAGCATCGGCATTTCCGCCTTCCAAGGCTGCAGCGGCCTCAGCGCTGTCACGCTTGGCAGTGGTCTCACCACCATCGAAACGCTGGCCTTCGCCAACTGCACCAGCCTCACATCCCTCACCCTCCCGGACAACGTGGTGAACCTGCATAACCATGCTTTCTCGGGATGTTCGGGGCTAGCCAGCCTCACGATCGGGAATGGCCTCACCCGCATCGGCGACTATGCCTTCCATCAGTGCACGGGACTCACCCAGGTCAGCGTGGGCACCGGGCTTGCCAGCATCGGCACACGGGCCTTTGGTGGCTGCACGGGCCTTGTCCGGATCACGTTTGCAGGAAACGCGCCGCTTCTTGATGATGTGTTCGTCTTCGAAGGCACACCCGGGGTTGAAATCGTCTATCAGGTGACCCGGACCGGGTGGATCGACACGTTCGGAGGAAAAAACACCTTTCCCTCTGCCACCCGGTTCACGTTTGCGAATGGCTCCAAGACCTACAACACGGATTCCCAGATTGTCGGAACCAGCAGGAACAACCGCACGGATGTGACCGCGGTGCTGGTCGGCGCGGACGTCACCACGATCGGCCCATTCGCCTTTGCAGGATGCACCAGCCTCACCAGCGTCAAGCTTCCCGGCGGTCTGGCGCGCATTGAATCCTCTGCCTTCAAGGGATGCACCGGTCTCACCCACCTCATCCTTCCTGACAGCGTGACCTATCTGGGTTCACAGGCCTTCCAAGGCTGCACCGGCCTGACCACTCTTGGTCTTGGCAACGGGGTCACCGCCCTCTTGAACAATGCGTTCGAAGGATGCACCAGCCTTTCGTCCATCAGCCTTCCCGGCGGCATCACCGCGATCGGAGAAAATGCCTTCCGCGGCTGCACCAGCCTGAGCGGCATCGCGATTCCCAACCATGTCACCAGCATTGGCTCCTACGCGTTCTCCGGCTGCCAGGACCTGGCAAGCCTCAGCATCGGCAACTCGGTGGAAAGCATCGGAATCCGCGCGTTCGAGAACTGCGAGAGCCTCACAAACGTCACGCTGCCGGACAGCCTCTCCACCTGTGGATCGGGCGCCTTCACCGGATGCTCCTCGCTGGAGACTGTCACGATGGGAAATGGCCTGACCCACCTGCAAAGCAATCTGTTTGCCGATTGCACCGGCCTCAATGAGATCACCCTTCCCGCCGGGCTGACCCATATCGGAAACTTCGCCTTCAGTGGCTGCTCCACCCTGTCAGACATCGACCTTCCCGTCGGGCTGGTGCATCTCGGGGACAGTGCATTTCAATCCTGCGTGGCCTTGAGCTCGATCTCCTTGCAGGAGGGGCTTACGGGCATCAACAACGCATGCTTCCTCGGCTGCAGCAGCCTCAGTTCAATCACCCTTCCCTCCAGCGTGACCTACATCGGGAAGGGTGCCTTCGCGAGCACCGGGCTACTCAGCATCGGCCTGGGAAGCGGACTCCGGATGATCGACGAACAGGCGTTTTTCAACTGTCGTCTCCTGACGAGCCTCACGATTCCCGGCAGCGTCACTGGAATCGGCGATCGTGCGTTTTCCGGATGCTTCGCTCTCACGACGATGATCTTCACCGGTGACGCGCCACAAGTCGGGGTGGATCCTTTCTACCTGAGTCTAAGCCTGGAAAACATCTTCCATGATCCCACGAAAGCAGGCTGGGAAAGCCAGTTTGGCGGATTGCCCGCGGTTTCCCAAACCCGCTTTCTGTTCACGAATGGCAGTGTTGTGATGAGCACCAGCCAGACGATCGACTCGGTGACGGGTCCCGCCGCCAGCCTGAGCGACGTGATCATCGGCAGCGGAGTGACTGCCATCGGAGCCGGCGCCTTCCTCGACTGCACCGCCCTCTCCGGAGTCAAGATCTCCACCAGCGTGAATCTCATCGGGAACCAGGCCTTTCAAGGTTGCAGCCAGCTATCCGGAATCACCATCCCGGAAGGCGTGACCGCGATCGGGAACCGCGCCTTCAAATCGTGCACGGGCCTGACCACGGTCCACCTTCCCGAAAGCCTGCTCACGCTCGGGCATTCCGCGTTTCAAGGTTGCACGCTTCTCACAGGAATCACGCTCCCGGGCGGTTTGCAGGAGCTCGCTCCGTATCTGTTCTCCGAATGCTCCAGTCTCGGCAGCGTGGCGATTCCGGATGGAGTGACGGCGATCCGAGACCATGCGTTCATGGACTGCGTGAATCTCTCCACCGTCAGCGTGCCCGGCACGGTCACCGTCATCGGGTGGGAGGCCTTCCTCGGCTGCACCAGCCTCACGCAGTTCGAGATACCCGCAGGCGTCACCAGCGTGATGGGGAACGCGTTCTCCGGATGCTCCAGCCTGGCTGGGATCACGGTCGATGCGGCGAACCTGAGGTATTCATCGATCGACGGAGTGCTGTTCAATCGCGCCCAGTCGGTGCTCATGAAGTTCCCCGAGGCAAAGGCGGGGCACTACCTGGTTCCCGCGAGTGTGACCCATCTGGAGGCGGGCGCCTTCCATGCGGCCTCCGGATTGACGCAGCTCACGTTCCTTGGCGACGCTCCGGATCCCGGGACGGATGTCTTCGGCGGCACGGGCTCTCTGACGACGGTGTTCTACAACTCCTCCAGATCCGGCTGGGGCTCGACCTTGGGCGGCCTCACCGCCGTGGCCGCACCCCTTCCGAGGGTGCTTGAACACGGTCTTGGAACCGGGGCCAAGGGTCGCGAGTTCAGCCTGACCTTTTCCAGCGTCGAAGGCTTTTCCTATTCCGTTCAGACATCCGGGGACATGCAGACCTGGCAGCACTCGCGGAGTTTCACCGGCACGGGCGGGCCGATCGGTTATTCCGAAAGCAGTGAGCCCGGACAAGCCATGCCGGACCGAAGATACTACCGGGTGGTCCAGAACTGAGCCCGCTCACACGGCGGCCTTGCCGCGGACGAGGTCGATGATGGACGAGGTGTTCAGACCGGCGGCGCGCTGGCGGATCTCGGGGAAATGCCGCTCGTGAATCTGCCGCGCCTGATCGACAAGCGGGGTGTAGAGGGAACGGATCTCCATGCCGCCAAGCGTGCGTCCTCCAGCGTAATACTTGAGGGCAAGATGGCCGATGGCGTAGGTGGAGGCGAAGGAGAAGAGCGATCCGGTGGCTTCATTGGCGATGCGCCCGGCGAGTTTGCCGCCCAGTTTCTTGCCAAATCCGCCGATGAACTTGCGGGCGAAGCCCTCGACCACCTGAGAGCCCATGCCAATACCGGCCGTGGCGAGGAATTCCTTGATGCTGGAGCGGTCCAGCTCATGCCCGTGGGCCTTGCCGATGCGCCAGACCATTTTCATCTGCAAGGGAAGGATGGCGAGGGTGGCCATGGTTTCCGGCAGCAACTCGAGGGCACCGTTGAGAATCGAATAGCGGAGAATCATCGGGCTCACATCCGCGGCGGCGGGTTCAGGGCTTTCCAGGGGGGCCTGCGCGATGGTGTCCACCTGCCGATCCACCTCGGCCACCTCATTGCCGGGAAGGGCGAGCTTTGATCGAAGTTCATCGAGAAAGGCCTGCTCCGCCGCGGAAATCGAACCGCCGGCCTCGCAGACGGCACGCGCCATCTCGTAGGCCAGCATGCGGTCTCGCGGCTCGGCGAGCCCGGCCACCGCGGCATCCATCGAGAGCCGTCCCATGAGGATGCGCCTGGAGATCGACGAGGCATCCTGCCCCCCGAGCTCGGCGGCGAGCGCCTCGATGCGGGCGGTTTCCTCATCGGACTTTCCTCCATCGGCATAGGCGGCAAAGAGGCAGATGGCGAGAAGCGGCTCGGCGGCGGGATGATCGGTTTCGGTCGTCATGGGCATGAGGATGTTGGAGGCGGGGATCACGGGGAAGATCCGCACGCTCCCTTGTTCACCGGATGTGGCATTTCCGCAGGTGGAAAGTGATCCGTGTTTTCCAAAGCCGGATCAACGGGCACCCATCGGAGCCCGATCCAACAGGCGGCCGAGGCGCGCGACGGTCTCCGGCTGCTCCGCAGCATGATTGCGCGATTCGTGGGGGTCGTTCTGGTAATCGAACAACTCGATATCCTTCGGGCCTTCCGGCGTTTCGCGGCGGATCAAGCGCCATCGAGAGTCCCTCACACTGCGGCGGCCGCCCCAGAACGACAAGGCGGGCTTGCTGGACTCGGCTGAAGGATCGAGCAGTTGGGGCAGGAGGCTTCTGCCATCGCTCCGCGCCGGGGCTGGAAGCGCGCAGAGTTCCAGCAGGGTGGAGGCGATGTCCACGGTCTCCACCACTGCCGGGCAGGAGTCTCCCGGCCGCCGCATGCCCGGGCTGCGGATCATCAGCGGCGAGCGCACGGCACGCTCGAAAAGGCAGTGTTTCCCCCAGATCGCGTGTTCTCCTAACAGATACCCGTGATCCCCCCAGAGCACGACGATCGTGTTCTTCTCCAAGCCGCATGTGCGGAGCCCCTCCATCACCCGTCCCACCTGGGCATCCATGTAGCTGACGCAGGCCGCATTCGCCCGCCGGAGGGTCGCGGCGAATTCCGCATCCACGGCGGCAGGTCCGGCGTAGGTGCCTAACAACTCGCCGCTGGCATGCCAACCCGATGGCCAGTCCGGCCTGCCAAGCACCGATGGATCCGGGGCGGGAATGCCCGCGGCGTGAAGATCGAACCAGCGGGCCGGAGCGGCGAAGGGAAGGTGCGGCTTGAAGAACCCGACCGCGAAAAACCACGGCTGCCCGGACGAGGAAAGTTCCTTGAGCGTGGCCACCGCGTCCTTGGCCACCCAGGCGTCCGGATAGGATTCATCCGGTCCCTCATGAGCTTCCCAAGCGGGAGATGTTCCGGGTTTCCGACCCCGTCCGTTCGCATAGCCATGCATCATCTCCCGGGGCGTTTTCCACGGGGATTCCGGAACCCAGGACCGGTCCCACGCCGCAGGCAATTCCTCCGGCGGACGCGCCCAGTTCTTGCCGGTGAGCCCCCCCGGATAATGGGTGATTTTCCCGAGAGAAAGCGTCCGGTAGCCCTGCTTGCGGAACAAGGCCGGGAGGGAATCCGCGGCCCACTCCGCGTGGCTTTTGAGGATCGCCTCGTTGGACAGATGCACCGGGCGATCCGGATACCGTCCGCGGAGAAGAGCACAGCGTGAAGCGCCGCAGGTGGGTGCCTGGACATAGTGCCGGGTGAAAACACGCGCGGTCTTCGCAAAGGCATCCAGCGAGGGAGTCTTCGCGGATGCCGCTCCCATCGCGCCGATGTCGTCGCGAAGATCGTCCACCGCGATGAAGAGCACGTTGGGCCGCTCCGCCACGACCTGTGAAAACGCGAGCACCATGGCTCCTGCGGCGGCAAGCAGCGTCTTCATGGGCAGATCGCGCGGAGGAACCCCGCAGGCTTATCGTTTGCCGCCGACGTCCACCTTGTAATCGCCCAGCGCCCACTGGATGCCGGCCAGGTAGTGGCGGACGATCTTGGGATGCCAGTACATGTCGTGGTTGTGGCCGATGGAGCAGTAGAACACGCGGCCCTTCTCCCAATGGCGCGCCCAGGCCACGCCGAAGTCGCCATCGGTGCGCTTGATACCCTTCACGTTCATGTCGGACTTCTCGGTATCAAGACGCAGCAGCATGTGCACAGCCTTGGAATCGTAGGGATCCTTGAGCTGATAGATCTCTTCTTTGAAGTCCACGTTGTCGCCCTCGAACATGGCGACGAGCGGATGTTTCTCCTGCCCCGGCTCCACCTTGATGCTGACCTGGGTGCCGGCCGTCCAGGGATGTCCATCGAAGTATCCGTTGATCATCTTCCCGTATTCGCTCCATTCGTAGCAGGTGTCCGTGGCGGCGTGGATGCCGATGAATCCGCGGCCGGACTTCACGAACTTCATGAGATTCTCCTTGAGCCGGGTCTCCTTTTCGAAAGCGGCCTTCTTGTCCGCCTCCGCCATGGTCTTGAGCTCGTTCGGATGGGGGGCGAAGACATTCATCGTCGTGCTGAGGAAACAAACGGCGTCATACTTGGAGAGCCGGTCCGCCTCGAACTCCGCGAGGTCGTCGCTGATCACAGCCTCGAATGCCCCGGTCTTGCGGCCCATCTCGGTGAGGCAGAGTTTGCCGGTCGCAATGGATGCGTGGCGGAACCCGTTGGTCTTGGAAAACACCAGCACCCGGCGCGGCGCGGCGGGCTTCGCATACGGCTCGGCGGGCAGCGCGGCGGCGATTTTCTCGGCGGAACCCGGCGGGGCCTCCTCGACCTTGGGTTTCTGGGCCACGACGAGCAGCGCGGCCACTCCGGTCAACACACAGGGAATCAGGGCTTTCATGTTCGATGGATGAGGGGCGGAGCATGCCGCCCAGCCGGGCTACCTGGCAATGCAGATCTTTCTTTCAGACAAGGGCAAGAGCGATTCGGGGTTGAGTCTTGCTCCGGATTCCGCGAGAACCGCCGCGGATGAGAATACTGGTCGTAGGCAAAGGCGGGCGCGAACACGCGCTGGTGAGGGCGTTGGCGGAGTCTCCCGGAAATCCGGAACTCTTCTCGTTTCCCGGCAGCGACGCGATCCACGAGATCGCCAAACCGGTCGAAGCCGACGGACTGGAGTCCCTGGTCGCATGGATGAAGGCAAATGCCATCGACCTTTGCGTGGCCGGCGAGGAAAGCTACCTCGTGAAAGGCGAGGGGCTGGCCAATCTCTGCGCCAGCAACGGCATCCCCTGCTGGGGCCCGCCCAAACAGTCCGCCATGCTCGAGGCCAGCAAGGAATTCGCCAAGGACTTCCTGGTGAGAAACCAGATCCCCACCGCGCGGGCCACCGCCACCGACTCGCTGGAGGAAGCCTTCGCAGCCATCGCGGGAGAGTATCCCACCGTGCTCAAGTTCGATGGACTCGCCGCCGGCAAAGGCGTGGCGGTCTGTCCGGACGAAGCATCCGCACGCGCCTTTCTCGACGAAGTCTTCACCCAGCGCCGCTTCGGCCCGGGCCGGGTGCTCGTCGAACAATGCCTCACCGGCCCGGAGGTCTCCGTGTTCGCCGCGATCGTCGATGACTCCTATCAGATTTTCACCCCGGCCCGGGATTACAAACGCGCCGGAGACGGCGACCTCGGTCCGAACACCGGCGGCATGGGTGCCGTCGCCAGCCGCAATCTGGTCCCTCGCCCGGTTCTCGAACGCATCGAACGCGAAATCGTCCTGCCCACCGTCGAAGGCCTGCGCCGCGACGGCCTGCCCTACCGCGGGTTTCTCTACTTCGGCCTGATGCTCACGCCCTCAGGCCCGCAAGTGATCGAATACAACTGCCGCTTCGGCGATCCGGAATGCCAGGCGGTCATGCCGCTGGTGAAGGGCGATCTCGCCTCCTACTGCCTTGCCGGGGCCAAGGGTGAACTGCGGCCGGACTTCATTTCCTTCGACGATGGTTGGAGCGTCTGCGTGATCCTCGCCTCGGCCGGATATCCGGAATCCTCGCGCAGCGGCGATGTCATCACCGGACTGGGAAACACCGGCGACTTCCGGGTTTACCACGCGGGCACCCGACGCAACGACGACGGCGATTGGGAAACCCACGGCGGCCGCGTGCTCGCCGTCGTCTCCGGCGGCGCCACCCGCCAGGAGGCCGTCTCCAAGGCCCATGCCGCCGCCGATCTGATCCACTTCGATGGCTTGCAACGCCGCCGCGACGTGGGCATCCTCAACTTCGATTGATACCCCTCATGGAAGATCAGAAACTCAGCGCCGATGACATCGCCGAAGGCGTGCGCCGCCTTGCCGAGGCCATTCGCGAACGCAATGGCGACTCCCCCATCGCCCTCGTCGGCATCCGCAGCCGCGGCGACGAGGTGGCCGAGCGCGTCCTCAACCTGCTCTCCGAGGAAGATCGCGAACTCGCCTTCGGCGTGCTGGACATCTCGCTCTACCGCGACGACTTCGAGCACCTTCACGAGAATCCCGCCATTCAGGAAACCGACATTCCGTTTCCCGTCGAAGGCGCGCACATCATCCTGGTGGACGACGTGCTCTTCACCGGCCGCACGATCCGGGCCGCCCTGGATGCTCTCTCGGACTATGGCCGCCCCGGCAAGGTGGAACTGGCCGTCTTGATCGACCGCGGCCACCGCGAAATGCCGATTCAGCCGGATTATGTCGGCATCGTTCTGGACACCCGCCGCCTCGACCATGTATGGGTCTCCCTTGAAGGGACCGACGGTTGCGATGAAGTGCGGATCAGCCGCAAAGAAACCCCATGAGCCTGCTGCCCGAGCGCAAGAAATCCGCCGAGGAGATCACAAGACTCCGCGAGCAGCTCGGCATTTCCCCGGTCGGCAACCCGCCGGCTCCCGCCCCTCAGGCCGAGACTCTCGTGCCCCACATCCATCAGGCGGACCTGATTGAGCCCGCACCGGTCGCCCCCCTCTCACCGCTGCCCGCCGCCCCTGCCCCGGGGCCGAAACCGGTTCACTCGTTCAAGCGCTCCGAGCGCGGGCCCTTCACTCACGAGCGCCCCGTGCAGCCCGCAGCTCTGCCCGCTGCGGTGATCGCTCCGCTGCCGGACCCCAAGCCCGTCCGCTCCCTGCGCAAGTCCGAACAGGCGGCTCCCCTCAAACCGCTCGTCCGCGATGATTCGGCGGGCGATGGCAAGATCCCCTTCCGCCGCCACAGCGACGAGGAACTCAACGAAATCCGCCGCCGCGAGGCCCTAGCCCTGCTCAACACCCCGCCGCCCGATCCCCGCTTGCTCGCCGCTCACCCCGCGGTGATCGCCCCGGGATACGTGCTCGCCTTCGCAGGAGCCTCCTGTTTCCTCTTCGAGGATTTCCCGATGGCCGCCACCGCAAGCTGTGCCGCCGCCGCGCTGCTTGTCGCGCTCGCCATCCTCGTCCGCCGGCCGATCTCGCGCCACCACTCGGCCTTCATTTTCATCATCGCGCTCTTCGTCATCGTCTTCGGCGCGCTCCATTACTTCCCACACCTCCGGCATGCCACGTAAAGACCTGCTCGACATCGCCTCGCTCGACCGCGCGGAAATCGAACACCTGCTCGATCAATCCGCCCCCTTCAAGGAACTCTTCACCCGCTCCGTGAAGAAGGTCCCCGCCCTCAAGGGCAAGTCCGTGCTGACGCTCTTCTACGAGCCCTCCACCCGCACCCACTCGTCCTTCGAGGTCGCCGCGAAACGCCTCTCCGCGGATGTCACCAACTTCGACGTCGCCCACTCGTCCATCACCAAGGGAGAATCGGTCAGGGAAACCATCGAGACGCTCCAGGCGATGCGCACCGATTTCGTCATCGTCCGCCACAAGGCCTCCGGACTGCCCGGCACCATCGCACGCCTCACCCGCGCCTCCGTCATCAATGCCGGAGACGGTGCCCACGCCCACCCCACCCAGGCCCTGTTAGACGCCTTCACCATCAAGGAGAAGTTTCCGGATCCCACCGGGAAAAAGGTCATCATCATCGGCGACATCCTCCACTCGCGCGTCGCCCGATCCACCAGCACCATCCTCAAGAAACTCGGTCTCGAGGTCGCCTACCTCGGCCCCGGATCGCTCGTGCCGCGCACCGGCCCTGAGAACATCCGCCGCTTCACCGACTACAAGGAAGCCATGGCCTGGAGCCCGGACATCGTCTATCTGCTCCGCGTCCAGATGGAACGCCAGGACGTCCAGTATTTCCCCAGCCTGCGCGAATACCACAAACTCTACGGCATCACCGAGGCCCGCCTCGAAGAGGTTCGCAAACGCGGCCTCTACCTCATGCACCCCGGCCCCGTGAACCGCGGCGTCGAGCTCTGCGACGCCGTCATGGACTACGAACGCTCCCTCATCAACGACCAGGTGGAAAACGGAATCGCCGTGAGAATGGCCGTGCTTTATTGGCTGAAGCCGGGGGCTCCCGGAGAGTAAAATCCGGCAGAACCCGATTCCTTCTTCATCCAAGTTTCAGTCCTCCGGGAACCCGCATGGGATCGCCTTCTTGCCATGGCGGCGATAGGTGGAGAAATCGGAGCGATCGACAGTCCAGACGCGGCATTTGGAAGTAAGTTCGGTCATGCGGACGATGCAGGCATCGGCGAGGTCCATGGGCCGGTCGGCGTATTTCGAGGCCAGTGCCGTTAGATGGGATGCTTCATTTGCCAGCGAAAATTCCGGATCGATGATCAAATCGCCTCGGGTTACGAGTTTCAGCACCGCCACCGGATCGGGGCAGAAGGCGGCGGCTTCGGCAAGCACGGCTTCGCAGGTATGGAATGGCGCATGTTTCCGAAAGGTCTCCAGCGCCCAAGCATGATAGGGATCGTTGCGAAACAGCAGCGCGACAATCAATCCGGTGTCCGCGATTTCTTTCATCTCCCGCGCCGCAGACGGTTGCGGGTTTCCTGATTGGTGGCCGGTTTTCCAGTTCCTTCGTAGAGTCCGGCCAGGTCGTCGGAAGAAAATCGGTTGGGCATTCCCCCCTCGCCTGCCGCCAAGTCCTCCTCAATGAGCGAGCGGACATACTGGGCGCGGTCCACGCCGAGCCGGGCGGCGCGGGCCTCGGCCTTCTGCAAAAGCGCCGGATCGATCCTCACGGTCAAAACCTTTGTCATACGAAAACGAATACACACAGGACCTATCCGCGTCAAGGAACCCGGCCCAGCCCACCCTTGAAATCCTTCCCGTTCCCCCCATCATCGCCCCGCGACTCCTCGGCGGCCTCTAGTGCTCCTGGTTTCCCATCCCCTTTCATCCCATGCTCCTCATCACCAGCGCCCGCATCGCCTCCGAACATTCTCCCGATCTCACGGAAGCCGACGTTTATCTTGCCGACGGGAAGATCCAGCGGATCGGCAAGGGGATCCAGGTGCCCGAAGGCACCCGCACCCTCGACGCCCGCGGCCGGATTCTGATGCCCGGCATGTTCGACGCCCACGTGCACTTCCGCGAACCGGGCTTCGAGGCCAAGGAAACCATCGCCTCCGGTGCCGAAGCCGCCATCAACGGCGGCGTGACCGGCGTGGTGATGATGCCCAATACAAGTCCCGCCCTGGACAACGGCACGGTGATCGGCCAGGTGCTGGATATCGCCCGCCGCACCGCACGCATCCCGGTTTACACCTCCGGCTGCGTCACCAAGGGCCGCCACGGCAAGGAACTCGCCGGCATCGATGGCATGCGCGCCCATGGCGTGGTGATGCTCACCGACGATGGCGACACCACAGGCGATCCGGCCGTCCTCCTGCGGGCGATGCAATACGCCACCGAGTTCGGCATGTTCTTCGCCAGCCACTGCGAGGTGCCCGAGCTCGCCGGGCCGCGCGCGCTTAACGAAGGAGCCATGAGCTACCGCCTCGGCATCAAGGGCTCACCCGCCTGCGCCGAGGAAATCATCATCGACCGCGACATCCGCCTCGCCCACGCCGCCGGGGCCCACATCCACATCCAGCACGTCTCCAGCAAGCTCGGCATGGAAACCATCCGCTGGTGGAAACAACGCGGCGATGTGAAGGTCACCGCCGAGATCGCCCCCCATCACCTGCTTTTCACCGACGAGGACATCGGCGACTACGACACTCACTACAAGATGAACCCGCCGCTGCGCACCAAGGCGGACAACGAGGCTCTGTTAGAAGGACTCATCGACGGTACCTTCGACCTCATCGCCACCGACCACGCTCCACACACGCCGTTTGAAAAGTCCCAGGACTTCGTCAGCGCGCCCAACGGCATCACCGGCCTGGATACCGCTTTGGTTTCCCTGCACCACCACTTCGTGGCCACCGGAAAATTCGGCTGGGACCTCCTCGTGAAGCGCTTCAGCGCGGAGCCCCGCCGCTTCATGGGCCTGCCCGTCGCCGCCATCGAGGAAGGCCTTCCCGTGGACCTCGTGCTCTTCGATCCCGAGCGCGAGACGACCTTCACCGCGGACTTCATGAAGTCGAAGTCCCGCAACACGCCCTTCCTCGACCAGACGCTCAAGGGCAGCGTGGACCTCGTCGTGCTCGGCGGGGAAATCCTGCTCGACCGCGCCTGACCGGCCTTCTCCCGAGAATTCGGGAGATAAAGCGGTGAAAGGGACACGTATCCGGAAAACCGCGTCCTCGAATCGGGCTCGGCTTGCCGCGTGATCCCGGCATTTTCCAAACCCCACCCTGCCATGTCATCCATCCACCGCCGCCATTTCCTCAAGCAAACCGGACTCGGTGCCGGTGGCCTCATCCTCGGAGCCCCCGCCATCGTCCGCGGACAGAATCTCAACAGCCGCCTCAACGTGGCCGCCATCGGCGTCGGCGGCAAAGGCGACAGCGACATCCGGGAAACCGCGGCCGCCGGTGCCACCATCGTCGGCCTCTGCGATGTGGACTCGCGCATGCTCGACAAAAAAGCCGCACAGCATCCGGACGCCCGCAAATACGTGGACTTCCGCCAGATGCTCAAGGAAATGGGCGATTCCATCGACGCCGTCACCATCTCCACGCCGGACCACCTCCACGGCATCGCCGCAAAAATGGCCATGGACATGGGCAAGCACGTCTTCTGCCAGAAACCCCTCACCCAGACCGTCTTCGAAGCCCGCGAGCTCAGCCGCCTGGCCAAGGAGAAAAAGCTCGCCACCCAGATGGGCAACCAGGGCAGCGCCGGCGATGGCCTGCGCCGCGCCGTGGAAGTCATCCAGTCCGGCATCATCGGCAAGCCGCTCGAACTCCACGTCTGGTCGAATCGCCCGATCTGGCCGCAGGGCATCGACCGCCCCAAGGGCGAGGACCCCATCCCCAAGGAGCTTGATTGGAACCTGTGGCTCGGCCCCGCCCAGCTCCGCCCTTACCTCAACGAGGTCTATCACCCGTTCAAATGGCGGGGCTGGAGCGACTTCGGCACAGGCGCCCTCGGCGACATGGCCTGCCACACCGTGAACATGCCGTTCCGCGCCCTCAAACTCGGATACCCCACCGCCGTGGAGTGCGAGATGGCTTCCCGCATCTTCCCTGAAACCTATCCGCTCACCTCGCGCATCCGCTTCGAGTTCCCGGAACGCGAAGGCCTGCCGCCACTCAAGTTCTGGTGGTACGACGGCGCACCGTCCAAGGAAAACGCCCCCATGCGCCCCTATCCGGACATCGTGAAGGACGTGGTGAACCTGCGCGGCAAGCTCCCCATTTCCGGCTGCCTCATCATCGGCGAGAAAGGACAGTTGTTCTCGCCGGACGATTACGGCGCCACCTTCTTCCTGAAACTCGAAGGCGAGGAAAAGTTCGTGCACGGCGACAAACACGAGGCCGTCACCCCGATCGCGCAGTCGATCCCGCGCTCGCCCGGCCACTACAAGGAGTGGATCGAGATGATCAAGGGAGGCGCACCCGCCTATTCGAACTTCGAAATCGCCGGCTACCTGACGGAGATCATTCTGTTAGGCTGCGTGGCCCTGCGCGTCGGTGAAGGCGTGAACATGCAGTGGGACGGCCCCAACATGCGCTCGCCGAACTGCCCGGAAGCCGCACGCTTCGTGAAACGGGATGCCCGCAACGGCTGGTGAACCCGCAACGGCGGCGGCCGCGACAAGCCGTTCAACCCTCCAGCTCGGCCCTCAACGCCTCCAGCTCCTCCCATCGCTGATAGAGACCGGCCACCGCGGCCTTCGCCTCATCAAGCTGCACGATCATCGCGGGGATCTCCGCGTAGTGCTCCGCCTGATAGGAGGGATCGTTGAGCTTTGCCTCCAGCTCTCCGACCCGCTCCTCCGCGCTCAGGATGGCGGCCTCCATGCCCTCCAGCTCGGTGCGCTCCTTCAGCGTGAGCTTGCGCGGGCGCTTGGGTGCTTCCGCCGCCTTGCGCCGGGCTTCCGCCTCCTTGTTGGCGGCCTGGGCCTGGATCCTCTGCGCCGCTTCCCTGGCCTGGCGCTTCTCCAGATAATACGAGTAGTTCCCCGGTTGCACCACCACGCCGTTTTCCTCGAAGGCAATGATCTGATCGCAGATCCGATCCAGGAAATAGCGGTCGTGGGAAACACAGATCACACTGCCGTCAAAGTCCGCCAGCGCCTCCTCCAGCATCCGCAGCGAAGGCAGGTCGAGATCGTTGGTGGGCTCGTCGAGCACGATCAGGTTGCCACCGTTCTTCAGCACCTTCGCCAACATCAGCCGGGCGCGCTCGCCACCTGATAGAAGATCGACGCGCTCGTTGATCCGCTGGTCGTTGAAAAGAAAGCGCCGCAGGTAGTTCCGCGCGCCGAGCGGCTGATCGCCGAACATGAGCTTCTCGTTGCCCTCCGAAATCTCATCCAGCAGCGATCCCGTCCCGTCGAGCTGCATGCGCGTCTGGTCGATGTAGTTCACCTTCACACGCTTGCCGGTCACCGCCGTGCCTTCACTCGCGGCGATCTGCCCGAGGCAGAGCTTCAGCAGCGTGGTCTTGCCCACCCCATTCCTGCCGACGATCCCGGTGCACTGGCCCGGCTCTAGCTTCAAATCAAGATGGCGGAACAACCACCGCGGATGCGCGGCGCTGCCCACGTTGACTCCGGCATTCTCCAACTGCACCACGATGTCACCAAGCTGCGGCGGTGGCGGGATCAGCAGGTCCATTTCCCGCTCCTCGGGCGGAGCCTCCATGCCTTCGATCTCATAAAACTTGTCCAGCCGGTGCCGCGACTTGGTGCCCCGCGCCTTCACCCCGGATCGCACCCACTCCAGCTCCTCGCGCAGGAATCGCTGGCGGCGGCGCTCGGTCTGCTCGGCGATCTGCCTCCTCACCGCCTTCGCCTCCAGAAACGCGGTGTAGTTTCCCGGATGCGAAAACGCACGGCCCTGGTCGATCTCGATGATGCGCGTGGCGATCACATCGAGGAAATAGCGATCGTGCGTGACGAAGATCACCGCTCCGGAAAAAGCGCGCAGATAGTCCTCCAACCAGCGGATGGACTCGGCATCGAGGTGGTTGGTCGGTTCATCCAACAAAAGAAGGTCCGGCTGGCAAGCAAGCGCACGGCAAAGGGCAACCCGGCGCTTCTCCCCACCCGACAAGGGCGCGGTGGGCGCGTCCAGCGGCGGAGCCCCGAGCGCGGTGGCCGTGGCCTTGATGCGGCTGTCGAGATTCCAGCCATCCGCGTGGTCGATCAAGTGAAGCAGATCGGCAAGCTCGGACTCACTCCCCTCCCCGGCCTCGTAACGGCGAACCGCCTCAACCACATCCGCCGCCCCAGCCGCAATGTTTTCACCCACGCTCAGGTCCCCATCCAACTCGAACTCCTGGGGCAGGTAGCCCACCCGCAAGGCACGCCGCAGGGCAATGTCCCCGGAGTCCGCCGCCTGCACACCGCTCAAAATCTTGAGCAACGAGGTTTTCCCGCACCCGTTGCGACCCACCATGCCGATCTTCTCACCGGCAGCCACCGCCAGCGTAACGCCATCCAGCAACGTTTGATAGCCATACGTGAGGCGGATTTCACTGGCGGAAAGCAAGGCGGACATGCGACCCGCGAGGTTTCAGGGAATGGGCCCACACGCAACCGTCTTTTGCCCCGCAATCGAGATTTCCTCCCCTCTCACACGCATCCCTCCCCCTCCCCTCAATCACCTCCGCATCGGCAAATTTCGGATTGACTGGCAGAATCCCGGGTGTTGGATTCCCCCGCCGCTATTGCGACTGATTCTCAATACCATTAGAAATGAAACCATCTCCCAAGTTCCGCAAGTCCCTGCCGCCCCTTTCCCGCTTGCTCGCGACAGTCTGGGTCGGAGCCTCGGCACAGGCGCAGGACGCGCTCCAAACGCTGGAGCCCCTGACGGTGGTCGGAAGCACGGAGGCGGTTTTTGAAATGCCGGGATCGGCAGCCTACGTGACGGCGGAGGAGTTCCGCGAGCGGGGCTACACCAACCTGGCGCAAATCGCAGCCCGCGTGCCCGGGGTGTATGTGCGCGATGAGGACGGCTTCGGAAATTTCCCGAACCTGTCACTCCGCGGCGTGGATGGAAACCGCAGCACGAAGGTCACGATGATGGAGGATGGAATTCTCACCGCGCCAGCGCCGTACTCGGCACCCAATGCCTACTACGCCCCCAAAGCCGGGAGAATGTCCGGCATCGAGTTCCTCAAGGGCTCCAGCCAAGTGAAATACGGCCCCCAAACGACCGGCGGAGTCGTGAACTACCTGTCCACAGGATTCCCAGAAGCGGAAGGCGATACGTTTTACAACCGCAGCACCTACGGCAGCTACAACACACTGTTCCAGCACACCTGGCACGGTGGTGTGCAGGAAACCGAAGCCGGCCGCATCGGCTACCTGTTAGAATTCCACGGCGAGGCCTCCGACGGCTACCGCGACATCGACGGCACGTCCAAAGATGCCGGATACGACATGCTCGAACCCATGCTGAAGCTGTTCTGGGAACCGGACAGCGCCCTCAAACAACGCCTCGAACTCAAGGTCGGATACACCAGCTTCGATGCCAACGAGACCTACACGGGACTCACCGACGCGGATGCCGATGCGGATCCGGACCGCCGCTACGCAGCCACGCGCTACGATGAGTTCGAGTCGGAACAATGGCGCACCTATCTGAAATGGACCGCCGAGCCGAGCGAAGCCCTCCGCCTCGAAAGCGCGGTGTATCTCAACACGTTCCGCCGCAACTGGGACAAGCTCTCCGCAGTCGACCTCAGCACCAGCGGCTCCACCATCACCAACGTGGCCGAAGCCATGCTCACCCCCGGCGGGCTCTCGTTGCTCAAGGGCTTTGGCCCCGGCTCCATCCTCACCACGGACGCCTTCCGCGACCACGAGGCCTACGGCTGGCAAAACCAGGCGAACTATCGTTTCCAGACCGGATCCCTTGAACACGACCTAGCCCTCGGCCTCCGCGTCCACTACGACCAGCAGGACGGCAGCGATACCAAAACCACCTACAACTCCACCGGCAACGGCGGCTTTCTTTTCGCCGGACAGACACCCACCACCGGCATCACCCGGCAGGAAGCACTCGCCACCGCCATTTTCATCGAGGACGCGATCTCCATCGGCAAGCTCACCCTGCGCCCCGGACTCCGCTACGAATGGCTGGACCTGGAGTCCTCCGCCCCTTCGCTGCCCTCGGTCTCCCTCACCGAACACCTCATCATGGGCGGACTCGGAGCCAACTACGATCTCGACGACCGCAACGCCCTTTTCGGCGGCATCTACCGCGGCGCGGCTCCCGCCAACCCCTCGGGATACGCCGCAGGCACCGAAAGCGAGGAAAGCCTCGGTTTTGAGATCGGCCTGCGCCACCGCCAGGAATCCTTCCGCGCCGAACTCATCGGCTTCCTCACCCATTTCGATCAACTCATCGCTCCCGAACTCCCCGGCGGCGCAGGTTCCACCCCCAGCCTCAACGGCGGATCCGCCGATGTCTGGGGAATTGAAAGCCTCGTCGAATACGACCACGGACACGCCTCAAGCTGGGGCATCGGCCTGCCGGTCTATGCCAGCCTCACCTTCACCAACGCCGAATTCTCCAACATGAACGGCCAACTCTCACCCAGCGCCGGAACCTTTGCCGGAGGCCGCAATGGCAACGATGTCCCCTACGTGCCCGAATGGAAACTCGCCACCGGCATCGGCGCCACCGGCGAAAAATGGGCGGTCAACCTGGACGCTTCCTACGTCTCCAGCTGCTGGGGCACCGGTTACAACGACGACCCCCGCCCCGCCGGTGCCAACCCGAGCGCCATGGACGGGAAAATCGATCCCCTTCTCGTCTTCGATCTCAGCGGCAGCTACCAGCTCACCGATGAGGTGAAACTCGTCGGCGGCATCCAGAACCTTTTCGACGAACGCGCCGTCCTCAGCCGCGCCCCCCTCGGGTCCCGATCCAACGCCCCACGCATGATCTTCGCCGGCTTCGAAGCCGCGTTCTGATCCCGCATCGATGGTTGTCTTGTTTCCATTCCCAGCCTACATACAGATCCACTCATGACACAGGCGTTCGTCCACACGCTGAACATCGGCACGCTCGCCACCTGGCTGAGCCTCGCCGGATTCGGGGCCGTGGGCGTCACCGTGCAACCCTGGGAACCACCTGCCCCACCCGCCACGGCCGAAACCGTCGAGACCGAAATCCGCCAGGAGGACTTTCTGTTAGGCAGCGAGCCCGCTCCCCAGGGCGAAGCCGGGCAGGAACCCGCCCTCGAAGAGCCCGCTCCCAGCCCCGAAAATCTCCTGCCAGCCCCTCCCGAGCTCCCTTCGTTGGCCGAGAGTCAACCGCTCCCGGACATCCCCGCGATCCCGAGCCCCGAACCGGAAACCGCAAAACCCGCATCAAAACCCGCCGCCGCCCCACGCGAAACCCCGGCCACTCCGGAATCCCGCACCGCATCACGCCCGCGGCAAGCACCCTCCACCGCCCGCTCGTCGTCTTCGCCAGGCCGGAACACCGGCACCCCAGGAGGCTCCCCCGGCGCTCAAGGCGGACAAGGTGGCGGACTCTCCAATGCCGCCCGCCTCGCCAAGGGCCGCATGCCCGCCCCCAGCTACCCCGCCGCCGCCCGCCGCGCCGGGCAAACCGGCACCGTGATCGTCGATTTCACCGTGGACGCCAGCGGAACCGTCATTGCCGCCAACGCCTCCCGCCCCTCACCCTGGCCGCTCCTCAACAATGAAGCCGTCCGCACCGTCCGACGCTGGAAGTTTCCTCCCGGCGGCATCATGAAACTCCAGCGCCCCATCGTCTTCCAACTCCGTTAGAACATCCCCGTGCTCGCAAACATCGTTGTCGACACCTTCATCACCGGCGGCTGGGTCATGTGGCCCATCCTCGCCACCTTCCTGCTCGCCCTCTGCGTCGTGCTCGACCGCGCCGTCTGGTGGCTGCGCCTCCGCGCACGCATGAAACCCGCCCACCGCGAACAAGCCCGCGAAGCCCTCGGCACCGGCGATTTCCAAAAAGCCTGGCAACTCTCCCGCGGCGCGGAAGACCCCTACCTCGGCAACCTCGCCGAGGGCATGATCCATGCCCACACTTCCATGCTCGCCGCCATGCAACTCGATGCCACACGCCTCATCGAGAAGTCAGAGGCCCGCATGTGGGTCATTAGCACCATGATCACGCTCGCCCCCCTGCTCGGCCTCTTCGGAACCGTCGTCGGCATCATGGGATCCTTCAACTTCGTCGGCGATGAACAGCTCGCCGCCGCCAAGGTCTCCGGCGGCATCGCAGAGGCCCTCATCGCCACCGCCTGCGGCATCGCCATCGCCATCCTCTGCCTGCTTCCCTACAACTTCTACCGCAAACGCGTCTCCGTCCTTCGCGGATCCCTCGAACGCTGGATCAACCACTCGGAACTCCTCGTCAAATCCGCCAAGGAACACGGTCACAATATCGAGGCCTTCGCGTCCAAACACCTGCAGATCGGAAAACAAAAGACCGACTGACATGCCCGTGAACCTCCAGAACCATGGCGATGAGGAGGGCGACGAGGCCCGCATCGAGATCATTCCCCTCATCGATATCATGTTCTTCCTCCTCGCCGCTTTCATGCTGGTGAGCTTGAGCATGACCCACCTGAAACGCGTCCCCGTCAACCTGCCGCAAGCATCCACCGGCATCCCGGACAGCAAGGAGCCTCCCTATCAGATTGCCATCGATTCACACGGTGTGATCACGTGGGAAGGCGTCATCGTCACCCCATCGGAAATCACCGCACGCCTCAAGGCCGCCGCGGTTCCCAAGGATACCCGCGTCCTCATCTCCGCCGATGAAAACGCCCTTCACAAGCAGGTCCTCGGCGTGCTCAACGCGGTGCGCGCCTCCGGAGTCGAGAAAGTGAGCTTCGAAAGCAAAGACTGAATGAAGGCCCGCACGCTCCCCATCCTCAACGCCATCGGCTGCATCGTGCTCACCGGCCTCATCGGCATCCAGTGGATCAAGGAACGCTCGCTCAACCGCGAACTCCGGGAACAACGCACCGCACTCGCCGAGGCCCGCAAGCAAACCGCCGAGGAAACCACGAAACGCACCGCACTCGAACGCGACATCCACGTGCTCAAGGAGTCCATCGCTTCCTCCCAACAAGCCGCCGAAGCCACCACCAAGGCGCTCGCCGAAAAGGACCAACTCGCCGGACAACTCCAAAGCGACCTCGACGCCACTCGCACCCAAATCAGTGCTTGGGAGACCGCCATCAAGGAACGGGACGAACGCCTCAAATCCCTCGATGCCGACCTCACCGCCACACGCAAGCGCCTCGACGAAGCCATCGAACGACTCAAGGCCGCCTCCGCACGCTGACGTGCCATGGCACCACTGAGGCCCCCTGCTCGGAATCGTTTCAAACCCGCACCCGCAAATCCCTCGCGCTCCACAAAACCCCTGCCGCTTCCCGGCCTGCCCCCTTCATCCGTCTTGCGCCGTCCTTGCGCTTTGCGGAGAAGCGGTGGCGTGAGGCGACGAATACTTCGTTCACAAACCCGCGGCTGCCGATCACCGCGCCGTCGGTGAAATACCTCACCCGTCGCCGCAGCATGGCTGCAAGGCCAAGGTCG
>JAIXOR010000055.1 GCA_027486655.1 Verrucomicrobiaceae bacterium | reverse complement strand
CCGGAAACCCCCTGCCGACAGCTCACATGCTTGCGGACCGTTCACATGCCGCCAGCCATCCCTCACCGTGAAGACCTCACGGCGAACTTACCACCCGTAACCGAACGTAACGACCCGGGCTTGATCCGTTACGCTCTTTCAGACTTCGATGAGGCTGCCGAGGTGGGTGGATAGAATCAGGCAGCGGATGTTTGCATTCGGGTGGATGCGGGCGAGTGCCTGGCGGTAGGACTCCAGTTGTGCCCTGTGCCGGGACCGCAGCTGATCCGGATCATCGCAGGAATCGGATTTGAAATCGATGATCTCAACCAGTTCCACTTCGTGGTCGGTCCGGCGATGGAGGTGAAGGCGGTCGATCACCCCGCTGAAATGGCGGGCGTCGATGAATCCGTCGACAGGTTGTTCCTTCAGCAAAGTGATGTTTCTGCCGTCTCGGTGGAAGATGGATTTGAGAGAGGGGTTTTCCAACAGGCGAGCGATGGTTTTTCCTGCGGTGCTTTCCGGGAGCTTGCGGGGTGTTTCGTCATGCCAGGAGATGGCCTCAAGCAAGGAGTGGATTTCGTTTCCGTAGGACAATCCTGCGGCGTTGTTTGATCCCCTTTTTGATGAAGCAGTAGCTCCATGAGTTCCGGAGAAGCGCCGGGGACGCGGAAGCGCGGGACCTGGCGGAGGAGGGGAGGACTGGGCAGCACGATCTTCGAATGTGGGAACCGAATCCGCCCACCCTGGGGAACCGGATTGATAGAGAATTCCGGTCTCGGCCGATGCCGGCAGCGCGGCACGGATCCAGTTTGCCAGTGTGGGTTTATCCGGATCGGCTTTTGGTTTTGGTGGCTCCAAGAGGACGTAGAGCCCTCGTTTGGCGCGGGTGAGCGCCACGTAAAGCGTGCAGAAGGCCTCATAGCGCTGGGCTTCCTCCCAGCGGGCTTCGGCATCCTTCATTTCAGGGATCAGGGACCTCGCCCACTTCGGCGGGGTTTCGGTGATCCAGTCATCCGATTCCGCAACGGTGAAACGTTGTGCGAGGGGGACTTCGGTTTCCGGAATATCCGGAAGTATGACCACGTCGAAACCGAGCCCCTTCGACTTGTGGATCGTCATGACCTGAACGGCCGCCATGCCGGGGCTTTGTGAGACTTCGAGGCGTCCAAGCCATTCCGCGGCTTCCGCCAGGGAGGTGATGCCTTTGAGTTCGATCGCGCGAAGAGCGGCCATCAGATCGCCGGTCCGGCGTTTTCCGAAAGCGGACCAAGCGCTTGAGGCGGGACCGATCACCGATTCGATGGTCGCGGTGATTCCATCGCGGGAAATCTGGCCGGTGAGTTGGGTCCAAAGCATTTGCCAGCCTCCACGGACGGAATCCAGGAGACCGGAGGCGATCGGGGACATGGCGATGATTCCCTTGGAGAACTCATCCGCAGGATTGGCCAGCCAACGAATGAGGTGCATGATGAGGATGCCTGGCGGATTGTCCTTTGCGGGTTCCCGGCGACCTTCTTCGATCACGTCGAATCCTTGGGCGCGCAGGTAGTCTGCGGTTTCCTTCACCTTTTCGTTGCCACGCAGAAGCACACCGCAGGTCAGCGAGCGCCGGCCGATGCCCAGTTCCATGAGGATCTCGGAAAGACGCTGCTGTCTCTCTTCCCAGTCGCCCACCGATTCGACTCGCGATTCGCCCGCTCTTTGGGGGCTTTCGAGTGGTTTGGCAGGAAAGTGCCGTTCCCATTGCCACCGATCCGCGGCTTTCCCAAAGAGGTGCCCCATGAGTGGTTGGTCGCTGCAGACGAGATTGACGAGGTCGAGAACCTGCGGACAGGACCTCCAGGACTCCGCCATGGGCTCCGTCCGGAGATTCCCACAGTAGCGGTGAATCACGTCATCGAAGAGGCTTTCATCGCCTCCACGCCAGGCATAGATCGCCTGTTTCCGATCTCCGACGATGAAGACGGATCCGTCCTCACCGGTGGCGGCTTCATCGATGAGCGGCAGCAGGCCGGTCCAGTCCGCCCGGCTGGTGTCCTGAAACTCGTCGAGCAGCCAGTGGTGATACCGGGCATCGAGGCGGTAGTCGACGGCTTCCCTGCGGAGCCTGGCGTCCTCGTCGCGGGCCCATTCGCCCATGAGGATCTTGATGTCGTGAAAACCGAGCAAGCCGCGGTTTCTGAGGCGGGTGCGGCAGAGCGAATCGTAGAGGGAAACGATGTTTCTAACCGAGCGGGTGCGTTGAAGGGCGGCGGCAAGCTCACACTGTGCGGCCAGCCGGATCATCCCGCGAAGTTGTGAGGCGGCGGTTCCTCCGATGGTGAACGGTTTGTAGAACCTGACATCGAGCGGTCCGGTGGAGGTGGAGGCGACCACCTCCAGAAGGTTTTCCAACAAGCTCGGGATCGTCCCACCGAGACTGCCGCTGCCGATCGTGTGGGCTTCCAGCAGGTCGATGCATTTGTCCAGGGCCGCGGGCTGCCGTGCGTCCGAGAAACCGATGGAGTGCGACGCGTCGCGAATGGCCCGGGCCATGGCCTTCTTATGAATCTCCCAATCCTCGATCGAGTGAGGAGATAGAGAGGCGGGGCCCCAATCGATATCGGCGGACTCCTGATAGCGGCTCTGCCAGGTGCCCACATAAGAGCGGAGCGAACTGAGAACCCCCTGTTCCTCTTTGCCGATGGAGGCCCTGCGGAAAGCATGGAAGAAATCCTCGTCCTGATGGAGTGCCAAGGCGTCTCCGAGGATGGAGGAGAGGATTTCATCGGTAAGCGCCGCGGCACGCGGGCCTTCGACCAGCTCGAAGGTCCCTCCCGTGAGTCCGAGTTCGTATTGGAAGCCGCGCACGATCCTAGCAAAGAAGCTGTCCATGGTGGACAGGGTGAATCGCGGAAGGGCGCGGACGATCCTGGCGAGTGCGTCGTGGAAATCCGCATCGGCAAGATCGAGGTCCTTTCTCAGGCGTGCCGCCGCCTCATCGTCCGCCGCGGCCTTGGCGAGTTTGGTAAGCACCGAGTCGGCAAATTCGCCTGCGGCCTTTCTGGTGAAGGTGAGGGCCACGATCTCCGCGGGCTCCACTCCGCGGGCGACGAGTCCGATCACCCGGTTGCCGAGTTGAAAGGTTTTGCCCGAGCCCGCGGAGGCGAGGATCAGCAGGTTCTTGGCGAGGATTTCCATGATAAAATGATATGACTTCGACGTTTTCTATGCGATCCTCTGCGGGCCGCTCGGAATCAGTGGTTTCCACTGACAAGAATGCCGAAAAGGTACGTTGACCAAGTGACCCGAATCCTTCGGAATATCAACATCCTTCATTGATAGCCCCCCCAATTTTTCGTGAGGTTCATTCGATCAAAACAGACATGGCGTGTGGTCGAGGCGTTCTCGGGACGCGGCTACTGCCTTGAGAAACTGGTTTTTGCGAAGAGTTATCGAGTGGCTGACGTGTGCCTCGCGCTTGGCTGCAGCCAGAGGTATTTGTATGTGGTTTTCATGCGCGACATCGGTCTTCCACCGAAGACTTGGATGAACATGGAGCGGATGGTGGTGGCCCGCAGGAAGCTGGAGGGTGGCAAAACGGCCGAGCAGGTGGCCACGGACCTGGGATTTCTCTCGGTGGAGGCTTTTCGCAGGAAGTTTTACTCCGTTTACCGGGTATCGCCGGGCCGCTTCATGAGAAACCGGAAAGTGTTCGACCCCTCGAACCCGCTGCCGCCGGACTGGCGGAACAGTTAGAGCGGCGTGAGGGGACGGCAGTGCCCGGCAGGCGGCCTTGCCGCCGCGAAGCACGCCGAGGGCCGGATCAGCGTTTGGGGATGACCAAGGATTGGCCCGGGCGGATGAGGCTGCCGGAGATTCCGTTGGCGCTGCGCAGGGCGCTGACCGAGGTTCCGTTGCGGCTGGCGATTCCGGAGAGCGTGTCTCCCTTCTTGACCAGGTAGCGGGTGGGCTTGGGCTTCGGCTTGGGTTTGGGCTTGGCCTTGACGGTGACCGGCTTGGGCTTCGGTTTGGACTCCACCCTTGGGGCGCTGGTCGTGCGGGCGGTCTCGCGGGGAGCGGACTGGACCTGGGTGTTGGGCTTGTTGACCGAGCTCTGGCGGGGGTTCGATTGGACGGCTGGAGCCAGCGGGTTCGCATTGGCGGGTGGCTGCTCGTTGCGGGTGATGACGGGCAGGTCGTCGGCGGGAGGATTGGCCTGGCGGCTTCCCGGACGGCGCCATTTGGATGGATCATCGGCCCAGTCCTCGCGATAGTTGCCGGCGCTGTCGAAAGGACCGGTGCCCGGACCATCGGGACTGCCAGGGTCCTTGTGGGCGCAGTTTGCGAGAAGAAGGAGAATCGGGGAGAGAAGGGTCAGCCAGAAAGCCGGTTTCATGGGAAATTCGTGATTGTTTAAATCTGGGGCGAGAATGCCAAAGCGGGGCGATTGTCAGCAAACCATAAATTCGGAAAATTTCCGCATTCGAGGCGCAACCAAATTCCCACTTGCGCCGAATGACGGGGAATGGCAAACCTTTGGCGCTGTAATGTGAGGGGCATTAGCTCAGTTGGTAGAGCGCTTCGTTCGCAATGAAGAGGTCAGGAGTTCGAATCTCCTATGCTCCACGTTCAGCCCCCTGTGTCATGCGGGCGGGGCATGCCTGAGTCGCTTGTGCATCCCTTCTGACTCCAAGTGGCCTCCGCTTTCTCCGCGCCGTCCCGAGGCCTCTTCGGGTGGGGCTGCTCCGTGGAGAAATCCGTTTCGAGTGGTGAAGTAAAACCCCGGCTTGGCCTCGAACCACGGCCAAATTGATTATCAAAGTTTATGTGGCAATGGCGGAATTTTTAGGGGTTCCGATCTGGAAATCAATGCTCCATGCCCTCAGGGTTTACGACCTTGCTACCTCCGAGTGTTACCGAGAAATCGCTTTCCTTGCCGTGGATGCGGAGGCGTCCGTGGGTGCCACCGATGCTGGTGATGCGGGCCCAAGCGAGTTTGCCATCTTTCCATTCGAGATCAAAAGTGAAGCCGCCACGGGCGCGGATCCCGCGGATGGACCCGTTGCTCCATGCTTTGGGCAGCGCTGGCAGGAGGTGAATCACATAGCGGTCTTCGTTCGGGGCCTTGGGATCGATGTAGGTCTCGTGGCTTTGCAACAGCAGTTCGTTGACTCCGGAAACGAAGCCGAAGTTCCCGTCGATCTGGAAGGGCGGGTGCGCGCAGAACAAGTTCGGGTAGGTGCCGCCCGCGCCTTGCATGACGGTTTGGAGTTCCTGGGTGCTGCGGAGTTGGTTGGCGATGAGGGTCATGGCGTGGTCTCCATCCAGCAGACGCGCCCAGAAATTGATCTTCCAAGCGAGTGCCCAGCCGGTGCCGTCGTCGCCGCGGTGTTTGAGTGTGACCTTGGCCGCTTCGGCGAGTTTCGGCGTGCCGTGCGCTGTGATTTCGCTGCCGGGATGCAGGGCGAACAGATGGGAGACGTGGCGATGCGTGTCGCTCGGATTGTCCCAATCGCCGCCCCATTCCATGATCTGGCCATGTTTGCCGATTTGCGGCGGGCGGATGCGGTCGCGGGTTTGCTCGACCTTGCGGCGGAACTCCTCATCGAGGCCTAGCACGGCGGCGGCCTTGGCGGTATTTGTTAGAAGGTCGCGGACGAGCGATTTCTCCATCGTGGCACCTTCGCAAATCGCCCCTCGGGTGCCGTTTTCAGTGAC
Source organism: Verrucomicrobiaceae bacterium (assembly GCA_027486655.1). Taxonomy (GTDB): domain Bacteria; phylum Verrucomicrobiota; class Verrucomicrobiia; order Verrucomicrobiales; family Akkermansiaceae; genus Luteolibacter. The sequence goes on along the minus strand of JAIXOR010000055.1, from coordinate 84,969 downwards.
GAATTCGTTCTCCGGCGAACTGGAGGGCGAAGTGATGAGCATCCCATCAGTGCCTTCAATGAGCTGGCTCATCCAGAACTCCGACGCGCCCTTCAGCGTCGGATAGACCGAACGGAGGTAATCCTTGTCGCGGCCGTAGGCGTAGTGTTCCCAGAGATGCTGGCACATCCACGCGCTGCCGCCGAACCAGACGCCCCACGTCAATCGTGCGCCGGGCGATGTCCAACTCCAGCCGTTGGTGGTGTAGCCGACCACCCAGCCCGGAGTGTCCGGACCGAAATAGGCCTGGGCGGTGCGGGTGCCGGGTTTCACGAGGTTCTGCGTCATGCGCAGCATCGGCTTGTGCATTTCCCCGAGGTTCGAGGCTTCGGCGGCCCAATAGGCCATCTGGTAGTTGATGTTCGACTTGTAGTCGCACTTCCACGGCAGGTCGAGGCCGTCGCCCCAGATGCCCTGGCTGTTCAATGGCAGCGGATTGTCCGGACGGCTGGAGGAAATCATCAGGTAGCGGCCGAACTGATAGAAGAGCTCGGCGAAGGATGAATCGGGGTTCTTGAAATACGATTTCAGCCGCTCGTCGGTGGGTGTGCCGGTGTCCTGCGGCTTGCCGAGATCCAGTTTGAGGCGGTTGAAGTAGCCGCTGTATTCGGCAACGTGAGCATCGCGCAGTGCGGTGTATTCCTTTGCGGCGGCGGCCTTGATCCGGCTGGCGGCGGTGGAGAGGTCGCCGCCGGTGTAGCCCTTGTCGAAATCGAGCACGAAGTTGGTAGCGGCCGCGACGAGCACCGTGGCGACGTCCGCACCCTCCAGGCGCAGCGTGCCATCGGTGTTGCTGGTGAGTTTGCCGCCGGTGTGAAGCACCCTGGCACGGACTTCGTATTGCAGGGTGCCGCCGGTGTTGCCGGTCATCACCAGCGTATCCGGTGCCTCGAAACGGGTGGTCGCGCGCTCAACGCGGTCGAGTTTCAAACCGAAGCGGATGGCGCTCTTCTTATCCGCGACGAGTCGGTGGACGAGCACTCCGTCCACCGCGCTGGAAAAGGCCTGGCGGTGGAAGGTCGTGCCGCCGGATTTGAAGCTCACCGTAGCGAGAGCGGTCGAGAGGTCGAGTTCGCGGCGGTAGTCGGACACCGCATTGCCGCCGAGATCGAAGCTGAACTTGAGGTCGCCAAGCGTCTGATAGGAATGGTCGTAGGGCGCGGGACCACTGAAGCGATCATTGGCAAAATTGGTAGCCTGGTCGTATCTACCCTCGCGGATCAGGCGGCGGAGTTCGGGCAGATCCTTCCACGCGTCCTTGCGGTCGGCATCCGGCTGCGGGCTTCCGGACCAGACGGTCACATCGTTGAGCTGAAATCGTTCGTTTTCCGGCTGGCCGAAGATCATCGCGCCGAAGCGGCCGTTGCCAATGGGCAGGGCTTCGATCCACTCTTTTGCGGGCTCGTCGTACCAGAGCTTCAAGTCGGACTCAGCGGATTGTGTCGGGGAACTGAAAGCAAGAAAAGTGACGAAGAAATGGATGAGGTGGACGGGGCGTGTCATCGTATTGAGGTGACGTAAACGTAGCTACGTCGCAGATGCTTTCAACGGGGTGAGCCCTTACATAACCTTCATTTCACGACCGGGAAATCCGCTGATCGACCGGCTTCAATCCGATCAGCCCTTTGCAACGGATCGATAGGCACGCGGGCTGCATCCCATCACCTTGCGAAAACTACGGGAGAAATAGTAGGGATCCCGGAAGCCCACATCCAGGCCCACCACTTCCACCTTTTCTCCTGTGAGATCCAACAAACGGCAGGCTTGGAGGATGCGCTGTCTCATGAACCAATCGATTGGCGGATAGCCAAAACGCTGGCGGAAAATCTCGGAGTATCGTGAGGAGGACATGCCTGCCTTTTTTGCGAGCACGGAAAGGTTTACTTGCGCGGATAGATTCACCCGCATCCAGTCGGCCGTGGCTTCCACCGCATCGATCGAGGTAGGGGTTTGGTTGGGAATCCGCCGGAAGCGCACAAGCTCGGCGAGGCTCCGGCGCAGCGCGGCGGCGGAAAGAAGCAGGCGCGTCTCGTCATAGCCGGCCTCAAGATATTCGTGGATGCGCGAGAGCCGGATGCCAATGGATGCGGTGGGGTGAAGGTTGAGAACCGAACCATCGCCGACAATGGCGTGCCGCCACTCCTCGGCATCACTTCCGGCGAAATGGGTCCATTCGATCGTCCATGGATCGGCATCGGCGGAGCCATAGGCGTGCTCCCGGTTCGGGCCCAGGAGGATGGTGTCGCCAGGGACGATTTCGTGTTTTCTCCCCATCGATCTGACCCAGCCCTTGCCGGCCGTGCAAACAATCAGGACAAAGCCCTCGCTGCCCTTGGAGCGGCTGACCAGATGTCGTTCCGCGCGGGGATACTGGCCTGCATCCGTGACGAAAAGACCACGGAGCAGAGAATGTTCGCGTTGCATGGCTACCACTGACGAGGGCAACACGACGTGGTGTTGTCCGGGAAATCCTTCACGAAGGTGGCGGATTGGCATAGCAGGAAGATCGTCCATCTTTTTGCCGGATTCGTCCATCGGGAAATGCTCCAACCTGGTTTGATGTGTATGTAGATTGAACCAGCAAAGCCCATATGAAGACTGTCCATGTTCGACGGGAGGCCCTTTCCTTTCCGGCCTATCTGCCTGCCGCTCCGGATAAGAATCCGATGTTCCTTGAGAAGCGCGTCTATCAGGGTTCATCCGGCAGGGTCTATCCATTGCCCTATTATGACCGGATTGCCGAAACAGCGGTGGACCACGAATGGGATGCGGTGGTCGTCGAAAACGAATATCTGGAGGTCACCATCCTCCCCGAGTTGGGCGGACGCATCCACCGGATGGTCGATAAGACGAATGGATATGATGTGATCTATTACCAACCGGTCATCAAACCCGCGCTCGTCGGCTTGGCCGGACCATGGATCAGCGGAGGCATCGAGTTCAACTGGCCGCAGCATCACCGCCCGTCCACCTTCATGCCTGCGGATGTGAAAATCGAAGAGCATGAAGATGGCTCGGTGACGGTTTGGTTGGGCGAGCATGATCCGATGGCGAGAATGAAGGGCATGCACGGAGTCTGTCTGCACCCGGGGCGTTCCGTTTTGGAACTGAAGGCCCGTGCCTACAATCGCACGGATGACGTCCAGACTTTCCTGTGGTGGGCCAATGTGGCGACCCGAGTCCACGAGCGCTATCAATCCTTTTTTCCCCAGGACTCCTCCTACGTTGCGGATCACGCCAAGCGCGCGATGAGCACCTTTCCTTTGTGCTCAGACCATTACTATGGAGTGGATTATGCCACCCGCGCCACCAAGGGCGTGCCAGCATGCGAAAAGCCTGCGCTCTATCAACCGCCCGGCGATTATGCCGCCAATGATCTTTCCTGGTATGCGAACATCCCCGTGCCGACGTCCTACATGTGCATGGGTAGCACGGAGGATTTTTTCGGCGGCTATGATTTCCGAGAGCATGCGGGCATTGTCCATGTGGCAAATCATCACATCTCTCCTGGCAAGAAGCAGTGGACTTGGGGCAACCATGAGTTCGGCTATGCATGGGATCGCAATCTAACGGATGCGGACGCCAATGGCGAGTTCCGCCCTTACATCGAGTTGATGGCCGGAGTTTATACCGACAACCAGCCGGACTTTTCCTACCTTCAGCCCGGCGAAACCAAGAGCTGGAGCCAGTATTGGTTTCCCATCCGGGAGATCGGCCCGGCCTGTGCGGCAAGTGTGGATCTGGCCATTTCGTTGGTTGGTGGCCAGCACATCGGTCTGCATGCCACGCGCGCGATCCCGGGGCTCACGGTGAAGGTGCTGCTCGGCGGCAAGGTGCTGCAAACATTCAAAGCGGATGTTTCTCCATCCAAGCCGCTGCTCAAGCGCCTGAAGCACTCTTCCGTCGGAGTTGAAGTGGTCGTGGAGGATGCCGATGGAAACGAGCTGCTGCGTCACCACACGGAGAAGGCCGCACCGCTGTCTGAAGAGGAAATCCAACAACTCGCCGCCACCGAACCGCCCTTGCCGAAGAAAATCGACAGTGCGGATGAATTGTTCATCACCGGACTTCACTTGGACCAATACCGGCATGCGACGCGCTGTCCCACCCTCTACTGGATGGAAGCCCTGCGCCGCGACGCGGTCGACTCCCGCTGCAATCTTGCCATGGGCCGCTGGCATCTCCGGCGTGGTGAATTCGAGAAGGCAGAATCCTATTTCCGCAAGTCGATCCAGAGAATCACCCTGAGAAACCCCAACCCCTACGACGGCGAGGCCCTCTATCAACTCGGCCGATGCCTGCGCCACCTCGGCCGCGACGGCGAAGCCTATGATGCCTTTTACAAATCCACATGGAACCAAGCCTGGGCGGGTGCCGCTTATCATCTTCTCGCGGAAATCGATTGTTGCCGCGGGAAATTCACGACCGCCTGCGCGCATTTGCGGCGATCCATCACTTTCAACTCGGAAAACCTCAAGGCCCGTTGCCTGCTTGCCATGGCAAAGGTAAAACTCGGCCACGAGATTACCAGTGACCTTGCGGCAATCATCTCACTGGATCCCTTGGACCACTGGGCTGGCTGGTTGGCCAATCGCAAACTAGACGGCGATTCGCAGGTTGCTCTGGATCTCGCGTTGGACTTCACCCAGGCGGGATTTCATGACGAAGCACTGCAAATCCTCGATGCTGCACAGCCCGAAGCAATCAGCGGAACCGCTCCCCTGCTTCATTACTACCGGGGCTGGATTCTCCAACTCGCGGGCAAATCCGGCGCGTCATCATTCGCCAAAGGTGCCGTCTCGAATGCTGACTACTGCTTTCCCTCGCGCCTGGCGGAGCAAACGATCCTCACGGCCGCGATCCAAGCCAATCCCGATGATGTGGTGGCAAGAACCGCGCTCGGGCATTGGCTGTATGACCGCCGCCGCCATCGCGAAGCCATTGATCAATGGGAGGCTGCCGTAAAGCTCGATGCCACGAATGCCGTGGTGTGGCGCTGCCTGGGCATCGCCTACTTCAATATCCTTCGCAAACCATCGAAGGCCCGGTCGGCCTACCGGCATGCAATCACTGCCGCCCCCGGCGATGCGCGGCTGGTTTATGAAGACGACCAACTGGCAAAGCGCCTCGGCGAGTCACCCGAAAGCCGCTTGAAGAAGCTGCTGAAACACGGCGACCTCCTGCTGGGCCGCGATGATGTTGCGCTCGAACTCTGCACACTCTACAACCAGATCTCCCAACCGGAAAGGGCGCTTGCGATCCTGTCATCCCGGAATTTCCAACCGTGGGAAGGTGGCGAAGGCGGCGCGCTCGGCCAATACGTCCGTGCCAATATTCTGTTAGGTCGCCGCTCCACAGGGGATGAGGCGATCGCATATCTCAAGGCAGCCCTCACCGCCCCGCGCAATCTTGGAGAGGCGAAGCACCTGCTCGCGAACCAAAGTGACATCCATCTATTGTTAGGAGACGCTCTCCGTGCGGTCGGCAAGAAGGCCGAGGCGAAGGCGCATTGGACGCTCGCCGCCAATGCCAGGGGCGATTTTCAGAACATGAGCGTGCGGACTTTTTCCGAAATGACCTATTATTCCGCGTCCGCACTCGAACGGCTCGGAAAAAAAGGCGCCGCCGCAGATCTCCTCAAGCAGTTGCTCGCCTACGCGGCGAAGCTGGCGAAGACGGAAGCGAAGATCGACTACTTCGCCACTTCACTGCCCACCATGCTGCTCTTCGAACAGGATCTCACCTGCTCCCAGCAGCTTACCGCTTGGTTCCTCGAAGCCCAGGCACGTCTAGGCCTCGGGCAGCGGAGCAAGGCCAAGGCGGTGCTGAAGCGTCTTCTCGCAGAGGACCCGAACCATGCCGCTGCCGCCGATCTCCTCGATTCCTTCTGACCCCACAAAACCCATGATCACCCAAGTTTCACATTCATCGTCTCCAGCCCCCAGCGCACAGCTGAATGCAGGATACATCTGGCTCATTTCGGTCTGCGCCGCGATGGGTGGATTGCTTTTCGGTTACGACTGGGTCGTGATCGGTGGTGCCAAGCCATTCTTCGAACCGCACTTCAATATCACCGATCCCGCCGTGTCGGGCTGGGCGAACGCATGTGCGCTCATCGGCTGTTTCTTCGGGGCCATGCTCACCGGGAAACTCAGCAGCCGCATGGGGCGCAAGTCCCTGCTCCTGATCGCTGCGGTGTTGTTTGTGGTCACATCCATCGGCAACGCGCTGGCTCACAATCTGGATCTCTTCATTGCCTGGAGGATGATCGGTGGTCTTGCCATCGGGCTGGCTTCGAACCTCTCACCGTTATACATCGCCGAGATCTCTCCCGCATCGATGCGTGGCCGATTGGTCTCGGTGAACCAACTCACCATCGTGGTGGGGGTGCTGCTCGCGCAGTTGGTGAACTGGTTGATCGTGAAGGATGTTCCGGAGGGGGCCACAGCCGAGATGATTCGCGAGAACTGGTATGGCCATTATGCCTGGCGCTGGATGTTCGGCCTTACCGCGGTGCCGTCGGCCTTGTTTGTCATTGCCACCTTCCTGGTTCCCGAAAGCCCGCGCTGGCTGGCAGGCAAGGGCCGCAATGATGAGGCCCGCAAGGTGCTCGTAAAAATCGGCGGCAACCAATATGCCGACGAAGCGATGGCGGAAATCATGAAGTCCGTCGCCGCCGAGAAGAACACGAAAAAGGTGTCCTTCAGCGAGCTGCTCTCTCCCTCTCTGAGACCGGCCATGGTCCTTGGAATCACTCTCGCCGTGTTCCAGCAGTGGTGCGGCATCAACGTGATCTTCAACTACGCGGAGGAAATTTTCCGGTCCGCAGGGTATAGTTTGTCGAGCGTGCTGCAGAACATCGCATGGACCGGATCGGTGAACCTGGTGTTTACCTTTGTCGCTCTCGGCACCGTGGACCGCATGGGACGCAGGCCTTTGATGATCGGCGGCTCGATCGGACTGGCGCTGGTGTATTCGGCGCTGGGCTATTGTTACTTCACTCAGGTCACCGGACTTCCAGTGTTGTTGTTGGTGCTTGCGGCCATCGCCTGCTACGCGATGTCCCTCGCTCCGGTCACGTGGGTGGTGATTTCCGAGATTTTCCCGAACCGTGTGCGTGGCGAGGCGATGGCGGTAGCAGTGATGGCTTTGTGGGCTGCGTGTTTCATCCTCACTTACACTTTCCCTATTCTCAATGACAGCCTCGGCGCATCGGGCACCTTCTGGCTTTACGCTGCGATCTGTTTGGCCGGTGCGATCTTCGTTGCAGTGAAACTGCCGGAAACCAAGGGTAAGAGCCTCGAACAAATCGAGGACGATTGGAAATAAAACCGCCCGCAACGATTCAGCGACGGACACGCACGAGAACCTTGAGGCGCATCGCCCGGTAGGAGCTGGCGTTTTTCGCAAAGGTCCAATCGGGCTCTCCGGTGCTTTGGTTGCCGATACCGACATCCGCGTTGATTCCATCGCGCCAGTGGTTGATGGCAAACAGCGTCTGACCCGAGCCCTGATGGTGCACCTGCATGGATCCATATCCATCCGGTCCTTCGATCGGTTGATCGCCTCCATCATAGCGCTCCGCCGTGGCACCGGGGATGTTTGCGGAGTTTGCCTGAGAATAGTTGTTAGGCCAGAACTCGATGTTTCCGCTCCCGAGGGCTTTTCCATTCAAGATGTCCTTCACATTGGAAAACACGTTCAGATTTGAGACATTCTGTTGGAATGTCGCGCCCGAAGCGATCGTGGGCACGCCGATTTTCGCGAGATCATCGGTGAAGGCATCCATGGAAACAAACAGATGCCGGGTGCGGAGATTCTTGTCCTGAAGTTCGAGCGTATAGGCGATGCGGTCGAAGGGCTTGCCGATTTCCTTGTGTTTGTCGGTGTCGTAATGGATCGACGTTCCCAGTCTGGTGAGATCCAGATCATAAACGAGCGAGTAGTCCTTCGACTCGGGCACTTGGTGGCTGATCCAATTCTGTTGGGACTCCACCGAAGAGCGGAACGCACCAGCGGGCAGGCCCTTGCCGTTCATCAGGTTCGGCGTGGCAATGTGGCTCCAGGCATAGCGCATCGCCACGGGATGTTTCACTTCGGGAGCGGAAAGGACAATGCTGTCCCCACTGATGCGGGCCTCGGCTTTGACAAAACCACCTTCTTCCGCGTCGATGATCTCGAACCAATCCGGCGCTTTGCCATCGCGGGTGACGAGTCCGCCGTGGGCGTGATCGAATTCGACACGCAGCTGGTTTTGTTCGGCCTTCAGGGATTTGAAAACCGGACCGGAGTAAACGAGGTCCTGCTTGCCATAGGTTTTGGCCAGGGCGAGAAACGCCAGTCGCTTTCCGACCGTGATCTTGTCCTGAGGGTGAATGTCGTTCAGGTCGCCCACGTCATTGACCACCGCCATGCCGGAATTCGGAATATCGCGAGCGGCGGCACTTTGGGCCTCCCAGATTTCCGGCGCGGTTTCGGGTGGATGATTGGGGTAGTTGTACGGCGCGATTTGCACGAAATAGAACGGAAAGTCCCCTTGGCCCCACACCTTGCGCCAACCGGAAACGAGCGCCTTCATGCGATCGGCATAGCGCATGCCGTCGCCCATGTTCGACTCGCCCTGATACCAGATCGCGCCGCGGATGGCGAAGGGTGCCAGCGGATGGATCATGCCATTGTAAAGCGCGGTGGCTTGTTGGAGTTCCTGCGGCCCGCGCAATTCGTCGGGAAGGTTCGGCGCGGGTGGCGTTGGCTCGCCGGATTGCAGGGCAGTCCTCGCGGTTTGGTGCCATTGATCCAACTGGGTGACCGCTTGTTGGAGGCGTTGTTGATAGGTTTCCGATTTCGGATTGGCGAGTTGGACCTTGTCGCTTTCCTCCTTCAACGCGGGCACGGCGGCGAAGCCCTCGGGTGGCGTCCATGATTCGATCTTAGTGCCGCCCCAGTCGGGTTCGATCAACCCGACAGTCACTCCCAGAGCCTGGTGGATCTCGCGCCCGAAATAGTAGGCCGTGGCGGAGAATCCGTCAGATTCACCTTCCGATCCGCCTTCCGAAACAGTTTGGGAATGACACACTTTCCAAGTTCCTTCGATGTCGTCCTGCGGGCGCGAGGTCCACCGGTTTTTCACAGGCATCAGTCGCAGTCCGGGGTGGTTCGCGGCGGCGATTTCCTGGGGGCCGATATGGAGTTTCTTCAAGCCCATCTCCATGTTTGACTGGCCCGAGCACAGCCAGACCTCGCCGATCATCACGTCTTCTAACAATATTTCGGTCGAGCCGACGACCTTCAATACATGGGGACCGCCGGCTTTCATCGCGGGCAGGGAAATCTTCCATTCGCCTTTTTCGTTGGCGACGGTGGATTGCTTCGTCTCTCCGAGTTGCGCGGTGGTGGTTTCACCCGCATTCGCCCAGCCCCAGAGTTGGACTGGCTTTCCCTGCTGCAAGACCATGTGGCTGCCGAAGATCTTGGGCAGGCGGACTTCCGCATGAAGGGGTGTGGTGGCGAAGGCGAACGCGAGTAGAGAGGTTTTTAAAGGAAGGCTGGGCTGTGGGGCGGACGAGGATAATTTTAACCACAGATTACGCAGATTACACAGATTGGAGAAAATAGGGATTAGGGTGTTTGATGATTCCGACGACCTTCTCTGAATCTGTGTCAATCTGTGAAATCTGTGGTTCATTTCTTTTGCGAGAAAATGGTGAGATTTAGGTGTTTGTATTACTCGGATGCTGCCGGGCTGAGAGTGTAGGTTTCTCCGGATTCTGTTGGAAACGAGAACCCGTGATCCGACTTGCTGGTCGCGATGTTAGCACCCGTCCCGCGGGCGACAACCTTCAGTTCTTTCTCCGGCCACGGATTGGCGATGCGGGCTGTGCCTCCGACCGTGGACTTGATACTGACGTTTTGCACGACATCTGCAACCCGCTCAGCGGAAACCTCGAAGCCACCCTGCGCAAGCAAACGGCTGAATTTTCCGTCGCTGCCCTGCGGCCAGGCAGGGAAAAGGCGGATCACGTCGCCGGCGCTTTGCAGCAGCAGTTCGCTGACGAAGCGTGCGATGCACACCTGCTCGGAAAGATAGAAGCCGTGGATTTTCCAGTAGAACAATCCGTTCGGTTGCTCGGCGGAGATGTCGGAGTTCGGGTTGAAACACATCTTCGTATTGGCGATGGCCTCCGCGCCCATGCCAAGCCGGGCGCGGGCGATGTTCATCGCGACGTTGGAGTTGATGTGATGGGTGACTTTCTCGCTGTGGTGGATGGTTCTCGCCAGCAACTCTCTAACGTAAGTATCGGACATCCACGTCACCTCATCGGTCGGAAACAGGGACATCACCTCGCTGCCGATGTTCATGTATTTTGGCAAACCTCCGCCGAGCCATTGCCCGATCACCGTGCCGCCTTGGGACGGGTCCATCTCGGTGGGGTAATCGGGCAGGGTCGCAAGGTTGGCGGCGCAGCGGTTGGCGAGCTTGGAGTTGCCCATGAGCTTCGCCGCCTGCTTTGCCGCGTTGAGGGTGAACTTGATGTAAACGATGTCGTAGCTGGAATTGAAAACCCCGAAATCGCCGATCTCGGCGAAGTAGGTCGGGCCGACCTTGCGCTTGCCATCGACCATCGGGCACATCTCCAGCACCGAGCAGTAGAAGAGGGCGAACTGTTCGAGCGTCGGCCAGATGCGCTTGAGGCTGTCCTTGCCGGGCTTGAACTTCGCGTAGTCCCACAGAACGGCGGCGGAATGGCCGGCGGTGCCCCACGAGTAACCCCAGGGCATGTAGGCGTGCTGGTGTTTGTTAGGAGTCTTACATTTCGCGGGATCGGGCTCGAAGGGCCAGAGGTTGACTGCGAAATACGCACCCTCGCTGCCGGGAAAGGCGGTTTTGGCATACCATTTGGCGCGATTCAGATTGCGGTGGAGCACATCGACGAATGGCTCGATCAATTCGGGATGATTGATCGGTCCGGCGGTGAGATAAACCTGCTGGGCGTTGTAGTTCAGCGTGAGCGAATTGTGCCAGCCGCCGAGCTGGTCGAACGCGGCTTGTAGGCCGATCACGTTGCCGCCGGGCCGGGCGAAGGTGCGGAGGAAATACACCATGCGATACCACCAGTTCTGCAAGGTGGGATCGCCGAGCGAGACGCCACTGCGCGACCAGAAAGTCTGCCAAGCTTTCTCGTGATCCGCCACTCCGTTGGCATCCTTCAAAGTGGTTTCCACCAGCTTTACGGCATCTTCCAGCGGCTGCCTGGACTCACGCGAGGTGACCACCGCGATGGCCTGCTTCGAGGCCTCGCGACCGGCGACGACAAAGATGTCCATGCCGCGCACATCGGCGTTGCCCGGGATGTTCTGTTGGAGGCAGAGGAGTTCGCCACGCTTTCCGGTTTTCGCATCACTTACCCAACCGGAGATTGGTTTGCCATCGCGGTCTTTGACGAGATCGCTGACGCCGTTCAGCGAAACGCCGCGGGCGGACTCGATGAGGATTACGTTGCGCTGCGAAAGCACCCGCACGGTGGTCGTGTCCGCGTCCGAGACCACCGTGGCGGCAGCCTTCGCGAGATCGAGTCTCGCGCTTTTCCACGCCGTCTGCCCAGCGGCGGCGGCGAGGGCGACGTCGGTGCAGGGAATTGCGGTGGGATGCACATATTTCTCCCAACTCGGCTGGGGCTTGCCTTGTTCGCCGGTGAAGGTCTGCTTCGCTACATCGACCGTCGGCAGCGGAGCGTTCTCCTCCGTGTTGATCCGCATGTCCCAGCAATCGTTCTTCGAAACACGCAAGCGGATATCGTTGCCCGACGAATACACGATGGCGTTCAGCTCGCCGTTACCGACGATTAGGCCCTTCTTTGAGATATCCGCGACATCCGGCAGGGTGACCGCGGCGGCATCGAGCGCGGCCGGATAAGGGACTTCGGCGGCTTGCGCGGTGGAAATCAGTAGAAGGGCGCTCAACGAGCGGGCGAACAATCGAATCATCGGCTTTCGACAAATTTTGGGGTTGTGCAGGTATCCAGCTTAACCCGTGAGGCGGATCAATCGGCCTGGACGCGAACGAAAAGCCGTTCCGGGGTCGGAACTGCCGGGCTGAGAAGGACCCCGACCGATTGTTGGTCGGTGCCCGGAATGTCAGTGGCGGTTTGGGCGGCTCCGGTGTCCTTGGTCCAGCCGGTGAGATTGGTGGAAGTCCAGATCGTGAAGTTCAGCCCGGTGATAGAAGCATTGCGGCGGGTGTAGGTAAAGGTGCCGCTGGTCTTGGTTGGCAGTGCGATGACAGGCTGAACAGAGGCTCCATTTTTCGGATCGAGCCCGAAGGCGTATTCGGCGAGGTTGTTTACCCCGTCATGGTCGTCGTCGCCATTCTGGCCGGCTGTGATGCCGTGGAATGCTGCCCATCCGTCGAAGTCGGTCGTCGGGCCGGCGAGGACGGTGAGCGTGCCGGGGCCGGTGATAAAGCTGCTGTTCCCCGCAGAGTATACGCCCGGCGGACGGGCGATGCCGGCGAAGGATAGAGCGCTGACAGTATCGGTGCCGTTGTAGTTGAGGTGGAGCGTGCCCGCTCCGGCGATGATGACGGCGGCGGAGTCGGCGAGGTTGGTGTTGGAGGATCCGTTCCCGAGGCGGAGAGTTCCTGCATTCACAGTGGTCGAACCTGTGTAGCTGTTAGGACGTGCGAGGGACCAGGTGCCGGTTCCCGATTTCGTCACACCGCCGCTGCCGGAGAGGTATTTGGCAATGTAGCCATTGCCCGATCCTGATAGATTCAGCGTGCTGTTGAATGCGGGCAGTGCGTAGGTGCCGGGGTCGCCGTTGTACTGGGTGATGGCGAAGACATATCCTGCGGGAGCCGCGCTCTCCAGCGTGCCGCCATTGACGCCAAGGCTGAAGGCCCGGCCGGTGTTGCCGTCGATGATGGATGGTGTCATCGTTTCCGCTCCGGTGTATCGAAGCGTGCCGCCGTTGAGGACGAGGTCCGAGGCCCGGAAGTCGGACTGACCGAGGCTTCCGTCGCCGTTCCAGCGGTCGATCTCCAGAACTGCGGAGGGGGCGACGTTCACGATCCGGGGTGCCCAGTTCGAGCCAGCGTAGATTTTCCCCGTGCCAAGGATGCTAAGCGTGCCCGCGTTGATGTTTGTGCTTCCGGTGTAGTTGTTGGTGCCGCGGAGCGTGAGTCGGCCCGAGCCGGATTTGCCGATCCCGGAAGAAAGCACTTCTGAGATGTTGCCGGATACCAGCAGATCGGTGGCGGCAGTGCCGTACTCGACGTCGATGTTCAAATCCGCCGAACCGTAATCCTTGCGGATCAGCAAGCCGCTGGAAATCGCAGAGGTGGCGGCGCTGGCCTTGCTGTTCAGGCTGCTGCTGATGATGTGGTAGGCACCGCCGGTCATCGCGCCGCCGGTTAGATTCACCATGGCTCCGGTGACGAAACTGGCGATGGTGTTTTCGACGATGCTGCCGTTCACATTCAGGGTGCCGACCGTGGCTCCGTTGATGCGGCCGAGGCCGGAGTAATCCGAGCCGGTGATCCGGAGGGTGCCGCCGGCGTTGACGGTCAAGTCTCCGCGCACGACGGATTGATCCGATGCGGTGGAATTCAGCACCAGCGTTCCTGCGTCCACGACCGTGCCGCCGGTGTAGGTGCTGATGCCTGACAACGTGAGGGTGCCCCCGCCGGATTTGCGTAGTCCGGCCATTCCGCGGAGGGTGGATGCAATGGTGGACGATCCGCTGCCGACCTCGACGACGGGCATGCCGGACGAGGAATTGATGAGAAACGAGCCTCCTTCAATCCGATGGTCCCCACCTGAAAGGACAAACCCACCTAACGGAAAATCATCAATGGGTTGTTGAACGGTCACCGCCGTGGTGAGTGGAATCGTCGCCGTCATGCCCGAGCCGATCGCCATGGCACCGCCCTGCCAGTTCGTTCCTCCGGTCCACAGACCGCCGGATGCTTGTATCCAGATCGCCGAGGTGGGGGTAATGGCCGGGCTCGCAGGTCCGTTGTAGGCACCGATGTTGGGAGCTGCCGTGGAGGAAACCGTATTGCCCCAGTAATCGAGACCACCGTTCGATGAAATCACCAATCCGCTGCCGAGCGCGGGGGAACCGGCGCGGAGTTTGTATCCATCAAGCGAGTTGAGCCCGTTCGCGCCGCTGCCTGGGAAGACAAGCATGGGATCGGCGAGGATCTTCCGCGGGTCGGCGGCGATGTGGCCGTTGCCGTGGTAGATGTTGTTGTCAAAATAACATCCACCGGGAGCGAAGAACGACCCTGAGCCGCTGTTGATGAAGATGTTGTTTTTGAAGATGATGTCGCTGCCGTTACTGGCGGCTCCCTGCTCGAACATGGGCGGGTTGCTTTTGCTGACAAAAATCGTGTTGTTGTAAACCTGGTAGCCGTGGTTCCCGTGGCCGTGGACGAGGAACACGCGTCCGCCGGGAATGCAGCCGTCGTTCTGGCTGATATTGTAGCGGGCGATGTTGCCGTTACCGTTCCCGTCACAGCACATGTTGAGAAAGCCGCCCTCGTTGTCGTGGCTGTAGTTGTACTGGTAGATGCAGCGCTGGTCGCTGTTGTCGAAATCGAAAGCCATGCCATCGTAGGCGGTCTTCGTTTCGCAGACCTCGTTGAACTGCATGATCACATCCTCGCAGAAGTAAGGCCAGATCCCGGCGTGTCCCTGGCCGAGGTTGTTGTTGTTGGCCCGGCGGACGAGGTTGTACTCGATGATGCCGTTCTTCACGCACCAGGGGATGATGCCGTCGCCACCGATGTTTTCGAGCGTGTTGGACGCGATTCGGACGTTCTCGGACGGCAGATAAGGGCCAGCGCCTTCCCAGCTTGAATTCGGATCCTGCGGTTTGTTGATCCAGAGCGACTGCATGAGGATGCCTTCGCGGATGACGTTGCGGATCGTGTTGCCTTCGATGACGATGTTCTCCCACTTCGAGGGAACGGAAAGGTTGGACACCGTGACCTGGAAGACGATGCCCCCGCTCTCCTTGCCGTCGATGTAGTTGTTCATCACGCCGGTGACGTCGCGGATGTCGCAGTCCCGCACCTCGATGCCGGACAAGGTGCCCACGCAGTTGTTGCGGACATTGATGCCCATCTTCTTCGGTTCCGACGTTCCGTTATTGGTCACCTCCAGATTGCGGATCGTCCAGTATTCCGAGTTGTTCAAAGTGACCGTCCCTCCGGCGATGCCGCCGCCGTGGATGAGTGGTTTCGGTCCGGAGCCATAACGGTCGATAACGATGCGGGCCGCCGGTGTTCCGGATCCCTGCGGCTGAAGGCGGCCGGTCCACGTCGCGCCGGATTTCAGCAAGAGGCTATCGCCGGGCTGATAGACCACCGAATTCGCTTTGGTGAGAGATTGCCACGCGGTCGACGGGGTGAGGCCGTCGGCGGTATCGTTTCCTGAAGCGGAATCGAGATGGTAGGTGGCCGCATGGCCGGAAACGATGCCGGCGCAGAAAATGAAAGCTGCGCGCACGAGGCGGATGACAAATAGGTTGGACACGGTTTTCAGCGGGATTGGATGAACTGCGAGCTTCATAAAAGACTTTGCCGCGGACCAGAGCTTAGCGCGCTCCGCTGTACTGCCTACCCGTTAAAATGTGCTGGAGAGGACATGGCGCAGCATCCCCCTTGGGAATGCTATATTCCTCATTTGAAATCAGCTGCGGTCAGTTCGAGCGGGACACCCGCGCGGGTGGGCTTCATGAGCGTGCGTCCGGCGTGACGGATCATGAGCATTCCATCCAGTTGCGGCGTGAGCCTTGCGGAAATGATTTTGCCGTTTTTCCACCGCACATCGACTGTGACCGCGCCTCTGGCGCGCAGGCCTTTCACTTCGCCTTCGGGCCAGGCGGAGGGCAGTGCGGGAAGCAGCCTGATGACGGGCTCCGCGCTGGGCACGCCGCTGTCCGGATGGCTTTGCAGCAACATCTCGGCGATGCCAGCCGCGCCTCCGAAGTTGCCGTCGATTTGGAACGGCGGGTGGAAGCAGAACAGGTTCTTCGATGAGCCCGCGCCGCCGCCGTTGAAGTGGGTCACGCCGGTGTCGGTGGTGGGGTTGAGCAGCATGGTCAGCAGCTTGTGGGCGCGGTCGCCGTCGTGGAGGCGGGCCCAGAGATTGATCTTCCAGGCAAGCGACCAACCGGTGCCGGCATCACCACGGCGTTCGAGGCTCTTGCGCGTGGCTTCGGCCAGTTCGGGGGTGCCTTCGGGCGTGATTTCGTGATAGGGATGCAGACCGTAGAGGTGGGAGACGTGGCGGTGTGTGGGCTCGGTTTCTCCGTAGGGTTCGAGCCATTCCTGGAGTCGTCCGTCCGGGCCGATCTGGTTGGGTGCGAGCTTGGCGCGGGTGGCGAGCAGCTCTTTGCGCAGGTCGTCATCGGTGCCGAGAATTTCCGCCGCGCGGGCGGTGTTTCCGAACAATTCGCGCAACTGCTGAATGTCCACCGTGGGCCCCATGCAGACGTGGGCGCTGCGTCCGTCTGCCATGATGAAACCGTTTTCCGGTGAGTTCGAGGGCCCCGTCACCAGCCACTTGTTCTTCGGCTCCTCCATCAGGTTGTCGAGATAGAACAATGCGGAGCCTTTGAGGATGGGATAGACCTTGGCGAGGTAGGCCTTGTCGAGGGTGTATTCGTAGCGGCTCCAGAGGTGCTGGCACAGCCACGACGAACCCCCGGTGGTCGCGCCCCATGAGGCTCCTTCGCCGGGCGAGGTGAAGCCCCAGGGGTTGGTGATCACATGGGCGACCCAGCCGCGTGCATTGTAATAGGCGCGGGCGGTCTTGCTGCCGGGTTCGACGAGCGAGGCGATCAAGGCATCGAGCGGATCCTGGAGTTCGATCAAGTTGCCGGACAAGGCCGGCCAATAGTTCATCTGCACGTTGATATCGAGGTGCCAATCGCCATTCCACGGCGTCTGGATTTCCTCCGCCCAAATCCCTTGCAGGTTCGCGGGCAGCCCGCCGGGGCGCGACGAGCCGATGAGCAGGTAGCGGCCGTAGTTGAAATACAAGGCCGCCAAGGCGGGATCGGCCTTGCCTTTGGAGAAATCTTCGAGGCGTTGATCGGTGGTTCTTTCCCCGGCTTTCGCGGCATCCGCATCGCCGAGATGAAGGGAAACGCGGTCGAACCACGAGCGGTGATCCTTGATGTGATCGGCGAGCAGCGCGTCGTAGCCCTTGGCCATGGCTTTTGTTAGATCCGCGCTTGTCGCAGCGAGCGGATCGGCGCTTCGACGGCCGGCGAAACCCATGTAATTGGTGGCGGCCGCGACATAGAGTGTCACCTCATCGGCATTCTCAATCCGGAGGGTGTTTCCCACGGCTTTCACCGAGCCGCCCTTGGTCGCGACTTTCACGCGCGTGACGTGGGTCAGGCCTTCGCCGCCCTTGCCATCGTTGAGCGTGCCGGTCATCAGCAGGCTGTCGTTACCCACCGCCGTGGTCGTCGCGCGTTCCGGGCGATCGAGGGCGATGCTGAAGGATACTTCGCCCGGTTTGGAAGCTGAGTATCTCGATACATAAACTTCGTCGGGCGCGCTGATGAAATGCGTGCGATCATGGGTCACGCCGCTCTGCTCATAGCGGACGGAGGCGACCGCATTTCGGAGATCGAGCGCGCGATGATACTTGGACGGTGCTTCGTCTTTGCGGCCGACCCTATTGAGGCCGATTTCCGCGAGTTGGAAATGCGGGACGCCGGGGTTGTTAGAAAACGTGAAGCGGAAGAACCGGCATTTGCCCGGCCTTGCGATGTCGTAGGCCTTGCTTTCCTGGCGATTGGAAATCGGTGGCTGATTCGTGCGTTCGTCGAGCAGCACCCATGTAATGCCATCGCGCGATCCTTCGAGCTTCCATTGTTGCGGGTCGCGCTCCGGCATGTCGTTGGCCGAGGTGAATTGATAGCGTGTTGGCCGGGTGTCCTCAGGCAGTTCGATCTGCCACTGCACCGGCTTGCCGCCGTGTTCGAAGCACCATTTCGTATTCGGGTCGCCATCGGATGCCTGCGCGATCTGTTGTCCGGCCTGCCCGTCGTGACTGCTGGGAGATGACAAAGTCGGAACCTTGCCGGAAAGAATCCGGAGATTGCCGAGCACTTGATAACATCCGAATTGCACGTTCGCTCCAAAGGCTCCGTTGGAGCCTGGAGGCACGCAGGTGAAATGCTGGCTCACGAGCGCCTCCGCATCGGGGTTCCTGCCCTCGCGCAGCAGACGGCGGATTTCCGGCAGGACGGCAGCCGCTCCCTCTCGGTCGGCGTTTTGCGGCGAGCCGGACCACACGGAACTTTCATTGAGCACGATGCGTTCTTCATCGACTCCGCCGAAGACCATCGCTCCGACGCGTCCATTGCCGAGCGGAGCAGACTCGAAGAAGCGCTTGGCCGGCGAGTCATACAATAGCCTGGTGGATGCCTCACCCGCTGAAAATCCATGGGAGGCAAGGAGAAGAAGGGGAAGGAGATTCCTCATGAAGATCGATTATTCCGTGATGATATCGAGCTCCGCGACCGAGGTCCAATTGCGGTTCTGGACTTCCTGGAGCGCTTCCAATCTGAAGAAGCGCCCGGTGGTGGGATTATCGAGACGGACGGTCCGGGGTTTGTCGGAGTTCTCCCAAGCGCCTTCAGCGATGGGGTTCCATGATCTGCCATCGCTGCTGGCATGGATGCGGTAGCGGGCGATGCGGCCGTGGTCGCAGTCGGTGCGCGGGGTGTAGATGAAACCGGTGGCCGTGAGCGGTTGCTTGAGTTCGATGATCAGCGAATGGGGCAGCGCGGGCTCGGGCGGGTTCCAGTTCGAATGCCAATAGGTGTCCGGATTGTTGTCGGCGGCGTTGATGGCCCAGAAATTCTCGTGCTCGGTCGATGCGCTCATCCTTGGAGCGAGGCGCGCGAGTGTGGACTCGCGGCTGAAGGCGGGCAGGTTGCCGTCGAGCGGGATCTCGGTGGTGGGTTTGAAATCCGGGCTGGCGGCGTAGGCGAGCAGGCTCTGGCGGAGTTGGCGGGCGACCGGGCGCTTGTCGAGGTCGCGGTTCAGGTCGAGCGTGCAGACTAACAGTTTTCCTTTGCCGACCTTGGTTTCATAAACGAGGGCCAGCTTGTGGTTGCGGTCGGGCCGATCGATGGCCTGGACGATGGGATGATAGTATTCCGGCGTGCCGTTAAGGCGGATGGCGGAGGCTTGGAACAGCAGTTCGAACCACTGCCAGTCGCTGTGGAGATCGGTGGGGAAACCTTTCAGCGCCGGGTGTTTGGGATCGCAGAGAATTCCGAGTGTTTGTTTCTGGTTGGCGAACATGATCGGCGACCAGAACGGCGGAGTCATCGCCGTGCCGTAAGGGCTGTTGAATCCAGATGGCAGCAGCACGACCGTCTTGCCCTGCCCCAAGGCATCCTGAGCCGCGCCGTCGAGTTTGTTCACGACCAGCATGTCCGCGGGTTCCTCGTTGGTTGGCGCGGTGTGTGGATAGACCCAGAAACTCCAGCGGTTCCGCGACTCGCCACCGCGCAGGCCGACTTCAAGTTGCAATTTGCGGGCGCTCTTGATGTTGGAAAGCGGGACGGAAACCCTGCCGACCTGCGTCAGTCCGGTGTTCGGTAAACTAACGGCGGGCAAGGTGCCTTGCGCGACCGGTTTCTCACCATCCATCACGCGCCAGGCCAGCGTGGCATTGGCGAGCGGCGCCGGTCCGTAGTTGGCGAACTCGATGTCGGCGGTGAACGACTCGTTGTTGGTATGGACGCGTTTCGCCATGCGGGCGAGCGGCACTTGCGGACCGCAGAATTCATGGAATTTCTCCGCGGTGACAAACGGCTTCGGCTCGAAGAAACTGTTGACCATGCCGACGTAAGCCGCGCCCTGGTCGAAGGAGTCCTGCAATCCCAACAACTGGAAGCCGCCATATTCCGGCGTGCGCAGCGAACGCTCGATTTCTTCCTTGTAGAGTTCGAACGAAAGCCGGCCGGTGGCGTTGACGAAGTCCGGCACTTGGGCGAGCACGCCTTCCTGTTTTGCCAGATCGCGGAAATATTCCAATGTGACCGGACGGAGCGCGCCGTTGTACTGATCGATTTCCGATAGATCCGGATAGACATACCATTGTCCGGTCTCATGGCTGATCTGCGGCACGGGGCGCCCCGCCATCGTTCCACGGTAGTCGCCCATCGTTTCCGGGGCGTCGCGGTTGAAGTAGGGTTCCATGCGGCGGCGGCCGTTCGCGCTGCCGTGGGCGACGGCGAAATCATCACCGGGCACCTCGTCCTTGATGCCGCTGGCCTCGGGATTCGAAATGGTGGCATAGAGGCGGCGCGGATCCATCGTCTTGCCATGCTGGGCGAGTTCCTTGAGCAGATCGATCTTCGGCGTCTTGGCCTCGTTGCCGCCGGACATCATGACGAAGGACGGGTGATTGCCGTAGGTCTCGAGTATGCGGTCGAACTCCCTGCGCCGCCATTCGAGGCCTGCTGGCGAGTCGGTCGCCACGGATGCCTCGCCGTTGGGAAGTTCCGCCTGCACATAGATGCCGAGTTCATCCGCAGCCTCGAACGCGGCGTGCGGCAGGGTCCATGCGTGGCAGCGGAAATGGTTAAGGCCGAAGTCCTTGAAGAGTTGGAAGATTCTCAGCCAGGTTTCCTTGTCCATCGGCGGGTGGCCTGTGAGAGGAAACTGCGCGTTGTTCGCCTCGCCGCGCAGCAGTACCGGTGTGCCATTGATGGTGAAGCGCGCGCCCTCGGTCTTGAACTCGCGGAAACCGAAGCGGTCCTCGCGTGTTGCGGTGCCGACGGTGCTCTTGACCTCGACGCCCGCCTGATAAAGCGGGCGCTCGAATTCGCTCCAGGGCTTCACGGTGGATTTGGGAAGTTTCAACGGGATCGTGAGCTTGGTTTCGCCGGGAACCAGCGTCACCGTGCGGGTCTCGCTGGCGAGCACGTCCTTTCCGCCAGTGGCGAGGATGGCCGTGGTGATGCGCGTTTCCTGCGGCTTGTCGGTGGCATTGGAAAGCGCGATGCGCATTTCGGCCACGCCGGTGCGGGCATCGGGGAAGACCTGGTTTGATCTAACTGAAACAAGCGGCGTGGCGCGCAGTTCGATTCTGCCGATCACACCATTGTAGATCGTGCACGATTGCTCGTGATAAGCATGGGTGTTGCAACCGAGGTCGTGGAGTTGGCGGTTGTCGATGCGCAGTGTGAGCTTGTGCCTGCCGGGCGCGACGGGACCGAACACGTGGTGGTGTGGCGCGCTGAGCGAGTCGATAACACCGGAAGACTTGTCGTCGAGCCATGCTTCGGAAACCCAGCAGACGCGTTCGAGGAATAGCGAGACTGATTGTCCCGACCATGATTCCGGAATGTCCACGGCAGTTTGATACCATGCGTTGCCGCGGTAGTCGTGGCGGAGCATCGGATGCCAGACCGGTTTATCGGTGAAATCGCCGCCCCAGATCTGCTGGCGGATGGACGTGATCGGATTGCCGAGTTTGTTGGTGGTGATGCTGCCCGGCAGTTGGATCGAGCCGTTGAGGTCTTTGCGGAACCATGCCTCGCTTTTTCCGGCGTCCTTCGCATCCATTTCGAATTTCCACTCGCGGGCGAGGGGGATCGCCTGCTCCCCGGCCATGGACGGCGGCAAGGACAGGCAGGTTCCCAGAATCAGAAGTTTGACTGCCGGGATGTGGGACAGGCGGGTGGGGAAACTCATGGCGGACGCTTGCGGAAAGTCGATACGCGTGCGGGATCGCCGGTGATCACTGGGAAAACCGCACACAAACGCACTCTAGCGGGGGCGCTGGCTTTGCCTACCCGTTAAAATGTGCGGGGAAGGGTTTCGGAGGGCCAGGACCGGCGTTCCTGTTGAGATGAAGACGCGGGCGAGGGGTATAGCAGACATGGCTATGTCATCCTTTCCGCAGTTTCGCCACGGCTTCGGAACGGGAATGGACCTGGAGTTTTCCATAGATGTTCCGGATGTGGAAGTTCACGGTGTAAACGCTGAGATCCAAGCGGTCGGCGATCTGTTTGTAGGGAAACCCTTCGAGCACAAGGTCGAGCACGGCCTGCTCGCGCTCGGTGAGGAGCCCATCCGGATGTGCGGCGGCCGGCGATGGGGCCGGGTTGCTGAACGTTTGCACTACCATGCGAGCGATCCTCGCCGACATGGGTGACCCGCCGGCGGCCACCTCGCGGATCGCGGCCACCAACTCACGGCCGCGCACCGGTTTGTGCAGGTAGCCGCATGCGCCGGATTTCAGGGAGTTGAAGATTGCCTCGGTGTTGTCGAAGACCGTGAGCATGACCACCAGCACGCCGGGAACCAGTTGGACAAGGTGGCGGACGCAGTCCACACCACTCATGCCCGGCAGGTTGATGTCCATGAGGACGACATGGGGCTTCGCCGAGGGCAGCTCCTCGAGGGCTTGCTCGGCGTTGGCACAAGACGCCACGCAGGTGATCCCGGGAACACCGGCCAAAGCCTTCGTCAACGATTCCCGCAAGCCTCCCTGATCCTCGACGAGTGCGACGCGGATGGGATGGATGGAAGACTGGGGCGGGGTGGTCATGATTGGATTCGTGGCCGGGTGGGGAGGGGAATTCAAGCCTTCACGGGAACGGTCAGGAGGACAATGGTTCCCTTGCCATACGCCGGGTGGAGAAACTCGCACCTGCCGCCGACTTCGGCTGCGCGTTTCTTCATGTTCTCGAGGCCGTTGCCTGCGCGCAGGGCGTCCATGGCGGGCAAGCCGCGGCCGTCATCGGTGATCTCAAGGCGGATGATGTGGCGCTCGATGCCGATACTCAAGGTGACAAGCGATGCCGATGCGTGTCCTACGACGTTGTGCAGCGCTTCCTTCACCACCATCAGCAGGTGATGCCTCAAGCTGGCGGAAAGATGGATCTCCGGCATCGACTCTGTGGTGGTGAAATGACAGCGGACGCCCGCCATCGCAAGATAGTCTTCGGCGTATCCGTGAAGGTAGCGCGCAAATTCCTCCAGCGTGTCGTTGGAAGGATCCACCGCCCAGACTACCGTGTCGAGTTCCTTGGCCGTCGCTTGGGAAACATGGAAGATGCGGTCCAGTTGGGCGCGCATTTCATCGGGGTCGTTCATCGCTTGTTCGACCTGTTCCGTAAGGAGCCCGATTTGCGCGAGGTTCGCGCCGATGTTGTCATGGAGATCTTGGGCAATGCGGGAGCGTTCCTGTTGGAGGGCGTGCTCGCGCTCCAGTCGCAGGCCTGCGAGGTATCGGGATGCGGCGAAGAGCAGGCTGGCGGCGGCCAGCGCGACGAGCCACCAGAACCAGGGTTGTTTCCAAACCGGAAGCTGGATGCTCATTTCCACGCGCTGCGGCATGCCCATGCGGCGGTCCTTCAAGGCGATGCGCCAGACGTTCTCGCCCGCATAAGCGATCTTGTCCACCTTGCAGCCGGTCGCGGATTTGAGCACGGGCGTCAGCTGGCTGTAAACGAACAGATCCCCCTCGCGGGCACCGGCGTCTGTCAACTCGATCTCCATGCCTCCCTGCAAACTCGTCACCCGCTCGATTTCGGCCGCGCCACAGTAGATGTGGAGGTTGGATCCGATGAGCACCGGGCGGTCCGGGGTCTGATCGAGATCCGTGAAACGAAGGTGCTGTGAAGCGGATGGCGCGAGGGATGGCGTGGTCCAGGAGCCCTTGGCGACACCGAGGAATCGATCATCCCAGAACGACCAGACGGCATGGCGGCGCTCGGGATGGAGACCCGCCTCATGAAAATCCAGAGTCACGGTGCGTTCGGTGGCACCGGGATTCCATAACAGCGCCACCGCCATGCGGCCCCAGTCGCGCTCGACGTGTCCGATCAAGCGCGGGTATTCGTGGCTGGTGCAGAGGTCCAGCACCTCGGTGCGTTCCTTGGCCGGTGGAGTCATGGTTTCCACATTCCGGAGCAGGGGCTTGAATCCCTCAAGATACCATGGATCCGAAGTGATCGCGTTGCCACATGACAGGCCGACCATGCTGGTCCATGTGCGGACGATCGGCCATCCGCCGGCGATGGAGCTGATGTTTTCCAAATCGGTGCCGAGGAAATAGGCGTCGCTGTCGACACTTCCCCAGTGTCCTTGGATGGAGAAGCAGCGCAGCACGTCATCAAAAACGGGGCGCAACTGATCGCGTTTCGATTCCGCGCCGATGCGGTGGGCATCCACATGGCCCAGAGCTGCCCGGTTGGGTTTGAGGTCGTTGTTGACCAGATAGGTGTTTTCGCCGACGGCCTTGCGGATCATGGCGAATCCGTCGCGCATGACCTCGAATGACGTCTGCCGCTCGTTTCCACGAGCGTATTGGGTGATCCTCTGGGTGTTGAGCTTGAAGTAGGCATATCCTTTTCCCGCGAGCTCACTCGCCCGGTTCGCGGACTGCACCCAGGGAATGAAGAAACCGTCCCGGTTGACGGACTCAATCAGCAGACCGGGACGTGCGCCGACGGAGGCGATCTGCTTCGCATAAAACTCCAGTCCTTCCGGAAACCGTTCGTTGGAATCCTTCGCGCCGCTCGGGTCCTCGTAGCCGCCGTCGATCTGGATCACCGCGGGTCGCAGACGGTCGGGAGACCTGCGTGCGGAATCCACCACCGCCAGCACATCCTTTCCGGAGACCTGACCTCCGAGGAACTGCCAGCTGTTCCAGCCCGAGACGGATCCCTGCCGGTTGCGGGTGCCATGAGTGGCCGCCACCCACTCCGTCCAGCGGGCCAGCGCCTCGCGAGGAGGCTCTAACAGAACTGCCGTCTGCTGGCCCCAGCGCGTTTCTCCGGGATCGACCCTCACCCGGCTCATGTCGGCGGTATAGCTGAACGCGACACGGTCCTCCTGGATCCTCGCGAAGGATGCGTTCATGTAGGCGACCGGGGATCCCACCGGGCCGAACATGAAACCGATGCCGTCGCCGCGGTAGAATCCGCCGTTTTCAAACACCGGGACCGGTTGCTCCGCCCTCGCCAGCAGAGTGACGGGTGACACGGTCTGCACGCTGTCATTGAGCGCTGTGATCCACCATTCCGATGTTTTGCCCGTCACGGCGAGCTCCGCACGCATCGGGGTGACCGAAACCAGTTGGACGGGCTGTTTGCCGCGGTTGGCGATGCCGGCCTGCATCAACAACAAAGGAGAGCCGGGGATCTTGCCGAAGCGGTGCAACAAGCGGATTTCCTGCTCCGGAAAATCGATCGTCCGCGTGGTGACCGTCGCCGCACCTTGCGGAGTCAACTCCGTTTCAGCTGCCGCCGTGGTCGAGATAAGATCACCTGCGCTTGAGGACAATTCCACTTCCTGCCCGCCCGCCACCACCTTCGCGGAATATCCACAAAGCCATTCGGTGAAACCATCCGCTTCCACAGAAAGCGAGCGCCCGCCGGAAACAAACGCCGCAGAGACCGATCTGGCGTCCGAGCGCATGGGCACGAACGCTGCCAGCAATGCCAGTCCGGCCAACAAGCAGCGGCTTCTCCATTCATGCATCATCGCGGACAAGCGTTGGCACGCACGAACAGGTGCGTCGAGAGGGATTTGTCCGTTCATGCCTTGCGCGAAATCATCAACGTGAGATGGGGTGTAGCACTGAAACCCAATACGGCGTACCATCCCAAATGATCGCCCCTCCAGAGGCAAAGTGGATGAAGTGTCGGATGAGAACGAAGCGGCTCTGTCATCGGTCTATTCTTTCCGCCCCGCTGACCATGGACGGATGACTGTTGACCCACTCTCACCGTCTGCGGCGCAGGAGAGCAAGCATGCCAAGTCCGCCAAGCAACGCAGAGGCGGGTTCCGGAACCACGGTCACGATGCCAGTAGTGTTATCAAAGGATGCCGTGAAACCGGATGCCAATCCGGTGGGAACCACGGACGTGAAAGCGCCGCTGTAGCCATCAAATTCGAAGATCTTGATCGACCCGACGGTGTTGAATCCGGACTGGAACAGGAGATTAAGGACTCCGTTGAAGGAGACGTTCTGAGTTCCCGCGGCTGCCGCTATGGCGAGGTCGTAGTTGCCGAGGCTGAAGCTGTTGATTTCAAAGTCGGAGATGCTCCCCGAGTTGAGTGTGAGGTCACCGGTGAAGGTCAGGGTGCCCGGGCTGTTGCCGGGGGCGAAGATGCCGTCCGTCTGTATTGTCACTGCCCCGACCGTGCCCGAGCCGCCGAGCGTTCCGCCTGCCTGCACCGAGGTGTTGCTGGTCGAGATGTTGCCGTTGACGATGAGTTTGCCGGCGGAAACGGTGGTGGCACCCGTGTAGTTGTTGATGCCGGACAGCACCATGGTTCCGTCACCGGATTTGGTGATGCCAAGCCCCCCGGAGGCTTCGGTCACCGCCGCGCTGACTGAAAGGTCGGTGGCTGCCGCGCCATTGGCGACGTTGAAGGAAATGCCACTGTAACCACCGTCACTACGGATGCGGATGCGGCCGCCGATGGTGGCGGTGTCCGCGCTGGCGTTGGTGGTGACAGATGTCTGGTTCCACTCCAATTGGCCACCGTTGGGATCGCTCAAGCCGTTGTTGCTTTGCAGCGTGCCGCCTGTCATGTTGATTCCGCCTGAAATGCCCCAGATGTGGCTGACTCCGGCAGTGGTGATGGTGCCGCCATTGATGTTCACTGCAGCGGGCTTCCAACCGCTTTGCCAGCCCAAGCCGGTGCCATCGCTGACGGTTTCGAGGGTCGTGCCGGAATTGACATTGATCGTTCCGTCGAAGAAACCGTAGCCGCCATTGCCTCCGGAAAGTTTGAGCGTGCCTCCATTGAGATTCAGCCCTCCCCTGAAGTAGCTGTGTTGGGTCACTTCCATGGTTCCTGCACCTTCCTTGACGAGCTTGGCGGGGTCGTGCACCCAGTCGTTGCCTCCGTTGACCGGGCCGCGCAGGCTGGTGCTGACGAGCAGGTCCGTGCTTGAGTTGCCCGTGGCGTCCGCAACGGTGAAGGTAGTGGTGGGATTGATGTTGAACCACGAAGCACTGCTGATCGTCGATGCGGCGGATCCGCTGACCGTTACGTTGCCGAGCCAAGACGCCCCGTATGCATGGTAGGTGGCGGAGCCGCCATTGAAGGTTCCTCCCAGCAGAACGAGATTGGGAAAGTAGCCATAAGCATAGATGCCGCCATCGCCGTTATACACATTCAATTGGGAACCGCTGCCCAGCGTGATGGTATCCACATTGCCGGGCCCGCCCACGTTCGCGGTCACAACGCCGCTGTTGATGGTGGCTGTGTTTCCCGCGGTAGTGGGGCCAGATGCGGTGGCGCCGTTCCAGTTGGTGGCGTTCCAGTTGCCGTTGCCACCGTCCCATGTGTAATCAACGGCGTGAGCGCAGGTGACAAAGGCCAAGGTGGCGGTGGAGAGGAATAGGGAGTGATTGATGCGGGTTTTCATGGGGTTTTTGCAACGGATGGGAAATGGGTATTGAGGGAGAATACCGGATCGGCCCATCCTGCCTACCCGTTAAAATGTTCGGGTGCCCCAAGGAACGCCGAGCCCCAGCTCGGCGCTCCGGGAGCCAGGCTTACTCGGCTCGGACTTGGAGGAAGAGTTTGGAGTTGCCCAGAAGCGCTCTGCTGAGCGTGACGGGAACAGTTTCCACTTCGCCGCTTGTTGTGACCGTGCCTTCGACGGCCCCGGGGTCCTTGGCCCAGATCGAAAGGTCGGTGGAATACCACACGGAATACGTCAGGCCGGTGAGTGACAGGGTGCGGCGGGTGTAGCTGAAGGTGCCGGTGCTTTTGTTGAGCGGGACAGCGATCGGATTGACGGAGGAGCCGCCGGTGGGATCGAGGCCGAAGGAGTATTCCTCATGATTGGTGAGGCCGTCCGAATCGTCGTCATTATTCTCTCCTCCGGTCACGCCGTTGGCGGTCACCCAGTTGTCGTAATCGGACGCCGGTGACTGGTCGAGACGGATCTCGGTGGGCGTCTGGACCAGCGTGTATCCGGAAGGCAGTCCGGTGACATTTGCCGTGGCAATGGTGCCATTGATGGCTGCGGCGGTGGCAATGACGTAGCTCGTGGCGGAAAGCGTGCCGGTCACGCTGAGATTGAGTTTCGCGCCGTTGACGTCGAGGTTGTTGGTGACCACGAGTTGGTCGGCTGTGGGAGTGCCCGCGTCATTGAGACCGATGGCGAGGGTGCCTCCGGCCGCGAGATCCGCTGAATTCACGGTCAGGGTTCCAAGCGTGACGCCGGGTGCGATGGTGCCGAGCGCGCCGACTGTGACGGTGCCGCCGATGGTTCCGGTGCCTCCGAGGACGCCGCCGTTCACTTGCACCGCGCCGGTGGCACCGGATTGGTCGGCGTTGATGAGGAGAGTGCCGTCGTTGACCGTGGTGGTTCCGGTGTAGGAGTTGGTGTATCCCAGAATCTGGGTGCCCGCGCCGTTTTTGACGATGGAAACGGTACTCGATCCATCGGTGATGAACGCATTGCTCGTGTAGCTGGTGGCCACCGGTGGAGCTACAGTCAGGATGGAGGGAGTGGCTCCATGGTTCGTAATCGTGGCCCCGGTACCGTAAGCGCCTCCATAGACCGCCGAAAGTTCCTGGTTGTGGGCATTCAGGTCGAACACGGTGGCTCCACCGAAGGTCAGGTTGAGGAGTTTGGCGGTGGGCAGCTTGTTGTTGCCTCCCAGAATAATCGTGCCACCGTCCGAATACATCTGGGTTTCATTGGTGTAGGAATAGGTACCCGCCCCGGACAGAGTGATGTTGTCTCCGCTAGAGCCGCCGCGGAAGAGCAGTGAGGTGCCCGCGATATTCTCGGAGATGGTTCCGGTGAGCGTGAGGTCCGCTCCGGGCTGGACGCCGATGCGGTTGATCGTGGTGTTGCCGGTTGCGGTGGAGGTAAGAACGATGTCACCGGCCCAGGTATTCGACCCGACGGTTGACTGAAGCGCGCCTCGGTAGGCCTGGGACGAAGCAGGAGTATCGAAATAGCCAGTGGCGGCGATGCCTGCCCCCGCGATGTAAAGCGTTTGTCCGGCGCCATCGCTCATGTCGCCGAGAGTGCCATCTAGAGCGAACGATGCACCGTTGGTAGTCACCGAGATACTGCCGGTGGAGCCATCGGCAGCTCGCTTGACGATAGCTCCCGCGGAGATGGTCGTGGCACCACTGTGATCGTGCGAGGAACCCGCGAAGGTTGCACGTCCGGTGCCGGTCTTGTTGATGGGGGTGCTTCCGGTGAGTTTGCCCGCGCCGCCGAAGACGTAGGGATTGCCGCTGTTGTTGCTGATGTTCAGGACCAGTGGCGAGAAGGATGCCGTGAGACTGACGGTTCCTCCACCCGCAATGTCCGGGAAGTTGGCGATCTGGCTGTTGGCAGTGGAGTAGGCGGTGGTGAACGTGTTCCAGTTCAGGCTGCTGGTGTCCCAGTCGCCGTTACCGGGCGTGGCCGTGGCACCTGACCAGTTGAAGATCGAAGCCGCCTGAGTGACGTTGAGATAGATCTGACCCATACCGTTGTCTTCCAGCGTCGCTATCACTCCGACTGGAAGTGTGGCGGTGTTGAGGGTGAGCGATCCGGTGATGGATTTGGATGTGTAGTTGATCAACGGGATCTGGCCGATCTGGAAATTGGAGCCCGTGACATTCACCGTGATGGCGGAATCCACTGTCAGCGCTCCGGTATTGATGACGACCGGGTTGGATGTGCTGAAAACTCCGAGATTGAAATCCAACTTGTCGCCCGAGTGGCTGAATGACGAGGGAGCCCACGATGCGGCTCCGGCTTTCACCGAGAGACCGCCCGCATTGATATCGGTCGGACCGGTGGTCGTGGCGGGTTCAGTGAGCGTGAGCAGGCCGGCGCTGTTTTTGGTGAGGCCGCCGCCGGTGGATGCCGCGTCTTGGAGGAGAGGTTCGGCGATGCCGACGTCGAAGCCATTGGTGTCGATCACCGCGCCGCCGGATTGGACGAGGGTTTCAAGGTTCGGATGGGCCGCGATGAACGCGGCGTTGTTCTGGCGGGCCTTGAGCGTGCCGCTGTTGAGGCGGATCTTGCCGGCGGTGACAATCGAGGTGTTGGTGAAACCGTTCAGTTCGAGGGTTCCTCCGTTGAGGTTCACGTTGATGGTGACGCCATTGAGGTTGAGCGTCGAGAGCGTGGCGGTGCCGCTGCCGCTGACTGTGAGATTCGAAACCCGTCCCGAGCCGATGGCTCCGCCGATATTCATCCATGTTCCCGCATTGGTGCCGATGTAGGAGCCTCCGCTGACGACGAGAGTGCCGATTTTTCCATCGCCGTTTCCGATGATGTCCGGTGAGACGGCACCCAGTGTGGAGAATGTGCCACCGGTGATTTCCATCTCGCCGTTAATGCCGCTGCCGATGACCAAGCCACGTCCACCTCCTGCTGCGGAGGCTGTATTGGTATTCGCGTAGGTCGTGGTGCCAAGGCTTGAGCTATAAATCAGCTTGTTGTTGGCAGCGTTGTATACATTGAGCCGATGGGAGAACGACGCGCCCGTGGGGGCAGGCCCCGCGGTGAGGTTCGCTCCAGTTGACCAGTTGCCTGCGGTTGCCCAGTCGGTGCTGGTGGCGCCGCCCCATTGGTATTGGTTGGCATGTGCGATCGACCCCATGGTGACGGCCATGGAGGCGGTGAATGCGAGGGCACGAAGGAACGGATTGGATTTGGATTTCACAGGTTTTTGGAGTTGGATTTTTACTTGGATTTTTCTGACGCTGGGATGCGCTTGGATGCTGGAACAACGGATGCGGCGAATCCTGCAGTGGGGAGTCGATCACGCGTTCACCATGCTATCCAATGAGGATGGGGTTCGATTTCGGCGAGGTCAGACTTGTCACCTGATTGGGTGAATGCGTTACGGTCACGGACCTTTCGAATTCCGGTTTGCACCCGTTAGAATCGACTGAGTTCCGCCCCAGGTTGAGCCGGAACGCTGCGACTTCGATCGCCGACCGCTCGTTACTCGGCGCGGACTTGGATGAAGAGTTTGGAGTTGCTCAGGAGCGCTCCGCCGAGCGTGACGGGGACCGTTTCAACCTCGCCGGTCACTACCGGAGTGCCTTCGACGGCCCCGGTGTCCTTGGCCCAGGTCGAGAGGTCGGTGGAATACCATACGGAATACGCCAGGCCGGTGAGCGACTGGGTGCGGCGGGTGTAGCTGAAGGTGCCGGTGGTCTTGTCGAGCGCGACGGCGATGGCGTTGACAGAAGAGGCGCCTGTGGGATCGAGGCCGAAGGCGTATTCCTCGTGGTTGGTGAGGCCGTCTGAATCTGAGTCGTCATTTCCCCCGCCGGTCACGCCGTTGGCGCTTGCCCAGTTGTCATAATCGGTGGCGGTGACGACGTAGGCGAGATTGCCATCGGCTTCGGTGAAGACCCATTTGGCATTGGTGACAGGGAGTTCCCAAGTGCCGGAGGAAACCTCGTTGAAGGCTCCGAGGGTGGTGCTGGAGACGCCGCCGATGCCCGAAAGGCTGGGAGCCACGGCGAAGCTGCCGAGGTTGAATAGGTTCCAGAGATTGCCGTTGGTGGTGTTCGCCGCGCTCAAGTCGAGCTCGACGGTGCCGGTGAAGGTCAGGGAGCCTGCACCGGAGGAAGAAACGAAATTGTTGGTTCCGTTGGCGGTCGGGTAGAAACGAAGGGTGGAGGTCACTTCAAGCTCGCCGTCATTGACCACGGTGTTGCCTGAGTAAGTGTTGGTGCCGGAAAGCACCAGCTTGCCGGGGCCGTTCTTGTTGACACCCGCCGAGAAGACACTGCCGATGTTGCCGGTGATGAGCAGATCGGTGGCGGCGGCACCGTCATCAATGAACAGGTTCAAATTGGATGATCCGTAATCGACGCGAATCAGGAGATTGCTCGAAATGGTGGAAGCGGTGGCGCTGCTCAGTGCGTTGAAGCCGCTGTTGATGACGTGGTAGGTGCCGCCGCCCAGGGTGGCGGCGGTCAGATCCACCGAGGCTCCGCTCACGAAGGAGTTGATGGTGTTGTTGACCGTGCCGCCGTCCACCGCGAGGTAGGACACCGTCGAGCCGACGCGCCCAAGGCCGGAGAACTCGTAGCCGGTGAGCTTCAACGTGGCACCGCTGTTCACGGTCACCGAACCGTTGATGGCGGCTTGATCGAAGCTGGTGGAGCTGAGTTCCAGCGTGCCACCGGTGACAGTGGTGCCGCCGGTGTAGGATTTGACGCCGCTGAGGACGAGCGAACCGCTGCCGGTCTTCTCCAAGCCCTGGTTGCCACCGAGATTGTTGGAAAGGGTGGCGCTGCGGCCCGCACCGACACTGATGGTCGGGGTGGAGGCACCTTGGAGTGTCAGAGTGTTCGTGCCGGCGAGGATGTAATCCGAGACATCGAAGGCGAGCTTGCCGATGATGCGGTTGGTATCCAGAGTGACGGTGGCACCGGTCGCGGCGTTGAAGGTGGCGGTCGCGTCGTAGCCGGTCGCGACGGCGCTGGAGGCCCAGTTGGCGGCGCCACTCCAGTTTCCATCCGCCAGCGAGGTCCAGGTGCCGTTTGCGCCGAGAATGACCAGCGAGCCGGTGCCGCTCAAGAGGCCGGGGTGGGTAGTGCTGTTGTAAGAACCCGCGGGCAGCGGTCCACTGCCGTCGATATCGAGACTGCCGACCGTATCGCTGCCGGTGAAGTTGAGAGCCATGGCGGCGCCGTTGGCGATGACCACGCTGGCGGCATCGTCGAGGATGGGCGCGGAAAGCGCCAGGGTGCCGGTGGCATTCACGGCAACGCTGCCGCTGGAGGAACTCGATCCCGAGAGCACTAGCGTGCCGGCGTTCACCGTAGTGGCTCCGGTGTAGGAATTGGCTCCAGAGAGCTCCATGGTGCCTGCTCCGGACTTCGTGATACTGCGACCACCGGAGGCTTCGGTCACTGCGGCGCTGACCAGCAGGTCGGTCGCGGCTGCACCATCGTCCACGTTGAATGCAATGCCGGCGTATCCTCCGTCCGAGCGGATGCGGATGCGACCGCCGATGCTTGCGGTGTCAGCGCTCGCGTTGGTGGTTACAGACGTCTGGTTCCACTCCAATTGCGGCCCGTTGGAATCACTCACCCCATTGTTGCTCTGTAGAGCGCCGCCGGTCATGTTGACGCCACCTGAGATTCCCCAGACGTGGCTCGTGCCTGCGGTGGTAATTGTGCCGCCGACGATGTTGACTGCGGCGGGCTTCCATCCGCTTTGCCAGCCTAAGCCGGTGCCATCACTGCTGATGGAGAGCGTCGTGCCGGAATTGACATTGACCGTCCCGTCGAAGAAACCATAGCCGCTATTGCCTCCGGAAAGCTTGAGCGTGCCTGCATTGAGATCCAGCCCGCCCCTGAAGTAGCTGTGTTGGGTGACTTCCATCGTTCCCGCGCCTTCCTTGATGAGCTTGGCAACGCCGTAAGCCCAGTCGTTCCCGCTATTCGGCAAGGCGCGCAGACTGGTGGTGACGAGGAGATCCGAGTCGGAGTTGCTCGTGGCGTCGGCCACGGCAAAGGTCGTGATCGGATTCATGTTGAACCACGAAGCACCGGTGATCGTCGAGGCGGCGGATCCGCTGACCGTAACGTTACCGAATATCGAAGCCCCGTAAGCATGGTAGGTGGCGGAGCCGCCGTTGACGGTTCCTCCCTGCAAAACGAGATTGGGAAAATAGCCATAAGCGTAGATGCCGCCGTCGCCATTGTAAAGATTTAACTGGGCACCACTGCCCAGCGTGATCGAGTCCACATTGCCGGGGCCGCCCACGTTCGCAGTTACGTTGCCGCTGTTGATGGTGGCGGTGTTGCCCGCAGTGACGGGACCGCTTGCGGTGCCGCCGTTCCAGTTGGTGGCGTTCCAATTGCCAGTGCCGCCGTCCCATGTAAAGTCCGCTGCATGGGCTGAACCTGCGAAAGCGATGCTGGCACAGGTCAAGAGAGTAAAGAATCGAAAGAAGGAACTGAGGTGAGATTTCATTGCTTCTGTGGGTTTTCGAGTGAAAATTAGAGTCGGAATCAAGCCGGACTCTATCGAGAGCTACCGATCTGCATACCCGTTAAAATGTGCGGGGTCTGCGTGGAGGAGTTCGACACCTCCTCCACAACAAAGTGCGCCTGCATGGGATGTGGTCGCTGAAGGGAATTGCTTGTATCCTTTAAACTGAATCCCAGGCAGGCCAAAACGAGCACCCCGCACATTTTAACGGGTAGCTGTCGAATCCATTTCATTGTTAAGTCTGATCAAATTTCCCTTTTGCGCCGATCTTACAAAAGACCCTGCCCCATGCCCGATTTCAATTTCCCCTCGTTTTTTCGCATCAATTTGCCCCGACTCGTTTTGAATCTAGCCATCGTTTTGTCAGCAGTGGAGAGCTTGGTGGCCGCTGATTACTACATCGATCCTGCTGGCAACGACTCGAACATCGGCACCAGCATGGCAGCGCCGTGGCAAAGCCTCGGCAAGGTGAACGCCACCGTGTTCCAACCTGGCGACAAGGTGCTCTTCAAACGCGGCGGCACTTGGGTCGGCACGCTGAGTCCGCAAGGCTCGGGCAACAGCACGTCACAAATCACGCTGGGAGCCTACGGCACCGGCGCGAAACCGCTCATCAACGGCAATGGAAACTGGGCGGTGATCACCCTTTCCTCGCAGAGCTATTGGACCATCGACGGCTTCGAGGTCACCAACCCGGCCAGCAATGACAGCAGCCGTTCGGGCATCCGCGTGGATTGGTCGGGCAGCGGCACGATGCGGGGTATCAACCTGCTCAACAACGACGTTCACGATGTCCGTGGTATCAAGAACGTCAACGACGGTGGACGGAACAATGGCGGCATTTTCTTTTGGATCAACGAGCCGGGCAAAGCCGACGGAGTGCTGATCCAAGGGAACACGGTGAAAACGATTTACGGTCAGGGCATCGCGTTCAACGCCGAAGCGGAATACATGGGCGGCGGGATGAACTACGCGAATTGCAGCCCGAACGTCATCGCGCGCGGCAACACGGTCATCTCCACCTCCGGCGACGGTATTCTGATGCTCGGCACCGACAACGAACTCGTCGAACACAACGAAGTCGGCTACGTCGGGCAACTGAGTGACAACGGAAACAACATCGCCGCCGCATGGCCGACGCGCCACGTGAACGGCCTCTGGCAGTACAACCACGTCCATCACACCAAGTGGCTGAATGCCAACGACAGCACGGCGTTCGACAACGACGGCTTTGTTTCCGGGGCGACTGTTTTCCAATACAACTACACCCACGACAACGAGGGCGGCTTCTTGATGGAATACACCTGGGGCGGCGATGCGCCGGGGGCGATGACGATCGCTCGCTACAACATCTCGTGGAACGAAAGTCGCGTGCTCGCAAGCAACCGCAACTCCACACGCATTTACAACAACGTCTTCTACAACCCGGGCAGAACGCTGGATGTGAATTGGACGCCCAACCCGAGTTATGTCCTCTTTTCCAACAATCTCTTCATCGCCGCCGGTCGCAGCGCTGAGTTTTCGCGGCAACTTTTCATGAACAACAACTTCAGCGGCGGCGTGACCCGGCCGGTGACGATCGATGGAAACCGCACCCAGGACCCGCTCTTTGTCAGTCCCAACACGACCGGAAATCTGGCCGGTTTCATCCTGCAAACCAGTTCCCTGGCACGGAGTTCCGGCACTGTCATCGCCGGCAACGGCGGCAAGGATTTCTGGAGTGCGACCCTGCCAACAACCGCTCCTCATCGCGGGGCCTCGCAGATCAATGCCATCGGCAACTACACCGCCACGCCAACCTTCGCTCAGGTGAGCGGCCCGTATTCCGCCGCCATTCCCTACAGTGGCACATCCACGGTGAGTTTCAGCGGCACGGTGCGCGATCAGAATTTCCGCCCCATCTCCGGTGCCCCCGTGACGTGGTCGGTCGTACCGGCACTGATTGGCTACTCGATCAACTCAAGTGGTGTACTCACCCTGTCTGCAGTGGCACAGCCGCAGCGCGTCGCCATCGTGGCGCAAAGCGGATCTGCGACGTCGATATTCTCGTTCACCGCGCTGCCGGCCGTGCCTCCGGTCGTGGGATCCACCTGGATCAATCCCGCGGGTGGAGAGTGGTCGGTCTCTGGAAACTGGCAGGGCAACGCCATCGCCAATGGTGCCGACCAAACCGCCACCGTGGCGCTTTCCAATGGCGTCACGATCAACCAAGGCGATGCCAGCCGCACGATCGGTCATGTCGCCTTCAGTAACGCTAACCACGCGCTTCAGGGGAATCCTCTAACACTTGATGTCGGCACGGGTTCCTCCTCCATCTCGGTGGCAGACAGCACCACTACCACGCTCGGCCTCGCGCTTCTCAGCAGCGATGGGCTGCTCAAGACAGGCGCAGGCACACTAGCGCTCACGGCGGTGAGTTCCTATGGCGGTGGCACTACGGTCAACCAGGGCACACTCGAGCTTCGCGGCGCGTCCGGCGGTAATGGATTGATCAATGGAGCTATCACGGTGAATTCCGGTGCGATGCTCGCCCTCACAAGCGGCGACGGCACCGGCTTCGGCTGGAACAACTCGATTTCAAGCCTTACAATCAACGGGGGTTCGGTGAACGCATCGGGCAGCTCCCACCTTGGCTTCGGCACTTACGCGAGCGTGGTCATGACCGGTGGCAGCTCGATTTCCGGCAACTGGCAGTGGAATGGCGACGGGCTTCTCGGTTTCTACTCCTCGGGCGACAGCTCCAACAGCATTTCGGGAAATCTTGTCCTGCGCGCGGATGCTGGGGCCAACCATAGCTTCAACGTCGCCAATGGAGCGGCCGCTACCGACCTTCTGGTGAGTGCCGTGCTTTCCGACCAATGGCCCGAAGTCAACTGGGTGTCGGCTTCCGTGCTGGTCAAATCCGGAGCCGGAACCATGGAAATCAATTCTTCTAGCAGCTACGACGGCGGCACCATCGTCAGCGGCGGCACCTTGATCGTCGGTTCCGGAGGCACGCTGGGGTCCGGCAATCTCACCGTAAACACGGGCTCCATCTGCGACCTGCGCAACGCATCCGGCGCTGTGGCGAATGGCGCTTCGGTCTATCTCAATGGCACCGGCAAGCTGATCCTCGCCTCCGGCCTCACCGAAACCGTCGCCCGGCTTTACCTGAACAATGACTCGCTCTCCCCCGGCACCTACACCGCCACCAGCCATCCGGCGCTCATCGGCGGCGCTGGCAGCCTGGTCGTCACCATGGGCGCACCCGCCGTGCCATCGGGACTCGTGGCCGGCACCGCTTCCGCCAGCTCCATCCAGCTGACTTGGACCGACAACGCCTCGGATGAAACCTCCTACTTCGTCGAACGCTCTCTCGCATCCGGCAGCGGCTTCACCCAGATCGCATCTCTACCTGCCGGGACGGTTTCCCACACCGACCTCGGCCTCTCCGCCGGCACCACTTATTACTATCGAGTCCGCGCCGCCAATGCGATCGGTAGTTCCGCATACTCGGACGAGGCCTCGGCGACCACGACGCTCGGCGATTCCGGTATCTGGACCAGCCCGTCGAATGGCAACTGGAGCGTTGCCGGAAACTGGCAGAACGGCACGGTGGCCATTGGCACGGGAAAAACCGCCACCATCGCGCAGAACAGTGCCGTGACCGTCACCCTCGACGGCATTCGCACCATCGGCGGACTGAATTTCGCCAACGCCAACCACACGCTCGCTGGCAGCAGCACACTGAATCTGGACGTTAACACCGGCTCGCCGCTCATCAATGTGGCGCCCGGCGTGACCGCCACGGTTTCCGCTCCGCTCGCCGGAAATGAAGGGCTTTCGAAATCCGGAACAGGCACCTTGGTGATTCCCATTTCACCGGGCTACAGCGGCATCACCAGCGTCACCGGCGGACGCATGACCTTTTCCGGGAACGTTGGCACAACACCTCCTACGAGTCCCACGACGACGTACTCGCTTGCCGGAGGAAACGAAAACTGGCCCGCCGACAAACGCGCGGCCGTCATCGCGGCGATGGATGGAGCGGTCGCCGTTTACAACCGCTATGGCAGCTTTAACCGTCACCTAACAGCCAACTACGATCCCAACGTGCCGACCGCCCAGGCAGGCTACGGCGGATGGATCGACTTCGGCGGCATGATCGGCGTCCGGGTCGCCCTGCATGAAATGGGACACACCATGGGAGTGGGCACCTACGGCAGCTGGGGTTCCAACCAGTCAGGCGGCGTGTGGACCGGTGGGAACGGGGTGGCGATGATCCGGCAGCTCGACGGTCCTTCCGCAACCATCGGCTGCGATGGCATTCATTTCTGGCCCTACGGATTGAACTACGATGACGAAAGCGGTGCTGTTCAGTTCATGCGCCACGTGAAGATCGTCTCGGCGATGCGTCAGGACATGGGAATTGTCTCGTCTTCCGAATTGCATGGCTACGACGGCAACTTCGACATCGCTTCCGGCGCGGAACTCGAGTTCAGCGGAAACTCGGTCCAACTCAATGGTGTCGTCAGCGGCGGCGGCCACCTGCTTCATTCCGGAAGCGGCACGCTCATCCTCGCGGCGAACAACACCCACACCGGCGGCACCGCGGTCAATGGCGGCAAGCTCGTGCTATTCGCGAACTCGGGCACCGGCTGCCTTCGCGGCGCGCTGACCGTCAACGCCGGAGCCACCGTGGAAACCACCGGCGACGGCACCGGGCTCGGTTGGCTCGACCAGATTTCCTCGGTCGTCATCAACGGCGGCACGCTCACCAGCAGCGGCATCAGCCACATCTGGAACATCCCCGGCGGCATCACCATGAGCGGCGGCACGCTGCAATCCAACAACGGCACCAGCAACCCGAACGGCCCGCAGCTCGAATGGAACCGCAGCTCCGTCACCACCCTCGCCAGTGCCGACACCGCGACCATCGGCGGTCGCATCCGTATTCGTGGGGATGCGGGCTATACGGCCGTGAGTTTCAACGTCGCCGACGGCGCGGCGGCCACCGACCTGCTCGTCAGCGCGGCGATCACCGAAGCGTCGCCGGTTCTCGGCATCACCAAGTCCGGTGCCGGAAAATTGACGCTGACCGGCTCTAACAACCAGAGCGGTGCCACCACCGTCAACGCAGGCACGCTCGTCGCCGAAACCGCCGGGACGCTCGGCAGTGGAAACCTAATCGTCGGCACCGGCGCCACCTGCGAGATCCGCAACACCGCCGGTGCCATTGCCGACACGGCGCTTTTTTTCCTAACAGGAACCGGCAAGCTCACCCTCGCCAGCGGAGTCGCCGAAACCGTGCGCCAGCTTTTCAACAACGGCGTCATGCAGCCGGCAGGCACCTACACCAGCGCGTCCTCATTCATCACCGGATCGGGCAGCCTGATCGTCACCGAAGGCGCGGTCCTTGGAAATGGCGTCTGGACCAGCCTGACCAACGGCAACTGGAGCACGGCTGGCAACTGGCAGAACTCCATGGTGGCCGATGGTGCCGACGCCACAGCCACCTTCGCGCAAGCCACCGGCGTGACCGTCACGCTCGATGGCAACCGCACGCTCGGCGGCCTGAGCTTCGCCAACTCCGACTACACGCTCACCGGCAACACGCTTACACTCGCCACCACCTTGGGCAGCTCCAACCTGCAAGTGAGCGGCTCGGGCGTCACGGCCACCATCGGCTCCAGCATCGCGGGCTCCAGCACGCTGACCAAGATCGGAAGCGGCACGTTGAAACTCACCAACATCAACTCCCACATCGGCGGCACCGCGGTGAACGAGGGCACGCTCGAACTGGCCGGGGCTTCGGGCGGAAACAGCTTGGTCAGCGGTCACGTCACCGTGAACTCCGGAGGCGTGATCGCTCTCTCCGGAGGCGACGGCACCGGCTTCGGATGGAACAACCCGATTTCCAGTCTCACCATCAACGGCGGCGCAGTGAACGCGTCCGGCAGCTCCCACCTCGGCTTCGGGGCTTACGCGACTGTGGCCCTGAATCAGGGCGGCGCCATCGCGGGTAACTGGCAATGGAACGGTGACGGCTTGTTAGGATTCACATCCTCGGGCGATGCCACGAACACCATCAGCGGCCTCCTCAACCTTCGATCGGACGCCGGGGCCAACCACACCTTCAACGTCGCCGACGGTGCGGCGTCGGTCGATCTCCAGATCAATGCGAACCTGAGCGATCAATACCCAGAGGTTTGGTGGCTTGCCGCCTCGAATCTCATCAAGACCGGCGCGGGCAACGCGGTCCTCGCCGGGTCTAACAGTCACGACGGTGTCACCGACATCGTGGGCGGCATGCTCACCGCCGCCCACTCGTCGGCTCTCGGCGCGGGCGGTTGGAGTGGCGCGAACATGACCTGGATCCGCAACGGCTCCACTCTCGCCCTGCAAGGTGGAATCAGTCTCGGTGAACATCTCCACCTGCTCGGCAGCGGCGTGGACGGGCAAGGTGCCCTGCGCAGCCTTTCCGGCAACAACGCCCTGACCCTGACCTACGGCGGCAGTGGCAGCGGGCCGGGATTCTGCTTCGACGGAAACACGACCATCGGCGTGGATGCCGGCACCCTGACCGTGACCGGTTTCTATGAAGATGCGGGGTCGTTCGGTCTCACCAAAGTCGGCAACGGCACGCTCCACATCAACAGCACCAACACCTACACCGGCCCCACCACGGTCAACGTCGGCACGCTACGCCTCGGCAATGGTTCCAACAATGCCAACCTCGCCAATGCTGCCGACGTGGTTGTCGCCAGCGGTGCCACCCTTCACCTCGATTACACCGGCACCGACACGATCGACGAACTCTGGCTCGGCGGCGTCGCCAAATCCCCGGGCGTCTATTCTTCCACCAACAGCGCCGGCTTTATCACAGGAACGGGCACGCTCACCGTCGCCAACGGTCCGGTTTCCGACTACGATGCCTGGAAGAGCGCCAACAATCTTACCGGCGGGCTTGATGACGACGACGATCAGGACGGTTTCACGAATTTCTCGGAATACGCCTTCGGCCTGAATCCGAAGAACGGCACCGCATTGACCCCGTATCTGAGTTATCCATCGGCGGGCACCGGCATGTTCACCTACGCGCGCCGCAAGTCCTCGCTGAGCGGTCTGGTGTTCAAGATTTGGACGACCACCAGCCTGACGAATTGGACCGAAGACTCAGCAGCCATCCAGACCATCACCGGAACTTCGGGCGATACGGAAACGGTGCAGGTCACTCTGAGTCCCGTCTTGCCAGCCAGTAGGAGGCTCTTCGTCCGTATCACCGCCCAGTCCCCCTGATCCTCCCAGCGGCATCATTCACCTGATCGGGTGACAATTCCGCGCTCGTGGTCACAATGCCCGGATTTAACCTACGTCTCTAGTCTTTCAAAATCAACTATTCACATCCGGCAGGCCTCGGGTGCTAGGGGGCTCAGTCAAATCTTACCCGCACATTTTAACGGGTATTCCGGAGCACGTTTCCTGCTAGTTTTTCATTTGAATTGGAGCCACCGATCATCTCCCAACCCATGAAAACCCAAATCAACCCATTCCTTCGTCTCTCCTCCCTCCTCTCGGCGGTTGTCCTCACGGTCTCCGCCCAGGCCGCCGACCTCACCTGGGACAACGGCGCCGCCACCGGCAACTGGAACACCACCGACTCCAACTGGTCCGGCTCCACCTGGGCCTCAGGTGAAAACGCTATTTTCAACACCTCCACCGGTGCCATCACCCTCACTGAGGCCATCAGCGCCGGCAGTTTCACCTTCGGCCTGCCGAATGCCAACCTCACCGGCTCCTTCTCCGGATCCGCACTGAGCATCTCCGGCGACCTGCTGGCCCAAGCGGACGGCAACAACGGCCCCGGCGGCCCGAATCTTGCCTTCTCGAACAACGTCACCGTCACTGGCGACCTCAAGATTGCACGCCGTGTGGTGGAGATCACCGGCGGCACGTTCACCGCCAATCGCGTCCTATCCGCAGGCTCCTGGGGACGTCTGCTGGTCAGCGGAGGCAATGTGACGATCACCAACGGCATCGATGACTCCATCAACGGTGGCAACACGATGAGCGTCGTTCTCTTCGGCGGTTCGCTCTCCACTCCTTTCATCAAGACCACTTCGGCGGGCTTTACCGGTCTCCCGAACGACGGTGTCGTCTTGAGCGGCGGCACGCTCATTGCCACGGCGTCCAGCAACGATTTCATCCAGACCTATCAAGCCCCCTTCAATTGGGGCGACCGCAACAATATCGGAGTCGGCACCGGCGGCACGATCATCGACACCAACGGCTTTGACATCACTATCACCAAGTCGATGCAGAACTACGGTGGTGCGGGCACCATTACCAAGACCGGCGCAGGCACTCTGAGATACACCAACGCAAACCACTACTCCGGCGGCACCACCGTGAACCAAGGCACCCTGCTGCTTGACGGAGCGGGTGGCGGCTACGCCCGCATTGCGGGACCGCTCACCGTGAACAGCGGTGCTGCGGTCAACTTCGCCAACGAAGACGGAACCGGCCTTGGCTGGATTAATGGCTACAAGGTCACCGCCCTCACAATCAACGGCGGCACCGTCATCAGCCCGGGCACCATGCACGTCTGGAACCTCTCCGGAGGGATCAACATGAGCGGCGGCACGCTTGCCAGCAACAATGGCACGAGCAACGCGAACGGCCCACAAATGGAGTGGATCAACGCCGATGTCACCACCAACGCCAGCGCGGACACTGCCACCATCGGCGGTCGCATCCGCATGCGTGCCGACGGCGGCGCGCCCGGCATCACCTTCAACGTCGCCGACGGTGCGGCGGCCACCGACCTGCTCGTCAGTGCGGCCGTCACCGAGGCTTCAGGCGGACGCAGCATCACCAAGACCGGCCCTGGAACGATGGAACTTTCCGGCAACAATACTTACACCGGAGCCACGACTGTGAATGGCGGCACGCTGGTGATTTCAGGCGCGGGTTTCTCCAGCCCCAGCATCACCGTGAACACGGGTGCCACACTCTCTGTATCCCAGCCGATTCTTGATGATACCGCCAGCGTTGTCATCGCCAGCGGAGCCATTACAAATCTGGGTTTCACAGGCAGCGACACGGTTGGCAGTCTTTTTATTGATGGGAGCGGCCCGCTGCCCGCTGGCATCTACAACTCCAGCCACCCGACTTACGGCTCCTTCTTCACCGGAACCGGCTCTCTGGTGATCGCCGGCGCAAACGGCACATGGACCTCCCTTGTCAATGGCAACTGGAGTGATGCGGCCAATTGGGCGGGCAACACCGTCGCAGTCGGCTATGATGCCATCGCCACCTTCAATGCCGCCACCGGGGTCACCGTCACCGTGGATTCCAACCGCAAGATCGGCAGTCTCGCCTTCTCGGTTTCCGACTACACGCTGGACGGCTCTGGCACGTTGTCACTGGATTCATCCGCCATCCAGCCACTTATCAGTGTCACCAGCGGCCGCACCGCCACCATCGCCGCCAACCTGGGCGGCACCTTCGGCATGGAAAAGACGGGCACGGGCAAACTCGTCCTCACCGGAATCAAATCCTACACCGGTGGCACCACCGTCACTGCCGGAACTCTCGAACTCTCAGGCGGAAACAGTGGCAACTCCCAAATCAGCGGTGCTCTCAACATCGCGGCTGGTGCCACTGTTTCGATCACCGGCGGAGACGGCACAGGTTTCGGCTGGAACGCTCCGGTCACTTCAACCGTCGTCGATGGAGGAACGATCAATGCCGTCAGCGGTGCCCACCTCGGCTTCGGCTCCTTCGCCACCATGACTCTCGATAACGGCGGGACTGTTCTCGGCAACTGGCAATGGAACGGCGATGGCATGCTCGCGTTCTCCAGCTACGGCGACAGCACCAACACCATTGGCGCGGGTTCCGTCACCCTCCGCGGCGACGCCGGGGCCAATCACACCTTCACCGTGGACGACGGAGCGGCAGCCACCGATCTCCAGATCAACGCCAACCTCACCGACCAATGGCCGGCGGTCTGGTGGGTTCCTGCCTCCGGTCTCACCAAGTCGGGTACGGGCACGATGGTCCTCAATGGCACCAACACGTATGACGGCAATACCGTGGTTGCCGACGGCGCGCTCAATGTCACCGCCACCAGCAACCTGCGCTTCCGCCCCACCACCAATGGCGCCACCAACTCCGTCTCCGGAAGCGGCACCGGCACGCTGTCCTTCCTCGGCACCGTCGATCTCGACCTCGGCGCGGCAGACGCCACCGGCGGCAATGTCTGGAACCTATTCAACCTCGCCAGCTTCACCACCGCTCCGGACCTCTCGGCTACCGCCGGAGTCACCAGCAACATCGGAACCTTCATCGAAGGGCCCGTCGGCACCTGGAAACTCGCGGTCACCGGTGCCGA
Source organism: Verrucomicrobiaceae bacterium (assembly GCA_027486655.1). Lineage (GTDB taxonomy): Bacteria > Verrucomicrobiota > Verrucomicrobiia > Verrucomicrobiales > Akkermansiaceae > Luteolibacter. The sequence goes on along the minus strand of JAIXOR010000055.1, from coordinate 40,557 downwards.
GTGGGTCTTCACTGAAGCCGATGGCAAACTCGCCTACGTCAATGCCGCCACCGACTACGACACTTGGAAGACCGCCAACGGCGTGACCGGCGGCGAGAACGATGACGATGACAACGACGGCCTCACCAACCACGAGGAGTATGCCTTTGGAACCGATCCGACCGGAGGTTCCTCCGTCAACCCCATCGCCGTTCCCCTCGATAAATCCACCGGCACATTCAGCTACACCCGCCGCCAGCAGGCGCTCACTGGTCTGAGCTACTCGGTCTGGTATTCCACCGACCTCGCTGTTTGGTCTGAGGACACCGGCGCGATCCAAGGAACTCCCACCCTCAATGGAGAAGTGGAAACCGTTCCGGTCACGATCAGCCCGGCCCTTCTCACGAACCCGAAACTCTTCATCCAAGTCCGCGCCAACTAATCCCTCGGAGCGCCCCGGGAGCGCCGAGCCCCAGCTCGGCGCTTCTCGCGCGCCACCCCGCACATTTTAACGGGTAGGCGGAACCACACGATCCGCTAATCTCCACCCGTTATTGCCGCCCCACATAGACAAAACCCCATGAAATCCCGTATCAATCCATTCGTCGGTTTCTCCTCCCTCCTCACCGCCGCCCTGGCCCTCCCCATCTCCGTCCAAGCCGCGAATCTCACTTGGGATGGAGCGATCAACAGCAACTGGAACACCACCGACTCCAACTGGAACGGCTCCACCTGGAATAACGGCACGCCCGACAGCGCGATCTTCAACACCAGCACTGGCGCGATCAATCTCACCCAGGCGATCAGCGCCGGCAACTTCACTTTCGGCCTTGGTAACGCCAACACCTCGGGCTCATTCTCCGGCTCGGCACTCGCTGTTTCAGGCGATTTATTGGCCCAGGCGGACGGCAATAACGGCCCCGGCGGACCAACGCTTTCCTTCTCGAATAACGTGAGCGTCACCGGTGACCTCAAGATCGCACGCCGCGTCGTGGAAATCACCGGCGGCACGTTCACCGCCAATCGCGTCCTCTCCGCAGGCTCCTGGGGACGTCTGCTTGTCAGCGGTGGCAACGTGACGATCAGCAATGGCATCGATGACTCCATCAACGGTGGCAACACGATGAGCGTCGTCCTCTTCGGTGGCTCGCTCTCCACTCCATACATCAGGACCACCTCGGCAAGTTGGACGGGACTCCCGTCTGACGGTGTTGTCCTGAGCGGCGGAACACTCATCGCCTCGGCGAACAGCAGCGACTTCATCCAGACGTGGGATCCTGGCTGGGGTAACCGCAACAACGTCGGTGTCGGTACGGGCGGAGCCAACATCAACACCAACGGATTCAACATCACGATTACCAAGCAGATGCAGGATTACGGCGGAGCCGGCACTCTCACCAAATCCGGTGCGGGCACGCTGACACTCTCGACCTACAACGCATACACCGGCGGAACGACAGTCAACCAAGGCACGCTCGAATTGGCTGGAGCCACCGGCGGCTGGGGACACCTCCGCGGCGCGATCACGGTGAATTCCGGAGCCACCCTGGCGATCACCGGCGGCGACGGCACCGGCTTCGGTTGGAATAACGCTCCTACAAGCCTCACCATCAATGGCGGCACTTTCAACGCGGCAAGCGGCGCGCACGTTGGTTTCGGCGCTTACATGACGGTGGGCTTGAATCATGGCGGCACGATTTCAGGTTCCGGGCAATGGAACGGCGACGGATTGCTGGGATTCAGCTCTTCGGGCAATAGCACCAACACGATCAACGGATCATGGGTGCTGCGTGCGGACAATGGTGCCAACCACACCTTCAACGTCGCCGACGGCTCGGCGTCCGTTGATCTCCAGGTGAATGCCGATCTCAGCGACCAATCCCCGGAAGTCTGGTGGGTTCCCGCCTCGGCCCTTGTCAAAACCGGAGCCGGCACGATGGTGCTCGCGGGCAACAACTCCTACAACGGCGCGACCACCGTTTCCGCAGGCACGCTCGTCGTCAACGGCAACATCTCCACCAGCAGCCTGACCACGGTGGACAGCGGAGCCACCCTCAAAGGCACCGGAACCGTGGGCACAACCACCGTCAACGGCATCTTCGCTCCGGGCAACTCCATCGGCACCATCAATGTGCTCGGCACGCTCGACCTCAACGGCACCTCCGACTTCGAGATCGATCCCACCCTGGGCGTCGGCCTCAACCGCGCGGCGGACTTCGCCAACGTGACTGGAGCGATTTCCTACGGCGGCATCCTGAACGTGCTCTACGGCGGCGATGCGTCCAGTTTCACCATGGGCATGACCTTCAACCTGTTTGACGCCACGTTGGGATTCTCGGACAGCTTTTCCTCCGTCAATCTTCCAACGCTCATCGGCGGCCTAATGTGGCAGAACGATCTGGCGACTACAGGCTCCATCACTGTCGTCCCCGAACCCGGAGCAGCCCTCCTCGGCGGATTGGGAATGCTTGGTCTTCTCCGCCGCAGGCGGTCGCATTGAAAACTGAATCGTTCAATGAAAGCCTTTGCCTCTGGAGGGGCAAATCCCGGGGCGGCGCGCGGTATTGGGTTTCCGCTCGCCGCCCTTCTCGTTGTTTCCCCAAGGTTCCATGCAATCCTCACGCAGCTGTTTCAACATCCGTTCAAGCCAATCGATGAAAATCGTCGTTCCATTTGCATTCACTGTCCTCATTGCTTCGATTGCTTCAGCTCTAACGCCCTCCACACTTCGCTGTGAAAACCGCGTCGATCCGCTCGGCGTGGAAGCGTCGGCGCCACGCCTCTCCTGGCAGATCCAGGCGGCACCCGGCCAGACAAACCAATCCCAAAGCGCCTACCGAATCCTCGTCGCATCGTCCGATGCCAATCTCGCCGCCGACACCGGCGATCTCTGGGACAGCGGCAAGGTGAACTCGTCCCAATGCCGCGCGATCCGCTACGCCGGACCAGCGCTTGCCTCCGAACAGAAACTCCACTGGAAAGTCCGCGTCTGGGACAAGGCGGATCAATCGACCGACTGGAGCGCTCCCGCCACATGGACGATGGGATTGTTAGAAACGTCAGACTGGCAGGGAGCATCGTGGATCGGTGCCGCGGACAGCTCGACCTCACAAGGATATGCCGTCGAATCCGCCACCACCGACGCGGTGAAGTGGGTGCAGGTGGACCTCGGCGCGAGTGTTGCGCTCGACACGGTAAGGATCCGCCCACAATATCACAACGATCCCGGTGCTGGCGGCTGGGTCGCGGGCTACGGGTTTCCCCTTCGCTTCAAGGTCGAGGTTTCAAATGTCGCGGACTTCTCCACCTCCACTCTCATCTCGGATCAAACGGCTGCTGACTTCGCCAATCCGGGAAACAACGCAGTTCCCATCAACGCTTCCGCCGCAAACGCGCGCTACGTCCGCTTCACCGCCACCAAGCTCTGGCAACGCGGCGCGGGACTGAACTACGTGTTCACCCTTGCGGAAATCGAAGCGATCTCCGGCGCGACCAATGTCGCCCTCAACAAATCGGTGAGCGCCAATGACAGCTACGAAGGCTCCGGTTGGAGCAAGGACCATCTGACCGATGGCAAATACCAACAGGCACTATCCCCGGCTCTGTTGGACAACCCCTCCGCCGCCATACTGCTGCGCAAGGAATTTGCCATCGCCAAACCCGTCAAACGCGCCCTTGCTGCCATCAGCACCGTCGGTTGGTCGGAACTCACGCTCAACGGCACCAAGGCCGGCGATGCCCAGCTCTCACCGGAATACACCGACTACCGCAAGCGCGTGCCCTACGTGGTGCACGACGTGACGGCTGCCGTGGCGCAAGGGACCAATGCGCTCGGCATCTCGCTCGCCCACGGCTTCGCATCCACCCCGGGCGGCGGCTACCTCGGTTGGTATGGCAAAGCCGCACCGCCGCGCGTCTTGTTCCGCCTGCTCGTTGAATTCACCGACGGCACCAGCCAGACCGTCGTTTCCGATGGCTCGTGGAAATGGAACATCGGCGAGAACACTTTCAACGATCTCTGGGTCGGAGAAAAGATCGACAAGCGCCTCGCGAAAAACGGCTGGAACCTAACAGGCTATCCGGATGCCGCTTGGTTCGCCACCAACATCCTGCAAAACCCAGGCGGCACCTTATTCGCCCGCACCGTTGCGCCGGTTCGAGTATTGGAAACCGCTTCACCCACCTCGATCAACGGCAATTTATTCCACTTCGACCACCTTGCCACCGGTTGGCTGCGTCTGAAGACCAGCGGCAGTGCCGGCCAGACCGTCAGCGTCCTGCAACGTGGCGATTTCAGCTCTGCCTTTGGCCAGACCGCGTATCCCGAAGGCCCGCAGGTCGGCATGCAATGCACGTTGAGCGGCAGCGGCGAGGAAACCTTCGAGCCTAAATGGTACTTCCATACCATCAGCAAAACCGTGCGCGTCGAGGGCCTCACCCAGCCCCCCACGCCGGACACGCTCACCCGCGTCTCGGTCGGCATCGACCTCCCGCGCGTCGGCAATTTCGAATGCTCGAACGCCTTCCTCAACCAGCAATACCAGACCCTGCTGCGCACCCAGCGGAACTACAACTTCGACTATCCGATGGATCCCAGCCGCGAGAAAACCGGTTGGTCGCAGGACGTGATGGGGATGATCCATACCAGCGTCTATGACTTCGATAGCGAGGAGTTCTACTGGAACTGGTGGAAGAGCATGCGCGACACCCAGCAGGCTAACGGCTACCTTGATCCGGTCATGCCGCAGATCGACATCGCGGTGCCGGGCTACAACGGCCCATGGTGGGCGGGCATGATCGTTTACACGCCCTGGCACCTCTACCACTACTACGGCGACCGCAAATACATCGAGGAAGCCTACCCGGCCATGAAGCTCTTCATGGATCACCTGGCCACCCGCGCCGACGCCGACAAGGTGATCTCCTGGGGCCTTGGCGACTGGATCGAGGTCGGCTCGATCAGCAATCCCACCCGCACCGCGGTGCCGATCACCTCGACCTGCGCCTACTACCTCTACGCCACCATCCTCCAGCGCTCCGCCGAACTGCTCGGCAACACAAGCGACGCCGCCACCTACGCCGCCCTCGCCACCGAGATCAAGGACGGCTTCAACCGCCGCTTCCTCAATGCCAGCACCGGCCAGGTCGGCTCCGTTGCCGACACCCAGACCGCCCAGATCCTGCCGCTCTACCTCGGCATGATCCCCGAGGACAAGAAGCAGCTCGTGCTTGATCGCCTCGTCGCAAACATCGGCGAACGCGACGAACACGTCAGCACCGGCTTCGTTGGCACGATCCATCTGTTGTTAGGACTACCCGATCTCGGCCAGGCGGAACTCACCCACCGGATGGTCATGCAACAGGACTACCCTGGCTGGAACACGCTCGTCCAAAATGGCGTGCAGATGGAAACTTGGAACGGCGGCCAGGTCCAGATGCCCTCGCTCGGCGGCCCCATCGGAGCCTATCTCTATCAGATCCTCGGTGGCATCCGCCCTGCCGAACCCGGATTTAAAAAAGTGCTCATCAAGCCCGCGATGGTCGGCGATCTGACTTTCGTCAACACCCACCACGACGGCCCCTACGGCCGCATCACCAGCAACTGGCGCAAGGAAAACGACCAGTTCATCCTGAATGCGGTCATCCCTCCGAACAGCACGGCCACCGTTGTCCTGCCGAATGGCACCAGCCACGAGGTCGGCTCGGGTTCGTATCAATGGACCATGGCGCTTCCGGTTCCACCCCGGACCAGCCAGCTCTTGTTAGAAGACGATTTCGACTCCGTCAGCGAGAGCACCGCCGGATTCAACACGACGCTCGCGGCTGATCAGCAGGGCACACTCGCTCCCGTCAGCTACACGGTCACCACCGCCGGACAGGACTGGCAGGCCCAGCACGGAAACACCGCCGCCATGCTCCTCGTCGGTGATGCAGGCTACGGTGCCACCGCCGCCCTGAACCAGGATTTCTCCACGCCCGCCAACGCGTTCGATCTTCCGCTCTCCATTCAAATGGACGCCCGGGTCACGGACACCACCGTCCCCGGCTGCTGGTCGTCCATCGGCATCGGCAGCGCGAAAAACATCATCGCGAACGACGGTCGAATCCGCTTCGGCATCTTGCCGATCCTCAACGGCTCCATGCAGGTCTGGATCAATGGCATCAGGCAATTGCCCGACACCAGCCATGCCGGAAACACCTTCCGCATCGTGCTTTCCAACACCGCCGGCACCGGCTCCGCGTTCAACGGCAACGGCTCGAAGGCCAAGCTTTATGACGGCACTACCCTAGTCGGCACCTACCCTCTGCCGCAACTAGGCAGCGGCGAAGGCTACCTGAGCTTCTCCGCCAATCCCTACAACGGCTCCTGGAACATCACCCGCATCGATAATCTCAGCATCACCTTGGTTTCGGATTACGATTCATGGAAAGCGCCCATCAACCTAAGCGGCGGCCCGAATGACGACGACGACCAGGATGGCCATTCCAATTTCGAAGAATACGCATTCGGCCAGAATCCCCAAGGCGGCGACTCCACGAACCCTTATCTCGATTTCCCGGCCCCCTCCACCGGCACCTTCACCTATACCCGGCGCAAAAGAACCCTCAGCGGCTTGATCTTCACCGTCTCAACCTCCACCAACCTGACCGACTGGACCCCGGATAGCGGTGCATTGCAGACCACCGCCGCCATCCCCGGAACCGACAACGAGTCGGTCGAGGTCACCCTGTCCCCTGCATTGCTTTCCGAAACCCGGCTCTTCGTCCGGATCTCCGCTCAATCGACCTGATTCCTCTTCCATGGAGTTGGTCTTTCAATGCATCCCTTCGCTCGCTGTTTTCTTCGTTACCGGGAGCCTGCAGTTCCTCCAAGCAACAGAGCCTTCTTGGAAAATCCGTTCCTTTCATAAAGCCGAAATCGGGGCTCCCCAGAGGTCTTCAACAACACCGTCACCCAACCCGGCTGCGCGGGATGGGTCGAATCCACGGCAACTGGCAGCACCAGCACCGCGACGGTGGTGAATACCAAAGCCACATCCACTTTACCCCCTTCGACGGCCATTTCTTCACCGTCGATTTCAATCGCACCGGCGTGATGATGGTCGGCAACGGCATGGGTGAGATCGATTCCTCACTCGATGGCAAACACGAACTCAAGGGCGTTAAGATCGGAGGTTCCCGGCTGCAGGTGGACATGTTCCGAGTATACATACCGGCGGGCGGAAACCGGAAGAATCCCGGACCTAACAACTCCATCCACAGCACGGACCGCCATGAAGATTTCGTCCATTTCGATTTCAACGGCACTGCCCGTTCAAATCCTCGCCCCCAAGGCCCCGAACGTGGCACCATCGAGGTCTCCCTCGCCGGCCAGAGCGTCCGCCGGATCAACCAATACCACGGCAAGCCGAAATCGAATTCACCGCTGGTTTCGCTCACCAATCTGACACCCGGCCGCCATACGCTCTACCTGGTGAAAAAGCGCGGCAAGTTCATGGACGCCGAAGCCTTCCGCGTCTTCCAACAAGACTTCTAACCGATAGCTCACCAACAGATGAAATATGCTTTAGTTGATTTATTTGTTCTCCTCACGGGGCTTACGATTGACCAAGGTGCATGCTGACTACGCTTGAAGTTTCATGTGAACCGCGTCAGAAAGCGGGTGTGAACCTGCGTCTCCCGGGCCCGTTCTTCCTCCGCAACCCTTGCCGGGGTAGATTTTTAGGTCGCGCCTGGGTTCCAGCCGCTTTGCTGGCATTTCTTTCCACGCTCTTGGCTGCGGAACAGATACGCCTGACCCATCCGGAAGCCACCTTCCATGCCGGCCCGGCCGATGATCTGGCATTCGTGGTCGATGGTGTGCCCGAGGGGCCTCGCGGTTGGTCGCCCGCGCCGAAGGTTTCGGAACCGCAGGCTCTGGTGGTCCGTTGCGAGCACCCTGTCGAATCCGATGAACTCGACATCGACTTGTTCTTTCTCGCGGGCCGGCCATGGAACGCGCTGGCCGAGTTTTCCCTGTCCTTCACCACGGACGCCGAGCCGTCCCTGCAAGGAAACTGGCAGCCGCTCGAAATCTCCCGCTTTGCCGCCGACGTGAACAACCTCCGGCGTACCGCGGAAGGGCGGCTGCATCTGGATTTCTTCCGTTTCAACAACGTGGGAAACCAACCGGACGATGTGTATCGCCTGACGGCCCGCCTGCCATGCGGGAGGGTCACCGGGTTCCGCCTTGATGCCATTCCGGTGAAGTTGCCGGGCACGGAAAACAGGGGCATGAGTTGGTGGCCGCCTCATGATTTCACCCTGACTGAATTCCACGTCGGCACCCATGTCCGGCAAACCACCAATATCGCCTTACACCAGCAGGCCACTGCGAGTCACGCGCTCTATGACGTTGCCGAGGTGGGCCAGTCCCAAAAAGCCACCAATCTCACCGACGGACTGCCCGCCACCATCGCACACCCGAAGGATCCTGATCTGGGCTCAGTTTTTTATTTCGAAATCGACCTCGGTCGGGTGGCGAACCTCGACCACATCGGCCTGCGAAACCGGGGAGACGCCCAGACACAGGACCGTATGAACCGGCTGCGGGTGAAATTGTTCGAGCAAGCGCCGGATGATGGGACTCCCCCGACATGGACTGCCCTGCTACGCGCGGATGGTAGTTTGCCGGTGGCAGGGGCGGTGGATTTGGTGCGTGCGGGAAATGGGCAGGGCGCATTCCGCGGGCGCTACCTGCGGATATTCTCGGAAAGTATAGTTCCGAATTCCCCGCAATTGGCCGAAGTCGAAGTCTATGAATCCCGCACGCCTGTGTTGGTAACCGGACGCGCCGACGGAAAGTCGCTCGATGGGCGGGAAGGCTTGGTCATTCCGCCCGGCACGCGCCGGCTGTCCCTTGATTTGAAGATTCCGCAGCCCGGCAGGCCGCCGAATGATGTGTTCCGCTGGCGGGTTTCCGGCGATGTCGATGAATGGCAGCATGCTTCTAACAAGACCATCGAAATGGTCTGCCCTCAGGCGGGAAGGCATGTCTTCGAGGCGCAGGCGCTTCACAGCGACAACCAGTGGGATGCCACGGTTTTCCGGCTGCCCATCGTGGTCCGCCAGCATCCATGGGAAAACCGGACTTTCCAAGGCCTCGGTGTCGCTGTCGCGATGATCGCCGCGGTTTTTCTCTCGCGACGTGTCATGCAGCGCCGCACGGCCCGCCAGCTGGCCGCCGCCAATGCGCGCGCCGCCCTCGCCGAAGAACGCGCCCGCATCGCCCGAGACCTCCACGACGACCTCGGGGCGAATCTCGCCGAGATCGCCATGATCAGCGAACTTGCCCGCGAATCCCTGCCGCCGGAGCATCCCGCCCGCTGTCCCCTCGACCGGATTTTCAAGAATGCGGAAAGCAACACGCGTCGTCTCGGTGAGATTGTCTGGGCGGTGAACCCGACCAACGACACTCTGGAACATTTCACCAAGTATTTATGCAAGTTCGCCCAGGACTATCTGGCTTCCGCCAACGTGCGCTGCCGCTTCGAGCTGCCGGACAGCCTGCCGCATGGCTCGCTTTCCGCCGCCCAGCGCTATCATCTTCTGCTTGCCGCCAAGGAGGCCGTTCACAATGCCGTGCGCCACGGCCATCCGGGAACCGTCACGCTGAAAATGGGGGTCGAGCGGGGGCGTTTTCTGGTGGAGATCCGCGACGACGGCAGAGGCTGTGATGTCGCCGCCGCGGCTGCCTCGCCACGAGGTTGTGGCAACATGCGCTTGCGCATGGATACCATCGGCGGCAGTTTCGACCTGAAAAGCACCGCGGATCACGGCACCACCGTTTCGCTAAAGGCTCCATTTTCCCCATGAAAACGCCACGCACCGAAGTCTGCATCGTCGAGGATGATCCGGGGCTGAGGCGCAGTCTGGAGGATATCCTCGGCGGCGATCCGGAGTTTGTCTGCACCGGTTCATTCGGCTCCGGCGAGGAGGCGCTGGACCGCCTGACCTTTCTCCATCCGCAGGTCGTGCTCATGGACATCAACCTGCCCGGCATGAGCGGGGTGGACTGCGTCGCCCGGCTCGCCGGACTTTTGCCGGACACGCAGATCATCATGCTGACGGTCTATGATGATACCGACGTGATCTTCCAGTCGCTCTCAGTCGGAGCCAGTGGTTACCTGCTTAAGCCGGTGCGCCGTGCGCAGTTGCTGGAAGCCATCCGCGACGTGCTTTGCGGCGGCGCGCCCATGTCCTCGTCGATCGCCCGCTGCGTGGTCCAGGCCTTCCGCAGGTTTCCTCCGGTCAGCCGGGAAGGGGATGATATCGCCCAGCTTTCCCCTCGCGAGCGGGAAATCCTCGAACTGCTCGCCCAAGGCCTGCTGCTCAAGGAAATCGCCGTTCATTTCAAGATCACCCACTCCACGGTCCAGACCCACATCGGCCGGATCTACAAAAAACTCCACGTCCACTCCCGCGCCCAGGCTGTCGCCCGTCTCAAGGGGGCCTGAGCAACGCGTTCACCGCTCCGGAGCAGACTGCCCCGCGGCGACTCGCGGTGTCATGTGTTTGCATGACATGACAGCAGCGCGCCGCCAAACCACAGTGAGGATTGCTTCCTTGGCAGACCACGCCAACTCTACATCACTATGAAACCCTCAATCCGTCTTCTCTTTCGTTCCGCCTTCCTCCCCTCGCTGCTCGCCCTCGGCCACGTGCCCTCCGCGATGGCCGCCCCTATCACCTGGGGTAGCGCCACGACCATCACGGGCGACGCCGGCAGCGGCATCGCCGTGAAGAACTTCCAGCCGAACAACAACGTAACCTATAGCTCGACCACCGGGACGGCGGACGTTTTCTCCACCGGCACCTCGGTGTTCGCCATGGTTTTCACCGGAGTCTCAGGTGATACCTGGATCAACCGGGTGACCTTCTTCGAATCCACTCCCCAGCAGACCGTTTTCTTGAGCGGCGATGACCCCGGCGCATTCACCCAAAACGGTGTCACGTTGGCTTTGGGTGGAGGCTCTTGGTCGGGTAACACCAGAATCGCCGGCAACAGCCCGCAGGGTAGCTCATACGGCACCAACCCCGGCTACACCTGGGACACCCTTAGCTACATGCGGTACATGAACGCCACCAGTGGCACCCTTACCTTCTCGGGGCTGGCCATCGGCCAGGAATACGCCATCCAATACTGGGTCCAGGACTCGCGCACCGGCGCGGGAGACATCAATGACCGGAACCTGGACCTCGCCGGCTCGACGCCGGTCACCTTGGATTACAACAACGGCGCGGGCGTCGGCCAGTGGGCGGTCGGGACCTTCACGGCGGACAGTTCGACCCAGGACATCGCGATCACGGCCAATTCCTCGGTGCAGATCAACATGATCCAGCTCCGCGCCCTGCCGGCCGTCTTTACCTCTGCCGATGGCATCTGGACCGGCGGCGGCGGCAACTGGAGCACCGCCTCGAACTGGGACGCCAACACCATCGGCCAGGGCATCGACAAATCCGCCACCTTCAACGGCCCCACTCCGGTCACCGCCGCCGTCGATGTGGTCCGGCCGATCGGCGCGCTGCTCTTCTTCGGCGCCAACCACACGCTTTCCAATGGGACGGGCAACCTCACCCTCGATGGCGACATCACCTATCCCACGCCCACCGTCAATGTAGCCGTTGGCACCACCGCCACCGTCAACGCCACGCTCACCGGCACCGAAGGCCTGCTCAAGTCGGGCACCGGCACCCTGGTGCTCGGCGGCACATCCAGCTACAGCGGCAGCACCTCAATCACCGCGGGAACCCTGAGCTATGCGGGAGGTTCCTTCGCTTCGGCCACCCACGGCATCGCCACCGGCGCGGCACTCGAGTTCAACGTGGCCGCCGGCACTTACAACGCCAGCAGCACCACCATCAACGGCGGGGGAACCCTCCGCAAAACCGGCGCGGGCAATCTGATTTGGCCCGCGACCTCCGCCACCTTCGCCCTCGACCCCGGCGCGCTAATCGACGTCCAGGGAGGAAGCTTCACCGCAGGATCTTATGGCAACGAATCGTGGTCCGGAAACCTCTCCGACCTCAACGTGGCTTCCGGTGCCGTCTTCAGCACTGTCGAAGCCAACGTCCGCGTCGACAAGATCACCGGCTCCGGCAGCATCGGAACCGGCTTCAGCGGCGGGGGCTACCAGAACCTGACCATCGGTGTGGCAGATGGCAGCAGCACCTTCGACGGCGTGATCACCAATACCGACGGCAACCCGGCCTTCGTTGGCAATCTCGTCAAGACCGGCACGGGCACGATCGCGCTCACCGGCGTCAACACGTACACCGGCACGACCACCGTCGAGGCGGGAACGCTCTCCCTCAGCCAGGCATTCTTGAATGACAACGCCCAAGTCATCATCGGCCTCAATGGTATTCTCAATCTCGGTTTCGTCGGCACCGACGTGGTCGGTAGCATCAAGATCGACGGCACCGAATTGACGCCCGGCATTTACAACTCCAGCCATTCCACCTACGGCTCCTATTTCACCGGAACCGGCTCGCTCGAGATTCTCGGTGGAAATGGAACCTGGACCTCACTATCGAATGGAGATTGGAGCGTCGCTGGCAACTGGAGCGGCGGCACGGTCGCCAGCGGCTTCGACAGCATCGCAACCTTCAATGCCGCCACGGGCGTCACCGTGAACCTCGACAGTAGCCGGACCATCGGCGGACTCACCTTCGGAACTACGGGCTACACGCTTGCCGGGTCCAGCACCCTGACTCTCAATTCCTCGTCCGACATTTCGACCCTCACGGTGGGGTCTGGCCTCACCGCCGCCATCAGCGCGAAATTGGCGACCGTTGATGCTCTGAACAAAGCCGGTGCCGGAACACTCACGCTCTCGGCGCAAAATAATTTCAGCTCCGCGATCACCGTGTCGGAAGGCGTGCTGGCACTCGCGACCGACTGGACACTCGGAAACGTCGGCACGGGAACAGCCATCGTCCCAGGTCTTGTCACGGTGGAAAGCGGCGCGACTCTGCGCGCGTTCAACGCCCTTGCCAACCAACTCAACGGCCTGGTCCTCAACGGCGGCACGGTGGATGCCGTGGGCGGCGGCAACGCCGACTGGGGGAACTTCCACCTCACCGGCAATGTGACGGCCACCGGCACCTCGAATCTGAACGCCGAAGTCGCCCTGCGCGCTGCCAACGTGGATTTCTTCGTGGACAGCGGCAGCACCTTGAACGTGGGCGGCGTGATGCACAATGGCGCCTTCTACGGAATCTATAGAGGCGCTCCGGCAAACGTCAGCAAGTCCGGCGATGGTACGATGATACTCTCCGCCGCCAACACCTACACCGGCTTCACCACGATCAACGGCGGCACCCTCGAACTCGCCGACAGCGGCCAACTCACCTTCGTAGTCAGCGACAGCGGCCAGAACATCGTCGGCGGCACCGGCACCGCCATCTTCAGGGGTGACTTCGCCATCAATACTTCCGCCGTCACCGGCACCACCGGCGGAATCTGGTTGCTGGTGGACGTCGCCAACCTCAATCCCGCTTCGTCCTTCGAATCCACCTTCACCGTGGTCGGCTACGACGATAGCAACAACGACGGCATCTGGACCATGACCGATGCCAAGGGCGACTGGTCCTTTGATGAATCCACCGGCGAACTCACGCTCAACGTCGGAAGCGACTACGACGACTGGGCCACAGCCAACGGCGTGGCCGGCGCGGAAGAGGGCGACGACGACTCCGACGGTCTCACCAACTTTGAGGAATACGCCTTCGGCCTCGATCCCACCGGCAGCTCTGAGGTCAATCCGATCGTCGTCCCGCTCGATAAGGCCACCGGCAAATTCCGCTACACCCGTCGTGCCACGCCGACGACCACCGGCCTTACCTACACGGTCTGGACTTCCACCGACCTCGCCACCTGGACCGAGGACGCCGGAGCCACCCTGTCCCAATCCGTAACCGGCACGGTTGGAGAAGTCGAAACCGTGGAAGCCACGCTCACCGGTGGACTCCAGCTCGCCCAACCCAAACTCTTTATTCAAGTCCGCGCCCAATAAACGGAAATACCACCAATTCACGTTCTTTCAAACATCCCCAATCACGCAAAACAAATGAAACACAAAACCACCTTCCTCGTCGCACTCGCGGCGCTCGCAATCGCCGGATCAGCCTCGGCAGCCAGCATCACCTGGGATGCACCCACGGCCATTGCCAGCGAAAGCGATGTATCGCTCAATGGGACCTTGATCCTAGCCAAGCAAGTGACCCACACAACCTATGGCGGCTATGCGAACCAAACCGTCAACGGAGTCACGTTTGACGGCTTTAACAACACCCAGAACGGTGTCACATTCGATATACCTTCCGGTTTTAGCGGTTCCGATCAAACGGGTTTCGTGGTCGGTACGGTTGGCACGCTGGGCACGCTTTCTACGGAATACCAGCGGATGCTTACCGGCGGTTACTATGGCGGCGCGGGAACCGCTACAGTCACATTGAATGGCCTGACACTGGGACAGCAGTATGAGTTGCAGTTCTGGGTGGCAGACTACCGTAGTTTTGGGGGTAACTGGAACCGTTCTTTAATGTTGTCGGCAGGCAATGCCTCCAGTGCGTTGACCTACTTGCAGGTGGCTAGTGGTGTTAACCAAGGCTCTGTTTCCGGCAGCTACATCCTCGGCACGTTTACGGCGGACAATAGCCTTCAAAGCATCACCATCAACTCGGGCGACTCCGTTCAGTTGAATGCCCTTCAGCTCCGCGCCATACCAGAGCCCGGTGCCACTCTACTCAGCGGTCTCGGCCCGCTCGCGCTGCTGCGCCGCAGACGGTCATTGTGAATGTTCAATTTTGTATGGAAGAGAGGCGTCCATGACCCATGTGTGGTTCCTCAACTCCATTCATCATCCAAAATTCGAAATTCGTCATTTCTACACCCACTTTGCCTCTGGAGGGGCAAACCCAGGGCGGGTTCCGGTATGGGTTTCCGGGGCCCACCCTCTTTTTGATCGATCTTGACACACATTCCCATCGCCAACGCAAGCCAGTTGCCGAGCGGTTCGCTACGGTCAATGGCTCCGACATCGGCATGAGTTCCGGTGCACGGCTTTTTCCATTCTATTGCTTTTCCCAAATGAAACCAAGATTCCACCCGTTCAAACACCTGCTGCCTTTATTCCTCAGCCTCGCCGCCGTGGTTCAGGCGGTGCCCGCCGATTACAAAGTCACCTGGACTACGCCATCGGTCGATTCACTCGACTCGATGCCTCTCTCAGGCCGCTTCGGAGCGGGGGCCAACGTCTGGGTGCAGGACGGCTCGATCTGGCTCTACCTTGCGCACAACGGCGCCTACGATGAAACCGGCCGCCTGCTGAAACTCGGCTGCGTTCGCCTCACACCGAAGGCGCTGAATCTCGGTGGCGAGGCTTTCATTCAGGAACTTGATCCTGCCACCGGTGCGATCACCATCCGGCAAGGCGATTTCAAGGCGACGCTCTGGTTCGCAGGCGAGACCCTGGTTTATGAATCCACCGCCGAAAAGGAGGCTCCGCTGGAAGTGGCCTTCGGCACTTGGCGCGAGAAAACCAAGGACGGCGTACTCTACGACATGTTTGACCGGCGCGACAGGTTCACCGGCGATCAGGTCACCGCGTCGCCCGGCGGATTCCTTTGCTTTCACCGCAACGACGATTATCCGTTTGACGTTCCCGGAATTGTGAGAGCCCAGGGCATCCGTTTGGAATCCCTTCCGGAAAAAACCACCACCGGACGCGTTTTCGGCGCGGCTGTCTGTGTGGACGGCGGCATGTCGCAACCGGTGGAATCCGAAGTGCGCTGGCAGTTCTGGAACGGCAAGGCATGGACCGGCACGACACCTGCCCGCAAGGAGCACCTGGTCACCATGCGCCTTGAAGGCGAGGTCGGAGCCGATCCGAAAAAATGGCCGGCCGAGGCCAAGAGCCTTATGGATGAAAAAGCGCGCGAGGCAGCCAAGGCCGACGAACTGAAGCGCTGGAACGAGTTCTGGAGCCGCTCCCACATCCACATCAATCTTCAATCCACAATCGACAATCGGCAATCCACCGATCCCGGTTTCCTCATCGGTCGGAACTATCAGCTCTTCCGCTACATGCAGGCCGCCAACCGCGATGGCGAGCTTCCGCTGCTCTTCAACGGCGGCATCTTCACCGTCGATAACAACGGACGCATCAAGGGCAACAACAACGACGAGTTGCCGACCTTCGCGGGCGAGGGCTCGACGCCCGATTTCCGCCGCTGGACCTACTGTTATTTCATGTCGCAGAACCAGCGCTGGCTCGGCTGGCCGACGCTGGCCAACGGCGATGCGGACCTGCTTTCCCCCACGACGCGTTTCTATCGGGACCGTGCGAAGGTCGCCGCCGACCGAGCTCATAATCAAGGAGCGGAAGGGGTCGTTTACACCGAACCGCTGGACATTCGGGGTCTTTGCCCGGTGGGTCCACGCCCGGACGGGCTCTGCGGCGCGGAACATCTCACCTATCACTTCTCGATGGGCGTGGAGAACGCCTGGATGAACCTCCAGGCCCATGATGTGCTGGGCATCCCGCTGGACAAGGATCTCGGATGGATCGCCGGGACCGTGTTGTTTTACGATAGCTTCTATCGATCCGAACTGAAGAAACGCACGGGCCGGGAACTCGGAGAGGATGGGAAGTTGGTGATGTTTCCCAGCAACGGTTTGGAACTCGCCAATGACGCCACCAATCCCATCGACGCCGTGGCCGCGTTCAGCCGGGTCACCGAAGGTTTGCTGAAGTTGAAATCCCTTCCTGCCTCGCTGCGCGGCCGTCTGGCAAAGATTCAGGAAACCATCCCTCCACTGCCGATCTCACGGCGCTATGGCGTGAAGTCGCTGCTGCCCGCGAAATCGTGGAACAAGGACTATAACATCTGGGAGCCCATCGAGATGTATGCGGCCTGGCCCTATCGACTTGTCGGAGTGACACGCCCCGATACCCTTCAGTTGGTGCGCGATAGCTGGGACACCGTGCCCGAGGATCGCGCCAGACTTTCCAAGCAGGATTACTCGTGGATGGCCAATGTCGCCAACATGGCCGCGCTCGCCTCGCCGGAGAAAGCCAAGGAGCGCGCGATCTACAAGATGGCGAACACCGCCGCGCCACAGTCCCGCTTCCCCGCGTTTTTCGGACCCGGCCACGACTGGCTGCCGGACTTCAATTGGGGCGGCGCGGGCATGACCGGGATTCAGGAAATGCTGCTGGCTCCCGAACCCGGCCCTAACGGAAAGCTCAACATCTTCCCGGCCTGGCCTGCGGAATGGGATGTGGATTTCAAACTCCACGCACCGGGCCAGACGCTTGTCGAGGCATCGCTCAAGGGCGGCAAGCTGGTCTCACTGAAGGTGACTCCCGCCTCCCGCGAAAAGGACATCGTCAACTGGCTCGGCAAGCACCCGGAGTGGAAACCTTTCGCCCCACGCCCCGCGCTCAGCCAAGGCAAGCCGATCACTGCCTCCAGCCAGTTTACAGAACCCGGGTATGACGCGAAGCTCGCCAACGACGGCGATCCCAAGACCCGCTGGGCGTCCGACTTCGGTGCCCGCTCCGGCTGGTTGGAGATTGATCTGGGTGGGGAGCAGGAGATCGGCTCCTTTGTGGTTTCCGAGATCGAGTGGAAAGAGACCCGCAAGTTCACCATCGAGGTGAAACAGAACGGCACCTGGAAGGAAGTGGCCCGCGGCACCACGATTGGACGGGATCATGAAATTCCCATCACACCGGTCAAGGCGACCCATGTGAGACTCAATGTTCTCGAATCCTCGAATGCCATCAACATCAACGAATTCCAGGTGTTTCCGGTCGTGACTCCATAAAACTATTTCCCGCAATCATTCTGTCCCTCGTTCTAACCGAAGCCGCCTCGCCAGTGTTTCCTATCAACGGCAATGCGGCAAAGAACGCAATACATCATGCATATGAAATCCGTCCTTACGCTTCTCGTCGCCTCAACCGTCGCACTTTCAGCCAGTCCCCTCGACACCTATAAAATCACCTGGACCACGCCGTCCGTTGATGCCCTCGATTCCATGCCGCTCTCGGGCCGCCACGGCGCGGGCGCAAACGTGTGGGTGCAGGACGGCAGCATTTGGCTCTACCTCGCCCACAACGGCGCTTACGATGAGCAGGGTCGCCTGCTCAAACTGGGTTGCGTGCGTCTGACGCCCGACGGCGTGAAGCTTGGCGAAGCCGGATTGGTCCAGGAACTCGATCCCTCCACAGGCACGATCACGATTCGTCAGGGCGAATTCAAGGCCTCCTTGTGGTTTGCGGATCAGACGCTCGTTTTCGAATCCTCCAACAAACAAGCGGAGGCGCTTGAAGTGGCGTTTGGTTCGTGGCGGGCGAAGCCGCTGCAGAACATCACAGAGGAAATGAACGGCAACCGTGGAAACTATGCGGCGGACCGCATCCAGGCCGGACGGGATGGCTTCCTGTGGTTTCACCGCAACGCGGATACCCCGGAAGACCTCAACGCCAAAGCCAGGGCGCAGGGCATTGACCCGCTTGCCGTGCCCGACGCAACTTCGCGCCGTGTCTTTGGTGGAGCCATCGCGGTGGCGGGAGGGCTCTCTCAGCTGGTCGAATCCGATGTGAGATGGCAGTTCTGGAATGGCAAAGCCTGGACCGGCCGCACCCAGGCGGCGAAGGAGCACGTGGTAACCATGCGCTTGGACGGCGCGCTCAACGCGAATCCAAAGCAGTGGCAGGACGACGCGAAATCATTGTTCGATGAAACAACCCGCCAAGCAGCCAAAAACAATGAACTGAAGCGCTGGGACGAGTTCTGGAGCCGTTCCCACATCCACATCAATCCCGAAGCTGGCGAAGCGGACTCCGGATTCCTGATTGGCCGGAACTATCAGCTCTTCCGTTACATGATGGCCTGCAATCGCGAGGGTGAACTGCCGCTGCTTTTCAACGGCGGCATTTTCACCACCGACAACAACGGCCGGATGCAGGGCAACAACAATAGCGAACTGCCCATCTTCGCGGACCATTCGGTCACGCCGGATTACCGGCGCTGGATGACCTGCCACTTCATGTCGCAAAACCAGCGCTGGCTCGGTTGGCCGGCACTGGCCAACGGCGATCCGGACCTGTTTTCGCCGACGCTGGAGTTCTATCGGAACCGCTCCAAGGTGGCGGCCTCGCGCGCCAAACACCACGGAGCGGACGGCGTCGTTTATCCTGAACCGCTGGACGTGTGGGGGCTCTGCTGTGTCGGGCCGCGTGCCGACGGCTTAACCGCCGTGCCGCACCTGACGTATCACTTTTCCATGATGCTTGAGCACGCGTGGATGGCCTTGCAGGCGCACGACGCACTGGGAATTTCCATTGAGAAGGATTTGCCTTGGATTCAAGGCACGGTGTTTTTCTATGACAGCTTTTATCGTGCGCAAACCAAACAGCGCACGGGCAAGGCATGGGGTGACGACGGCAAGCTGGTGATTTATCCCGGCAACGGACTGGAGCTGGTGTTGGGGGCGACGAATCCGATCGAGGTGGTCTGCGGATTGAAACGCATCACTGCCGGGCTGCTCGCGCTGCCGGATCTTTCTCGAGACGCGCGTGCCCGGCTGCAAAAGATTCAGCCGACGCTGCCGGATTTGCCCATCGGAAAGCGCCAGGGGGTGCCGCTGCTGCTGCCGGCCAGATCGTGGGAATCCGAATACAACAAATGGGAGCCCATTGAAATGTATGCCGCCTGGCCTTACCGCCTCGTCGGCATCACCCGACCGGATCGTTTGCAGCTTGCGCGAGACACCTGGGACAGCATCCCCGAAGACCGCGCTCGGTTATGCAAACAGGATTACTCGTGGATGCCCAACGTCGCCAACATGGCAGCGCTCGCATCGCCTGAAAAAGCCAAGGAGCGGGCGATCTACAAGATGGCCAATAACACGGCCCCGCAGTCGCGCTTTCCGGCGTTCTTCGGGCCCGGCCATGACTGGCTGCCGGACTTCAACTGGGGTGGCTCCGGCATGACCGGGATTCAGGAAATGTTGTTAGCTCCGGAACCCGGAGTGAATGGCAAATTGAACCTCTTCCCCGCATGGCCCGCCGAATGGGATGTGGATTTCAAGCTCCACGCCCCCGGACAAACCCTCGTCGAGGCCTCTCTCAAGGGCGGCAAGTTGGTTTCGCTGAAAGTCACACCGGCTTCACGCGAAAAGGACATCGTCAACTGGCTCGGCAAACAGCCGGAGTGGAAGCCTTTCACTCCGCGCCCCTCGCTTGGTCAGGGTAAGCCGATCAGCGCCTCTAGCCAGTTCATCGAACCCGGCTTCGACGCGAAGCTCGCCAATGACGGCGATCCCAAGACCCGCTGGGCCTCCGACTTCGGCGCCCGCTCCGGCTGGCTGGAAATCGATCTGGGCGAAGAAAAGGAAATCGGCTCAGTGTATGTTTCCGAAATCGAATGGCCGGAAACCCGCAAATTCACCATCGAGGTAAAACAGAACGGTACATGGAAGGAAGTGGCCCGAGGGACGACCATCGGGAGGGACAGGGAGATTCCCATCCCACCGGTCAAAGCGACCCATGTGAGGTTCAGCGTTCTCGAATCCTCGAATGCCATCAACATCAACGAACTCCAGGTGTTCCCTCATGAACCGGATGGAATCTGAGTTGGTGATGGCCATGCATTCACTCCGATCTAACGCAACACCGTTATTGACCCGCAGGTCCTCCATTCTCTCGCTTCTGGCCATCGGATGCATCTGCCTTCCCGCAGCTGCCGCTCCGGGCATCGCCAGCGGCAACGGCGGTTTTGAATTGAAACAATTCGGGATCGGTCACGCCCATCATCCGGAGATACTGGTTTGCCAACCAGGTGGACATTCCAGTCGGTACTTCACCAACACCGGCACCCTTCCCGCTGGCCTCGTCAACATTGGCATCGTGCTTGACCGCTGCAAAGTGAAGGTCGATTCTTTTGAAAAGTAAGGCGGCATCTTCAGCCTCACCGTCACAGGCTACGCAGGCCATATCTATCATCTCCAGCGCACATCAGACCTGTCGGGTGCCTGGGAGAATATCGGCACCGCCCAACCGGGAAGCAACACTTCCATCATCTTCGCCGATTCTCCGGCGGTTGCCGCAGGAAGCCGGTTTTGCCGCGTCATGTTGGATCCTTGAGATCGCCCGGGGCCGACGCCCTTTCCTCTTCAGACCACCCGCACATTTTAACGGGTAGGAAAAGCCACATCGGTCGCTAGTTTCGATCCGGCGGGATCGTAGGAAGCGCGCATCCGCCGGATGAATCCCTCTCCTCGATCATGATACGACCTACCCGTCCACTTTTTGCCCTCTGCCTCACCCTTGCCCTCCCGATCTCTTCCGGTTTCGCGGCAGCCCCCGATCCTGAAACCTCATTCCTCAAACCGCCGCAGGAAGCGAAGCCCGGAGTCTGGTGGCATTGGATGGGCAGCAACGTGAGCCGCGAAGGCATCACCCGTGACCTCGAAGCGTTCAAAGAGGGAGGCATCGCCGCGGCGACAATCTTCGGCATGGCGGATGTCTGCACCCCGTGGGCAGGGCACATCGAGAACTCGCCGAATGACGGCCTGCTCGCTTTCACCGATCCCTGGTGGAAACTGGTCCGCCACGCCGCCGCGGAAGGCAAGCGCCTCGGCATCGATGTCGGCATTCACAACTGCCCCGGCTACACCAGCACCGGCGGCCCCTGGATCACTCCTGAACTGGCGATGCAGCAGATTTTCCAATCCCGCACCGAAATCGAAGGCGGGAAGCCCTTCTCCGGCGTCTTGCCGAAACCGGAGATCGATCCGCGCGGAGACATGTTGTTTCCGATGATCAACAAGGACACCGGCGTTCTTGAAAAGCCGGTGATCGAAGGCCGCAAGACCTACTGGCGGGACATCGCGGTGCTGGCGGTGCCTGCCGAGGGCATCATTGCCAAGGATCGCATCATCGATCTCACGAACCAGATGGACGCCTCCGGCACCCTGCGCTGGACCCCGCCCGACGGCGGCAATTGGGCGATCCATCGCTTCGGCCACACCACCATGGGCGCGCTCACCCAGCCGAACCAATGGGAAATCATGGGGCTCGAATGCGACAAAATGAGCGAGAAGGCAGTGACCTTTCATCTCCAACACGTACTCGGTGAATTGAAAAAACACCTCGGCCCCTTGGTCGGCACCGGCTTGCAACACATGCTGCTCGACAGCTACGAGGCCGGCACGCCGTCATGGACGCCGCTCATGCCGCAGGAGTTCCAGCAACGCCGCGGCTACGATCTGAAATCGTTCCTCCCGGTCCTCGCCGGCCGCGTGGTCGGCAGCGATGCCGACACCGCGAAGTTCCGCGCCGATTTCGACCGCACCATCGCCGATCTTTACCGCGACGTGTTGTTCAAGGTCATGGAACGCATGCTGCGCGCCGAGAACCTCCGCTTCGTGTGCGAACCTTACGGCGGACCCTTCCACACCGGCGAAGTCGCTCCTCATGTCCACCGCGTGATGACCGAGTTCTGGGCAGCTAACCGATTCAACGCCACCGTCCAGGGCGGTATCCAGAATGCGGGGAACGGAAAGACCCACAACATCCTCGAAGCCGAGGCCTTCACCGGCGCGCCCGACCAATGTTCGTGGACCGAAACCCCGGGCTGGCTCAAGACCGTGGGCGACGAAGCCTACCTCATGGGCATCAATCGCTTCATCCTCCACACCAATCCCCACCAACCCTGGGACGACCGCTTCAAGCCCGGCATGACCATGGGCCAGTGGGGATGCCACTTCGGCCGCACGCAAACGTGGTGGGAACCCGGCAAGGCATGGCTCGCCTATCTCGCACGCTGCCAGGCTCTGCTCCAATGGGGCGAACGCGTTCCTGAGAGCGCCGCATGGTTCTCGCCCGTCGATGGCAATGCCGCGCCCCGCAGCGTGCATCGCCGCGATGGCTCCAGCCATCTGTTCTTCATCGCCGTGCCTGCGGGCGAAAGCGGAAAAGCGCTCGCCTCGTTCCGCGTCGGCAAGATGGCTCCGGAGCTCTGGGATCCGGTCACCGGAAGAATGCGCGATCTCACCGACTACCGCGTGGACGGCGATGTCGTCCGCTTCGAACTGGATTTTGCATCCGGACAAAGCCACTTCGTCGTGTTCCGCAAGCCCTCCACCAAAGCGCAGCCCACCGTCCGGAATTTCCCCGCCACCCGCGAGGCCGCAACCGTGAGTGGCTCCTGGCAAGTCAGCTTCGATCCCAAGTGGGGTGGACCGAAACAAGCCGTGACCTTCTCCGATCTAACCGATTGGACGACTCATGCGGAAGCGGGCATCCGCCACTACAGCGGCACGGCGGTCTATCGCACCAAATTCAACCTCGCCGACCTTCCCGCCGGGGCCTCGTTCCTCGACCTTGGCACGGTCAATCACCTCGCCCGCGTCCGCATCAACGGCAGCGACCTCGGCGTGATCTGGTGCGCCCCGTGGCGGGTGGAAATCCCAGCCGGATTGCTGAAACCCTCCGCCAATCTGCTGGAGGTCGCCGTCACCAACGTTTGGGCCAACCGCCTTATCGGCGACGAACAGGAACCCGACGACTGCGAATGGCTCAACGGCCACGCCCAC
Organism: Verrucomicrobiaceae bacterium; assembly: GCA_027486655.1. Lineage (GTDB taxonomy): Bacteria > Verrucomicrobiota > Verrucomicrobiia > Verrucomicrobiales > Akkermansiaceae > Luteolibacter. The sequence continues at coordinate 16,925 of JAIXOR010000055.1, read as the reverse complement.
CCCGGCAGATACCTCAAACGCTTCCCAGATTGGTTCGTGAAAGGCCAGCGGCGCCCCTCGTCCGGTCGCTATGGCTTCACGACTTGGAACTACTTCAACAAGGATTCGAAGCTCATCCCTTCCGGTCTGTTAGGCCCGGTACGCGTGCTGGCCGCCGATTGGAACCAATCCGCCTCCGCCATCCCGAATGGCGTGTTTGCCGAACCGTCCGCCTCCACCGCCAACGAAGCAGCCTTCGAAGCCGGACTTCCAAAAGCGGACGCCCGCGTGCCGCTGGCGGGCAACGCGGAGACAGTGAACACACAAGACCACGGTGGCGCGAAAGATGCCTCGCCCTTGTTCAACGGCACGACCCGCAACGGCAGCGGCGGAGCCGAAACCATCGACGACGGCAAAACCTTCCGCTCCTACGCCAAGGGCGACAGCCTCCTGTTGAAAATCGAAGGCGGCGCTCGTGCGATCCGCGAGATCCAGACCTTCGCCGGCCACCGCGACCAGCGCGCCAGCCAGGCCTACAGCGTGTGGATCGCGAAGGCCGGAGCACCGGAGTCATTCACCAAAATCGCCGACGCCAGGGTGAACAGCCAGGGCGGCTCCACCCTCCTGCGCGTGCCGGTCGATGCCGAGAATGTCGTGGCCGTGCGCTTCGACTTCGCGGACGGCCCGCTCGGCGGCAATGTTTACCGGGAGATCGTGCTTATCGGCCCTGCGACCCAATCGGAAGCGAGATGACTCTTGATCAACACAACAACTTTTCAGCCTCCTCACCAGCCCTTCAACATCCCCATGCAACGATCTCCCAAACAACCCCGACTCCTGTCGCTCATTGCCTTTGCGCTGAGTCTCACCAGTCCCTTCACGCAGGCCAGCCCGTCACTTGACGAGGTTTTCGCAAACCCGCCGCAGCAAGCGAAGCCCCGCGTCATGTGGATGTGGATGGGCCGCAACGTGACGGAGAAGGGCATCACGGCCGATCTCGAAGCGTTGAAAGACGCAGGCTTCGGCGGCGCAATGATGTTCGCCCTGGCGGATGTTTGCACGCCGTGGCAGGCCGAGATCAGTAACAGCCCGGAGCCTGATGTCGTGGCCTTCACCGATCCATGGTGGAAACTCGTCCGCCACGCCGCTGCGGAGTCGAAGCGCCTCGGGCTGGATTTCGGCATGGGAAATTGCCCGGGCTACGAAACCAGCGGCGGCAAGTGGATCCCGGCCGAGCTTTCGATGCAGGAAATCATTTCCTCCAAAACCCGCGTCGATGGTGGAAAGCGGGCCAAAGTCGCCTTGCCTCGCCCGACCGTCGATCCGCGCGCCAACCAGATGTTTCCCGTGATCATCCCGGAAACCGGCGAAGTCGCTCCTCCGATCATTGAAGACCGCAAGACCTTCTACCGCGACATCGCGGTGCTCGCGGTGCCCGCCGAGGGCACGGTGGGCAAGGATGTGGCGATCAATCTAACAGACAAGATGGATGCCGAGGGCAATCTCGATTGGGAGGCACCGGCGGGCCAGTGGGAGATCATCCGTTTCGGCCACACGACCAAGGGCAAGCAGATCCAGCCCGCGCAGTGGGCGGCCATGGGGCACGAGTGCGACAAAATGAATCCGGAAGCCGTCGAGTTTCACATGAAGCACGTGATCGGCAAGGTCCGCGAACACCTCGGTGACCTGATCGGCTACCCGGGTCTAACAAATCTTCACTTCGACAGCTATGAAGCGGGCGAACCGAGCTGGACGCCAAAGATGCGCGAGGAGTTCAAGGCGCGCCGCGGTTATGATCTTCTCACCTGGCTGCCGGTGATGGCCGGTCGCGAAGTAGGCTCCGCCGCCGACACCGCGAAGTTCAACGCCGACTTCAAGCAAACCATCGCCGACCTCTATCGCGACGTCTATTACCCGACCCTCAAGCGCATGTGCAATGCCGCCGGGATCGATCTTTCCTCCGAGCCGTATGGCGGACCATGGCGGATCACGGAGATCGTCCCTCAACTGGATCGGGTGATCACCGAATTCTGGGCGACGGATAAGGAGGTCAACCTTTACCTCGGCGACGAGCTGGTCGGCACGGCCTGGAAAATCCACACCCCGGTCGTCGAGGCGGAGGCCTTCACCGGATCGCCGGAAATCAGTCAGTGGACCGAGACACCCTTTTCCATCAAGCACATGGGCGATGCCGCGTTCTGCCTCGGCGTGAACCGGATGATGCTGCACAAGTTCCCGCACCAACCGTGGCCCGGCGTGAAACCCGGCGTGGTCATGGGCCAATGGGGCACGCACTTCACCCAGAACCAAACCTGGTGGGAACCCGGCAAGGCATGGGTCGCCTACCTCGCCCGCACCCAGGCCGCCCTGCAGTGGGGGAAAATCAAACCGCTGCAAACCGGCGATTTCACCGGGCCGGACGGCATCAAGTCGATCCGCCGAACCGCCGAGGGCACCGATGTGTTCTTCGTCTCCAACACCACCACACGCGGGGTGAATGGCAATCTCACCTTCGCCGTGGAGGGACGCCAACCCGAACTCTGGGATCCCGTGCGCGCCAACAAACGCGATCTAACGGATTTCACCAGCGCCGCCGGCAAGACCACCATCCCGCTGGAGTTCGCGCCCGCGCAAAGTTTCCTCGTGGTGTTCCGCAAACCACTCGCCACGACACCCACCGCCAAGACTCCGAACATCCCGACCTTCACGGCCAGCATGGACATCGCCGGAGCGTGGAAGGTGCAGTTCGATCCCAAGCTGGGCGGCCCGGCGGCACTGCAGGATTTCGCGACATTGCAGGACTGGGCCGCCCACAGCGATCCCGCGATCCGCTACTTCAGCGGCACCGCCACCTACTACAAACGCTTCGATGTCCCCACGGCGGCCATGACCGCGAAGGAACTCGACCTCGGCACGGTCAACCACATTGCCCGGGTGAAACTCAATGGCAGGGACCTCGGCGTCGTCTGGACGGCTCCCTGGAGCGCAGCGCTTCCCGATGGTGTGCTCAAGGAAAAAGACAACGAACTCGTCATCGAAGTCACCAACGTCTGGGCAAACCGGCTCATCGGCGACGAGCAACTGCCTGACGATTGCGAATGGACCGGCGGCCCGCGCGGCAACGGGAAGTTCCTCAAATCCTTCCCGGATTGGTTCGTGAAAAAACAAAACCGCCCAACCGGACGGATTGGCTTCACGACCTGGAACTATTTCAACAAGGACTCGAAGCCAGTGTCGTCCGGATTGTTAGGCCCTGTGCGTTTGATGATGTTGGAGGAAAAACCGACGGCCTCCGCCATCAAGGTCGAGCAGGCGCTGCGCCCCGGAACCGGAGACGCCTTCGAGGCCGAATTGTCCGCACCCGACCAACGGATCACCCCTTCCGCCGCCCTTGTTTCCGGCGGGACGCAGGACGAAAGCGGTTCAGCCGACACCTCCGCCTTGTTCAACGGCACCACCCGAAACGGCAATGGCGCCGGGGACACCCTCAATGACGGCAAGACCTACCGTGCTTTTGGCGCAGGCCACAGCCTGCTGATGAAACTCCCGGGGGAGAAGGGCGCGAAGCTTGGCGAAATCCAAACCTTCGCCGGACACGGCGACGCCCGCTCCAGCCAGGCCTACAGCGTGTGGATCGCCAAGGCCGACGCCCCCGACTTGTTCATCAAGATCGCCGATGCCAAGGCCGACAGCCGTGGAGGCTCCAGCCGTCTCTCCGTGCCGATCGATGCCAGCAATGTCGTTGCCGTGCGCCTTGAATTCGCGGATGGCCCGATCGGGCTCAATGTCTATCGGGAAATCTGTTTGCTTGCTGAAAAAACCGCCAAGGATTCCGACCCGGCCACTTCCTCCATCAGCAATCTCGATGGCTGCAACGTGGTCTGGAACGGCCCCGCCATCCAGGGTTCGTTCGATTCGATGCCACTCGGCAACGGCGACGTCGGCCTGAACGTCTGGGTCGAAACCAATGGCGACCTGATGTTCTACGTTTCCAAGGTCGATGCCTACGACGCGAATCACCTGCTGCCGAAGCTGGGTCGGGTCCGTCTGCGCACCGAGCCCGCCTTGGACATCAAGAACCTCAAGACCACGCTTCTGTTAGAACAAGCCGCCGTGGAAGTCATCGCGGGCGACGCCAAATTCCGCGTCTGGGTGGATGCCAACGCACCGGTGATCCGCGTCCAGGGTCACAGCCCGACGCCACGCAAGGTCAGCATCATGGCCGAGTCACTGCGCCAGTGGCAGAACGCCGCCGATCCCTCGCCCGGCGGCGGCACGGCCGCGCTCTTGTTCCACGACAACACCGGCAAGGTCGCTTGGTGCTATCGCAACCAGTCGTCCACCTGGGCGGCGAGCTTCGCCAGCCAGAACTCGCCGGAAGTGGTGGCCAAGACCAAGGATCCCATCCTCCACCGCACCTCCGGTTGCGTGCTTGAGGCGAAAGGTTTCACCCGTCTCAACCCGACCACCATCGCTTCGCCGCAAGCCGTCTCCGGCATCGATGCCAGCGTGCGCGTTCTAACAAGCCAACCCGACAGTCCGGAGGCATGGAAAGCCGAGGCCATCAAGCCGGTGAAGTCGGAATGGAATGCCCACCTCGCCTACTGGAAGGCCTTCTGGAAACGCAGCCACATTTTCGTCCCGAAAGCGGGTGAAGGCACCTATAAACTCGACCAATTCCGCTTCACCCAGTTCCCGCAGTCGCGCGACGTTTATGAGGGGCACAAGGAGCTCCCGGCCGCTCAGAACGCCCATCAGATCACGCAACGCTACGCCTTGGAGCGATTCTGCCAGGCCATCGCCAGCCGTGGAGCGGTGCCGCCACCTTACAACGGCTCGATCTTCACCATGGACATGCCGGCCGGCGTGATGGGCTTCGACAAACCGAAGGACGGTCCAGTTTCTCCGGATGGTCGTGATTGGGCGCAGCTTTCCTTCATGTGGCAGAACACCCGCCATCCTTACTGGTCGATGCCGAACCGCGGCGACTACGACACGATCATCCCCGGCATGCAGTTCGTCCGAAACGGCCTCGATATCGCCAAGGACCGTTGCAAGAAACTCTACGGCGTCGATGGCGCGGTGATCTTCGAGGCAAGCTGGTATCACAACGTCGGCGTCTTCCCCTTCGAGGGCATGCCCGGCCACCTGAAATTCCACCAGCTCGCCACCATCGAGATTCCCGCCATCATGGCGGAAACCTACGCCCACACCCGCGACGACAAGTTTCTCAAGGAAACCCTGCTGCCCTGCGCCGAGGAAGGCCTGAAGTTCTACTTCAACCGATTCACCAAGACCGACGCGAACGGAAAGATGCTCATGGAAGGCGTCGGCTGCGCGGAAACCTATCAGGGCGTCACCAATCCCGCGACCGAGATGGGCTGCATGAAGTATTTGTTAGACCAGCTTCTCTCTTTCCCCATCGACGCACAACGCCGCGCGACCTTCGCCAAGTGGCGCGCGATGCTGCCGGAGATGCCCACCCGCCGCATCCGCGGCATGGACCTGCTCGCCGTCGGCGAAGTTTATGACCCGGGTCGCACCGATTGCGAAACGCCCGAGCTTTATTCGATCTATCCGTTCCGCCAGGCCTGGATCGGCACGCCGGAGAAACTCGCCATGGCCCGGCAATCGTTCCATGTCCGCAACCCCAGCCTCGACGGCACCGTTGATTGGCAACCGGTCGAAACCGGCGGCTGGCAATCGGCTCCCGTGCAGGCCGCTTACCTCGGACTCGCCCGTGAAGCCGCCCGCCTCGCCAGCATCAATTTCAACGACCGTTACGTCCAATGGGCCGGCAACATCACCAAAGGCCCCAATGGCGAGCTGATGCGCGGAGCCGCGGACACTCCCGGCTTCGTCATCGGAGATCCCAAGTCCGGCCTGCCCTTTCCCTACCGCCCGCGCCCGAAATTCCCGGCTTTCTGGGAGTGCAAGATGGACGGCACGCCGGACAACGACCACGGCGCGAATTCTGTCAACACGCTGCAAGCGATGCTGCTGCAATCCGACGGCGAAAAAATCCACCTCATGCCCGCATGGCCTGAGGACTGGGATGTTTCCTTCAAACTCACCGCCGCGAAGAAGACCACTGTCGAGTGCGTCTATCAGAATGGCAGGATCGTCAGCCTGAAGGTGACCCCCGAGTCCCGCCGCAAGGACATCATCGATCACAGCACCCCCGAAGCCCGCATCCGGACGATGGTGGACATCGCCTGCATCGATCGCAACTGGCTCTTCAACCTCCCGCCGATGCTCGACGGACTCCCCACGCCCGGCCCGGTCACCAAGACGTGGATCGAGAAATTCGGTGAAAGCCTCACCAACACCCGCGGCACCTTCTGGCCCGGCTGCACTTTCCGCGACAACGTGCTCTACGTGCACGGCAAGAACCCCGTGCCGCAGATCGCCGCCAAGGTGGTGAAACAAACCGCGCTGTCCGACACGCTGGTGAAAGTCGAATACGACCAGCCGCTCGAAGCCATCGTGCGCGCCGGTGTTTCCGCGGGCTCTCTAACCGCCGGCAAATCGGGAACCACCATCGACCTCGGCGAAACGAAGACCTTCAACCGCCTCGAGTTCACCATCGAGAATCCGAACTACCAGCGCGGCCAGGCGAAATCGTTCCGCCTCGAAGTCCTCCAGCCCGACGGCCAATGGCGCGTCGCCCACCAGGGCAACATCCACGGCATGATCTACGCCAAGCGATTCCCGGCGACGACCGCCACCCAAGCCCGCCTGGTCATCGACGCTCCGGTCACGCAGTTCGATCTTTTCCCCGCAGGCAGCTGACGCCCTCAAGGGCATGGGAATTCAGGAATCCATTCGAGCGGGACATCCAATGCCTGCCACGCGGGGTCCGGGATCGACAGCCGCCTTCGCGCCAAAGAATCGATTTCATCCCTCCACATGGCGGGGTTTACGCCCGTAAGCGCACCATTGCAGCCATTCGATCGATTGGGCGCGAGTCCAGGCGCAATCCTTGGGGCGTTTATTGCAGAAACCTATTGCAACACGCTTTTTTGTGGGTCGTTTTGTGCCCTACTGTCTGCGGAAAACTATTGCAGATATATTGCACGGGTTTTGTCCCCCTATGGGCTTTTCGCCCCAACCCTTTGATGTTCAGGTGGTGAAGTGGTACCCCGGCTTGGACTCGAACCAAGGACCAATTGATTAAGAGTCAACTGCTCTACCAACTGAGCTACCGAGGCACTTCACAACGCCGCCCGATGGGCGGCACGGCGGGAGATTGAGCGAGAGGCGGGCACAGGGCAACCGGAAAATTCAGGGTCGTGAGGATTTCGGGGTGGGGAGGGGAATGTCATGGACAAGGCCGGGCTTTCCCGGGACACAGGCCGTCCGCATGGGATGGATGCACGAGTCACGGATGACCTTGAAGCTGGCGTTTCCGCTGATGATCGGCCAGTTGAGCCAGATGCTGCTCGGGGTGGCGGATACGGTGATGGTGGGGCATCTCGGAGTGACTGAATTGGCGGCGCTGACCTTTGCCAACACCTTGTTCCATGTGCCCTTTGTATTCGGCATGGGTGTTCTAACAGCGGTGTCGGTGTTCAGTTCGAACGCGCGTGGAGGCGAGAATGCGGACCGTGCGGTGGAGAGTTGCCGGAATGGGGCGTGGCTTGCGTTGGGACTGGGGCTGGTTCTTTTCGCGGGGGCGATGGTGCTCTCCGAGCATCTGCACGTGTTCGGCCAGCCAGCGGAGGTCACGGAGCGGGCGAAGGTTTTTTTCCGGATCCTGATGGCCTCGATGGTGCCCGGGCTGGTATCGATCGCACTGAAGAACCACGCGGATGCGTTGAACCGTCCTTGGCCGTCTTTCTGGATTTTCCTGGGAGGGGTGGTGTTGAACATCGTGCTGAATGCGCTGCTGATCCACGGGTTGGCCGGGTTTCCCGAACTGGGATTTGAAGGAGCGGCGTGGGCGACGCTGATCGCGCGGGTGATGATTCTGGTGGGGATGTTCGTTTGGTTTGCAAAGTCGGAGGCGCTGAGTGGCTGGGTGCCGCTGCGCTGGTCGGGCCGGCCGGGCTGGTCGGGGGTCCGGCGTTTGGCGTCGATGGGTTTCCCGGCGAGCATTCAGATGCTGTGCGAGGTGTCCGCGTTTTCGGTCGCGGGACTGCTGATGGGGCGCTTTGGCAAGGACGCGCTGGCAGCCCATCAGATTGCGATCACGCTGGCGGCGACGGCGTTCATGATTCCTCTCGGGCTTTCGATGGCCTTGACGGTGCGGATCGGCGAGGCTCTTGGCGCTGGGGAATTCCAGCGATTCCGCCGCATTGCGGTGTCCGGCTGGTTGCTGGTGACGGGCTACGCGTTGCTGGCTGCCGGGTTTTTCCTGATCTGCGGGGAATGGCTTGCGTCCTTGTTTGTGGGCTCGCCGGAGGTGGTGGCTCTCGGCGCGTCCCTTCTGGTCATCGTGGGGGTGTTTCAAGTGGTGGATGGCCTGCAGGTAGCATCGTCGGCGATGCTGCGGGGGCTTCAGGACGCGAGAGTGCCGGCCTTGATGGGCTTCACGGCGTATTGGCTGGTGGGGCTGCCGACGAGTGCGTGGCTTGCGTTTTCGCTTGGCATCGGCGCACCCGGTGTCTGGTGGGGGCTGGCCGCAGGGTTGTTTGTCGCCTGCGTGACGCTGGGCCCGCGCTTGTGGAAACGGGCCGGGCGTGCTATTGCGCCTTCATGAAACGGTTGTTGATCCTCGCATGCGGGATGATGGCGGGCATCGCCTCCGCGCAGCTCAAGGAAATCACGGGATGCCGGATGGAACCGACGGATTGGTCGGACGGCGACAGTTTCCAAGTGGTGTTTCCGGATGGGAAGAAGCAAACGATCCGCCTGTATGGCGTGGACTGCATCGAGATGCACGTCACCGGGGATGACTCGAATGCGCGTCGCCTGCGCGACCAGCGGCGGTATTTCGGGATCGCGGACATCCTGACTGCGAAGTCGGCGGGAGAAGCTGCGAAAACAGAGACGGCGCGACTGCTCAAGAATCCCTTTACGGTGCACACCGCGTTTGCCGACGGGCGGGGCGATGGGCGCTTCGGGCGGATCTATGCATTTGTGAGGGTGGCGGACGGGCGGGACCTTTCGGAGGTGCTCGTTTCCGGCGGCCATGCGAGGGCCTTCGGTGTGGCGCGCCAGCTCCCGGATGGAACGCCCGGCGACGAATGGCAGGAGCATCTCAAGGACCTCGAACTGACCGCGGCACGGGCCGGACTCGGGGCGTGGAAGCACACGGACTGGCAAAAGCTGCCGGATTTCCGCAAGGAGGCGCGCGACGAAATCGCCGAGATCGCCGAGGCGCGCGGCGAGGGCAAGGCCGAGGAAAACGCACCGGTGGATGTCAACAAGGCAGCCCGCGATCAATTGATGACGCTGCCGGGCGTCGGCGAGAAAACCGCCAATGACATCATCGGAAGCAGGCCCTTTCAAAAGATCGACGACCTGTTGCGGGTGCCGGGAATCGGTCCGGCGAAACTGGAGAAAATCCGGCCTTTCCTCACCGTGACCGGTGGCTAGGCCTCAGGGGCTTCCGGGCGCAGACGCCAGCTTTCATCCCTGCGGAAAACAAACAGCCTGCGTGAAGCCCGGCCTCGTCCTGGGTCGCCGTGTTCGATGATCACCGACACGCAGCCCGCCGCGGCATCGATCCCGGCGATCCGGAGCACCGGAGCCCGCCGCATTCGCAGGAAACAGTGCAGCGGCACGTCGGGGTGGGCGGCATTCCAAAGATACCTTGCGGGTGGAAAATCCTCGGCTTCGGCCAGTGCCACGAGGACGTCCCGGATCAGACGGCTGCCGTGGCGGCGCACGAGTTTGCCCATCGCACGCCTGGCGAGCAGAGTCTCCAGCCAGGCCGCCGCCGGGTTCTGGTGGTCCTCCTCCATCTCCGCGATCAACTCACGGGCGTGCATGGCCATCAGTGCCTGGAGTTCGTCCCGTTCGATTTCACCACGCTCGAATCGTGCGAAAAGCTGGTTGGGTGTGGGGATCATGATCGGGCGCGACCGAGTCGCAGCGCCATCCAAGCACATCCCGGCGGGATCTCCACCCTCATTCGGAGGATTGGTGCAGGGCGAAACGAATCGCCACCAAACGGATTCCTGTCACCAGCACCGTGACCAGCGGAACGGCGAGACGATCCTCGACGCCAAGCTGGTCCAATCCCAGCAGGCAAAAGCCGCCGATGATGCAGGCGGTGGCATAGATTTCCTTGCGGAAAATCAACGGCACTTCCGCCCGTGCGATGTCACGCAGCACGCCACCGAAGGTCGCGGTGATCACGCCGTTGGCCACGCAGGCCCATGGCGCCAGCCCGTGTTCCTGGGAGATCCGCATGCCCACGGAAACGAAAAGTCCGAGACTCGCCGCATCCACCAGCGACACCACTCGGCGCACCTTCGCCAGCCAGCGATCGCCAAAACGCGCCAACAGCACCGCGGCGGCGATCGCTAACAGATAGATCGGATCGCGGAAAAGAGGTGGCGGCAGATCGCCGATCAGCACGCTGCGCAGTGTGCCGCCGCCCATGCCGGTGAGCACGCCCATCACATACATGCCAAAGAGGTCCATCTCCTTCTGCCGGCGTGCGAGGGCTCCTGATGCGGCGGCCACAAACACGGCCAGAAGTTCGACGCTCCAATGCACGGCGCAGGTCTCCCATATTCGCACCGCGCTCGCAAGTGCGAGGCTTGATTCAGGCCCATGGACTCTCGGGAAATCCGGACTATCCGCGAGGATGGATCGTCCATCATCTCCATGACGCTGATATCCAGATGCTTGCGGCGCCAGCCCGCTGCTTACGCGATCACGTGAAGATCCGAATTTGCCACAAAGAGCGGCTTTCGGCTAGGTTCTCAGGCGTCACCCCCATCCCCCATGAAACCAACTGTGTTCCCCCACACGGTTGCTTTTCTGATCCTCGGCCTGCTCTCCCCGCTTACGGCCCAGAATCTTGAAAGCTCCCATAATCCGTCGGAAGCCTCATTGAAGCCCGATGGCACCCACGGCGTCCTTCCCCGCTTTGCGGACGCCTCGGAATTGCCCGGCAGCTACGACGTGCCCGCCACGGCCAAGGCCGCCGGCATCGTTGCCGACGAACAACCGGTGATCACTTCCCAGGACAGCCTCACCCTCAATTCGGCGCTCGCCTCGCAGCGTGATGTCGAATCAGTCGTGGACCTCGGCGTGCTGCGCAATCCCTCTCCCTACCGCAAGGTGGCCGTCAGCGCCTCCGGCTCCTCCTACGAGGCTGCTGCGGACAGCCTGCAGAAAGGCCTCGCCGAAGTCTCCGCCGCCTACCGCGAGACGGGGAAAACCGAGAAATCCTCCGACTGCCTGCAAATCACGCTCTCCGTCGAGCAACGCGTGAAACTCGATCCCTCCAAGGTTCTCGAGATCGTCGAGCTTGAGGTCGGTGCCAATCCTTCCTGCGCCTGCGAGATCGTCAAAACCGCCATCAAGGCCAGCGAGGCCTCGCCGTCCCAGGTTGTCGCCATCGTTGAGACCGCCATTCACGTCTCCCCGGAGTCCATGCGCATCATTTCGCAGTGCGCCATCGCCGCCTGCCCGGAAGCGGTGGCCGAGGTGCAGGCGCTTCTCGCCCGTCTCGATCCGAATGCCGGCGAGACCGGATACAGCTCCAAGAGTTCGAAGAGTTCCAAGGATGCAAAGCAGATCGTGGCATCCGCCGTGGCGCCGCCGCTGCCGAATCCACTCGATCTTCCGCCTGCGTGGCCGCCGATCACGCCGCCGCCCATCATCCCGCCGCCAGTGACGGATGTGGACCCCTGAGAATCCTTCCCGAAGACGCCGGCTCCCCGCCGGCGTTTTTTGTGTCGGGACAGGTGGCTCATCCGCGCTTGCCGAGGCGCGGACGTTTGATTGAATCCCCGCGTGAATTCCGACGACCGCGCCTTCCTTCATCGATTGTTAGAAACCCCGAGTCCCACCGGATTTGAAATGCCGGGCCAGAAGGTCTGGGCGGACTGGGTGGGCAGGCACGCCACCACCGTCAAGTGCGATGCTTACGGTTCCACCTGGGCCACGCTTCGCGGCGCGACGGATCGCGTGGTGATGCTCGCCGCCCATGCCGACGAGATCGGGTTCATGATCAAACACATCGATGATCGCGGATTCCTGCGTCTCGACCGCGTCGGCGGATCGGACACCGCCACCGCCCGCGGCCGCCGCCTTCACATCCTCGGCGACAAGGGGCCCGTCTCCGGCATCATCGGCAACACCGCCATCCATCTCCGCCGCGATGACCTGGGAGCGGAGAAAGCCCCGGCCATCCACGACCTCTGGGTGGATGTCGGTGCCTCCAGCGCGGCCGAGGTGGCCAAACTCGGCATCCGCGTCGGACATCCCGCTGTCTATCAGGACGGGCCGATGGAGCTCGCCCACAAACGCATCGTCAGCCGCGCCTTGGACAACCGCATCGGCGGCTACATCATCGCCCGCGTGATGAGAAACGTGGCTGCCGCGAAAAAGAAGCCCGCATACACCCTCGTCTGCCTGAACGCGATCCAGGAGGAAATCGGCGGCCACGGCGCGATCATGGCCACCTATCGCCTGCAACCGGACCTTTGCGTCTGCCTGGATGTGACCCATGCCACCGACACTCCGGGGCTGGATCCGGCGAAGCACGGCAAAGTTCTGTTAGGGGGAGGCCCCACGCTCACGCATGGCACGGCCAACCATCCGCTCGTCGTCAAGCGCCTCATGGACACCGCCGCCGCCGCAAAGGTCCCGGTGCAGCACGAGGCCAGCAGCCGCTTCACCGGCACGGATACCGACAAGATCTTCCACTCGCGCGAGGGCGTGCCGAGCGCCTTGGTTTCGCTGCCGCTGCGCTGCATGCACTCGGTGGTGGAGACCGCCCATCTTGACGACGTCGAGCGCACCATCACCTTGCTCACGCGCTTCGTGCTCGGGCTGAAGTCGGGCGATGCGTTCCAGCAGTCGCTTTCCTGATTCCGCCCGCGCGGCTCCGGGATCGCTTCCCGCTGCGGAAATTCCGTGTCAATCCACCACCGAGCCGTTTAGGGTCCGCGCATGCCCTTCCGCTCCTTTGGACTTGATCCCGGAATCCTCAGCGCCGTGCGGAAGTCGGGCTATACCCAGCCCACTCCGGTCCAGGAGGCGGCCATTCCCAGGATCCTCCAGGGAAATGACGTCATCGCCATCGCCCAGACCGGCACCGGCAAGACGGCGGCCTTTGTGCTGCCGATGCTTCACCGCTTCATCCAGGGCCCCCGTGATGAAAAGCGCCGCATCCGCGGGCTGATCCTCGCCCCCACCCGCGAGCTGGCCATCCAGATCATGGAAAACATCCGCCACTATGGGCAAAGCCTGCCCCTCCGCGTGGCCGCCATCCACGGCGGGGTGGGGGAGGAAGCCCAGGTCAGCGCGATCCAAAAGGGCGTCCACATCCTCGTCGCCACCCCCGGCCGCCTCATCGATCTGAAGGAACGACATCGCCTCGATTTCCGCTCCCTGGAGACTCTCGTGCTCGATGAAGCGGACCGCATGCTGCACATGGGCTTCCTGCCGGACATCGAGAAGATCCTCAGCTGGCTGCCCGTCAAACGACAGACGCTGATGTTTTCCGCCACCTTTCCGAAGGAGGTCGAGTCGCTCGCCCGCCGTTTCCAGCACCAGCCGAAGATGATCCAAATCGGCAAACGCTCGAATCCAGCCGACAACGTGAACCAATCCGTTTACGAAGTGCAGCCTCATCTCAAGGGCCCCTTGCTGCGGGAACTGCTGCGCACCGTTGGCTTCGACCGGGTGCTCGTGTTCGTCCGCATGAAGGACGGGGCCAACCGCCTCACCACCTTCCTGCAAGAGTCCGGCGTGAAGGTGGCGCGCCTCCACTCCAGCCGCTCCCAGGAACAGCGGCTGAAGGCACTCCGGGATTTCAAGGAAGGCCGCATCCAGGTGCTCGTCGCCACCGACATCGTCGCGCGCGGCATCGATATCGACGGCGTCACCCACGTGGTGAACTACGATTTCCCGGTGAATCCCGAGGACTACGTCCACCGCATCGGCCGCACCGGCCGCGCCGAGCACAGCGGCGAGGCGATCAGCTTCGTGCCGCGCCAGGACCTGAATCTGTTAGGCATCCTCGAGCTCTTCATCGGCCGCCGCCTGCCGCGCAAGAAACTCCGTTCCTTCGACTACACCGCCGCACCCGCTCCGCGCAGCCCGGGCGAGCCCCAGCCGAAAAAAGACTGGCGCAAGCGCACCCGCGAACGCGAGGCCCGGCAGTCCGCCGCACCTCCACCCGCCCGCCCGCCGGGGAAATCCGCTGACAAGCGCGGAAAACCCCGGCCGTAAGCCACCAAGCACCCGCATTCCACTCATGAAAACCCGCCTCGCCTCCGCCGCCGCCGCAGTCCTCGGGCTGCTCCCGCTCTCCGCCGCCGAAAAACCGCTCAAGGTGATGCTCATCACCGGCGGCTGCTGCCACAACTACGCCGCCCAGAAGGAAATCCTCAAAAAGGGCCTCGAAGAGCGCGCCAACCTGATCGTCGACCAGATCCACGTCCCGGACTCCAACACCCGCCCGCAGTTGCCGATCTTTGGAAACCCGGACTACGCCGCCGGATACGACCTCGTCATCCACGACGAATGCGCCGCCGACATCAAGGACGAGGCCGTCGTCCGCGGCGTGCTCAAGCCCCACCTCGACGGATTGCCCGGCGTGAACCTCCACTGTGCCATGCACAGCTACCGCACCGGAGACTTCCGCAAGAAAGTCGAGACCCTCGGCACCGCTGGATCGCTCTGGTTCGAGTTCCTCGGCCTCCAGTCCAGCGGCCACGGCCCGCAGAAACCCATCGACATCACATTCACCGATCCGAACCACCCCGCCGTCCGCGGATTCTCCAACTGGACCACCATCCCCGAGGAACTCTACAACAACGTCCGCCTCTTCGATCAGGCGAAAGCCCTCGCCACCGGCAAACAAGGCAACTCCGAGGCCGTCGTCGTCTGGACCAACAGCTACGGCGAAAAGAAAACCCGCGTCTTCTGCACCACCATCGGCCACAACAACGCCACCGTGGAGGACCCCCGCTACCTCGACCTCGTCACCAAGGGCGTGCTCTGGGCCGCCGGAAAACTCGACGATCAAGGCCGCCCCCTCCCGGGATACGGCCGCCCGAAAAAGTGAAGCCTCCCCCCGGGCGGATCCGGATTGCAAGCCGCCGCCGCCACGTGAAACCCTCCGGCATGACCGCCAGCGAGCTCGCCAGATCCGCCGCCTCCGACGCCGCGCCACCCGCCGGCCTCGACGCCACCGCCCGCACCCTCTGGTTTGCCAGAGCCGGCCACTGGGGCACCGCGCACGACCTTTGCCAGGACCTGCCCGGTACCGCCGGATCCTGGATCCACGCCTATCTCCACCGCGAGGAAGGCGACTCCTCGAACGCCGCCTACTGGTACGCCCGCGCCGGAAAACCCGTGCCCGCCCGCCACACCACCCTCGACGAGGAATGGCAGGCCATGGCCACCGAACTGCTCGGCTGAGCCCCCCTCCGCTGGAAAATCTCCAATTTCTTGCCAAAGCCCCGCCTCTCCCCTTCACTCCGCGCCGCTCAACCCATGGCTCTCATCGTTCAAAAATACGGCGGCACCTCCGTCGGCACGCTCGACCGCATCCGCAACGTCGCAGCCCGCATGAAACGCACCCGCGACGAGGGAAACCAAGTCGTCGCCGTGGTCTCCGCCATGTCCGGCGTCACCGACGGCCTCATCAAAATGGCCCGGGAACTCTCGGAAAACCCCAGCGAACGCGAACTCGACGTGCTGCTCGCCACCGGCGAACAACAATCCATCGCCCTCGTCACCATGGCCCTCCACGACCTCGGCGTGGACGCCGCCTCCATCACCGGACGCCAAGCCGGCATCTTCACCACCGGATCCCACACCCGCGGCCGCATCCTCAACATGGACCCCTCGCTCATGCGCGGATTCCTTGATGAAGGCAAAACCCTCGTCGTCGCCGGCTTTCAGGGCGTCACCCCGGACGGCATGATCCACACCCTCGGCCGCGGTGGATCCGACCTCACCGCCATCGCCGTCGCCGCCGCCCTCAAGGCCGATGTCTGCCAGATCCTCACCGATGTGGACGGCGTTTACACCTGCGATCCACGCATCGTCAAAAACGCCCGCAAACTCCCCGAGATCTCCTACGACGAGATGCTCGAAATGGCCTCCTCAGGCTCCAAGGTCATGCAATCCCGCTCCGTCGAGTTCGCCAAGAAATTCGGCGTCGTGTTCGAAGTCCGCTCCTCCCTCAACGACAACCCAGGCACCCTCGTGTTAGAAGAACATCCCAACATGGAAAACGTCGTCATCCGCGGCGTCTCGATCGAACGCTCACAGGCACGCGTCACCATCACCGGCATCCCCGACGAACCCGGCATGTCCGGCCGCATCCTCGGTGCCCTCGGCGACGCGGAGATCAACCTGGACATGATCATCTCCAACATCGCCCACGACGGCTTCGCCCGCCACTCGTTCACCATGCACAGCAGCGACCTCGGCAAGGCCCAGGCCGCCCTCAAACCGCTGCTCAACGAACTCGCCAACTCGAAAATCGAAACCGAGGCCGGCATCGCCAAACTCTCCGCCGTCGGCATCGGCATGCGCTCCCACTCCGGAGTCGCCGCCACCATGTTCAAGGCCCTCGGCGATGCAGGCATCAACATCGGCATGATCTCCACCTCGGAAATCAAAATCGCCGTCACCGTGGACGAAACCCGCATCGAAGACGCCGCACGCGCCGTCCACGACGCCTTCGACCTCGACAAGGCGCCGGCTTAGTCAGCGGTCAGTGGTCAGCGGTCAGCGGTCAGCGGTCAGCGGTCAGCGGTCAGCGGTCAGCGGTCAGCGGTCAGCGGTCAGCGGTCAGCGGT